>NZ_JBEEEN010000004.1:0-257863 GCF_040117515.1 Gilvirhabdus luticola
TGCAGTAAGTGTTGTACTGCTTCCTTGGCAAATAGAAACGTCTTCTCCTGCATTAGCTGCAATATTGCCTGGTTCAGGCTGAACAACAATTACAGCGACAGAATCTTCATTACTACATCCATTTTGGGATACTTCTACAGAATAGGTTGTTGTAACATTTGGGCTAACGGTAATACTCTGTAATGTTGAACCATTACTCCATTGGTAACTCGTTCCTCCTGTAGCTGTGAGCGTTGTGCTTTGTCCTTCTTCTATGGTAACATCTGCTCCGGCATTCGCTTCAGGGATTTCGTTAACTGTGACTACAACTGAATCAGTATCTGATTCTCCTCCACTACTAACGGTAACTGTATATGTACTTGTGCTTGCTGGACTCACTTGTATGCTGGCTGTGGTTTCACCTGTATTCCATAAATATTGGTCTCCACCAGATGCAGTAAGTGTTGTACTGCTTCCTTGGCAAATAGAAACGTCTTCTCCTGCATTAGCTGCAATATTGCCTGGTTCAGAGTCTTTTTTTTCAACTATGTATGAAGGTGCATATTGTCCTCCAAATGCATTATTCCAATTGCTTCCAAACATAACTTTTGAACCATCTCTATTAGGAACTGCTTGAGCTTCATGACCATATCCAGCTGTATAATCTGAATGATGAATTGCAAATCGCTCAACCGTATTAGATCCGTCCAATTTTATAGCAAATATTTCTCTTGCAGCAACTGGATGATCTGTGCAACAACCTTCACTTACATATGCCCATCCAGGTCGTTTTGTATTTCTTAAACTTACATGTCCTCCCCAAATACCAGTCAATCCATTATGATCTTCTTGTGGCCAGTAAAATAAGGGTGTTACCTGTGCATTATCTAAATGAATCATAGCTAAATAATAATCTTCATCCCATGTGCTAGAATCTCCAAACTGAACTAGTACGTCATTTCCATTCGCATCAAATCCCATATCTCCATGTGCTGTATTGTTGTAAAGATGAGTTTTGTTGGTCAAGTCTATATTGTATCTTTTATAACCTTGATATTCACCAGAGCCACTAATTCCATAAGCAAGTATTGCATACTTGCCTGATGGGCTTATAGAAAACCATTTAATGTTCTGATTACTCATGTCTCCCAAATTCAGTTCTCCTACAATTATATCATTTTTAATATCATAGGTTATAAGCGTTATTTGACTACCATTTGAACCTATAAGTCCAACATATTTATCATCAGCAGATTGGTTTCCTTTATTGTAACCAAAATCTATTTTTGCATATGCATCAAAAGAATGCAAGGTATTGGTTTGATTAGTATTTACATTAAATGACACAAATTTGTTAGCAGGAGTACCGTACATAATATTAGGTTGTGTATTACTCCATTTTGCTTCACTGGGAACATCACTCCAAAACAGAAATTCGTAGGATTCTCCATCTAGAATTGCAGATGGAAAACTTTGCAACATTATTAATGAGCCATCACTATTCCAAGGCTGTGTTACAGGATAATGATGTCTTAAGTTCCCCGCAGAAGTCCCAAAAACCTGGCTATCACTTATTCGAGTAACAGTG
The DNA here is from genome assembly GCF_040117515.1 of Gilvirhabdus luticola. Classification (NCBI taxonomy): domain Bacteria; kingdom Pseudomonadati; phylum Bacteroidota; class Flavobacteriia; order Flavobacteriales; family Flavobacteriaceae; genus Gilvirhabdus; species Gilvirhabdus luticola. Next base: position 1,568 of record NZ_JBEEEN010000004.1, read on the forward strand.
TTGTTGAATGAGCTCTCGATAAAAGGTGTCAAATATTCTGGCGCTTGACCGGAAGGCGGCAGATAATTTGAATAATTAATTGATGATAATTGAACATCATCAGGGTAGTTTTGTCCTTTAGCTACTATTATAAATAATAAAAAAACAATCCAGTAAAAATTCCTGTTCAAAAGGAATTTAGAGCAACATTTAATCATAGTATTTGGGGCTTTTACTATTTTATAGCCTAAATCTATCGAAAACATTTTTTTTAAAATCTAAACGATTTAGATTTTTCGATGAATTACAAAATTTTTGTAGGTTATTTCTTTCTTAATATACATTTAATAGATATTGAATGCATTTTATCGATAAAAATTAAGCTATAAAAAGAAATAAAGGTTTATATACGGAAGAAAGTATTGTTTCGGACGATGAAAAAATGTTAAAACTTATAACTAAAATAAACATTATCAAATGTGCATTTCAAATTGTAAAATTGTTATTTCATCTAATTAAATATTAAGATTAATTACAAACAGCTGAAAATTGTTACTTTTAAAAGCTAATAACATTTACATTTTGTAATAATGTATAATGCCCAAACCTACTGTATTAATTGGAAAGAAAAAAAATTGTCTTCATTATACCCAGCCTTACATCTGGAGGAGCAGAACGTGTTGTCTCGATTTTGGCAAATATGTTATTGGAATTTTATGATGTAAAGATCATTCTACTTTATAAAAACAAGCCTTTTTATTTTCTTGACAAAGGAATAAGTATAAAATTTTGCAAGCGAACTTATAGCAGAAAATCTAATTTTTTTAAATCTATAATTAATCATGTTTACATGATCAAACAAGTATTTAGATTTACAAAAGGTCAAGATATTATTATAGGTTTTACAACAACCTGCAATGTTTATGCTATAATTGCTTCTAAACTTATAAAAATACCCAGCATTATTAGCGAACGGATAAATCCTAATTACAGTGTGGAAAATAAGTTTTGGAATACAATTAGAAAAAAAATATATCCTAAATCTGATATGGTAATATTACAGACTGGTAGTGTTAAAGACTTTTATAAAAGATTTATAAATGAAAATAAACTAACAGTAATTCCAAATCCTATTGACCCAGAACTTCAAAACCGTATTAACGTAAACCAAATAAAAGAAAATATAATTCTAACAGTTGGTAGATTTACTAAACAAAAAAATCATGAAATTTTAATAAATGCTTTTGCAAATATTCCACACAATAACTGGAAATTATTAATTATTGGAGATGGAGAAGAAAAACAGGCATATAAAAAGCTGATTCGTGATTTAAATAAAGAAGAGTACATTTTTTTAGTAGAAAGAACTACTGATATTCACACAGAATATAATCGTGCAAAGATTTTTGCATTAACTTCAGATTATGAAGGATTCCCAAATGTACTTATAGAAGCTATGAGTTTTGGTATTCCATCTATTTCAAGTGATTGTCCAACTGGACCTTCGGATATCATTGAACACAATAAGAATGGTTTACTTTTTCCTGTTAATGATCAAAAGGCATTAGAAACTCAATTAATTGAATTAATGAACAATGAAGAATTAAGAATTATTTTAAGCAAGAATGCTGTAAATTCAGTATCTAGACTAAATGCAGATAATATAGTCAGTCAATGGAGAACGATTATTAACAAGTTGCTGTGACCTATGAGACTTAAAGAATTATTACCAAAATATGAACCCGCAAAAGAAATTTCAAATTTTGAATATAAATTTACTGTGTTTACTCCTGTTTATAATCGTGCAGATACTTTACATCGTGTTTTCGATTCTTTAAACAAGCAAACATTCCGAAACTTTGAATTAATTATAATTAATGATGGTTCTACAGATAACTCACACGAAGAAATATCTAAACATCTAAAACATGTTGACTTCAAAACAACTTATATTAATAATGAAGTCAACAATCACAAAATGGCATGTTTGATACAGGGAATTTCCTTGGCAAAAGGAGAGTTTTTTCTTCCATTTGACTCTGATGATGAATGCACAGAAGATGCATTGGAAATATTTCATGAGCGTTATAATTCTATTCCAAACCATTTAAAAGAAAATGTAAGCAGTGTTACATGTTTGTGTAAAGATCAATTTGGAAAACTTGTTGGCGAAAAATTTGATTCAGATCCATATTACAGTTCTACCTTTAATAATATCTTAATTAATAGATATAAACTTGAAAAATGGGGTTTTACAAAAACAGAGATTTTAATGGGTGTAAAAATTGACCCTTACCTCTACTCTAGAGGATACATACCTGAAGGCGTTATCTGGAATATGCTTGCTAAATTAGGTTATAAAACTATGTACATTAATGAAATTTTACGTGTCTATTATTTAGATACAGGAAACAGCATTACTGGAGAAAGTTATAGTAAAAACACTCTTGGATTAGCTGTGTATTCACTCTGTATTTTAAACTGGTTTTATAAAGACTATTTTTCAAAAAATCCCATTTTATTTTTAAAATGGATATACTATTTACTAATGGCATCAAAGAATCTGGAGTTTTCCATGAAAGACATATATTCATCAATTGACTGCTATTTTTTAAGATCTGTATTTGTATTATGTTGGCCATTTAGAAAATTTATAAAGTTTAAATAGTAAGTGACAACTCTAAAAGATCAAATAATATCTAATTTCAAAAGGGTTTTAAAAAGCCCTACAACTTTTAATATCATAACAGTTGTTATTATTACTGTAGTTGTAAAAGGTTTTGGTTTTTATAAAGAAGTTGTTGTTGCTGGTTCGTTTGGACTATCAGAACTGTTGGATACCTTTTATATAGCAGCATTACTCCCAGGATTTATTAACCAAGTATTTTTAATTGCTTTTAAGGCAGTTTTTATACCCAACTACATTGCAGAATCTAAAACCACAAAAAATATTGGTTCATTTCAGTCTATGAGTTTTTTGGTAACTATAGCTACTGGTCTTTTTTTTATATTAATAGCATATCTGATCACGGATGTTTTTTTGGATGTTTTTTTTAAAGGACACACTGAAAGCTATTATCAATTAATAAAAATTCAATTTTATTATTTAGTACCATGTATTTTATTATGGGGCTTGTCATCACTATTAAGTGGTTTATTAAATGTTTACCATGAATTTAGGCATTCCTCCATTTATCCTGTCCTAACTTCCGTCGCCATGCTTATCTGTTTAATCTTTTTTAAAGATGAATTACAAGAAACAGTACTAGCAGTAGGTATGCTTATAGGATGTGTAGCAGAGGTTTTCTATTTAGCTATTGTTTGCTTAATAAAGAAAGTTATAAAGTTAGCGAAGCCAAGTTTTTCAGGTAGGAATGTGCAAATAATGTTCAAACAATTACCAGCAAGAATTTCATCTGGTTTACTTACGGGTTTAATCCCAGTTACCGACCAATTTTTTTCAGCTCAATTAATAATTGGTTCTATTGCTGCATTAAACTATGGAATGAAAATTCCTGCGTTTTTTTCTACCCTAATTATTATGGCTTTAGGTAGTGTGCTACTGCCCTATTTCTCTAACTTAATAATTGACAATAAAGAAAATGCATTTAAACAACTCAACTATATTTTAAAATTATTGTTCTTCGGTTTAATCCTTATTGTTATTCCATTATTATTTTTCTCTACTACTCTAATTGAACTTTTATTTGAACGAAATGAATTTACACATGACGATACAATTATAGTAGCTAGTGTCCAAAATGCATTTTTAATTGCTATTCCTTTTGCAGTATGTGGCGATGTTATAGTTAGATTTTTGACAAGTATCAATAAAAATGCTTTTTTGGCTTATGTATCTTTGGGAAGTGTTATTTTAAATATCATTTTTGATTTTATATTGATGAAATTTTACGGTATTTTAGGAATTGCTATCTGCACCTTAATTATTGAAATCATCAAAAGTTTCTTTTTGTTAAAATTTGTTAATGCACAGAAAAAAATATTCTTAAAATAATGCAAATCTTCAAATATATATTACTCACATTAGTACTATTAAGTTTACCCACTTTTGGTCTGTATGCTTTTGGCCCTGGTGTAGGTAGTGCATTGGTTTTGTTAATGTTTATTGGAATTTTAGGGTATTTCTTTCTTAATAAAAAAGAAAAATTTGTATTTCCATTTTTAGTCCTTGGTTTAAGTTATTATCTAATTTCTGGAGTGAATTTTTCTGGATTTCTCGAAGATTATATTAATGATATCATTAAGTATCTAATTTTTATTATTCTTACGGGCTATTTAATAAAACAAACCAAACAAATAGAAGTTTGTATTATTCTGCTCATTGGAGCTTTGAGTATACTTGTTAATGTTATTCAGTTTCCTAATAGTTATGGACGTTATAGCGGACTTTATCTTAATCCCAATACAGCAGGAGTTGTTTGTCTTTTAGGATTTGCATATAGTTACTCTATCAAATCATTAAAATATAGATTGCTATTGCAATTTTTATTCACAATCGCAGGTATAATGACTTTTTCAAGATCTTTTATATTGGTTTTAATTCTAGTTAATTTGGTATCAATGATTTCCAATAAAAAAAATATTATTGGTCTTTTGATCGGAGCTGTAGCATTAGTTATTATTCTTGGTACAACTACTTTACAACTCAATTCTAAAAGATTTTCCGCACTTAAAAGCATTTTTTCAGATGATGTAGATAGAGAAGCTATTTCAGAAAACCCAAGAAATGAAACTTGGGCTTTATATACAGATGTCGTTTTAGACAAGCCAATTTATGGTCATGGTTATAAAAGTATGCAGGGAAAAGAAACGGATACTGTAGGGATAAAGGCTGGTGTTCACAATACATACCTAATGGTATTGGGTGAATCAGGTTTAATTCCTTTTTTATTACTTACTTATATCTATGTATTTATTTTTATTAAAAGTCTCAAACATTTTTCTGCACATCCAGAATATAATTATTTGTCAATAATTTTAATCACTTATTTACTAGTTTCACATAATTTTTTTGACAATTATTTAATTTTATTTATTTCAATATGGTTATATATCAAAGTAAAGGAAAGCCCAGAAATCATTAACCCAATAACCAAATCTTAAACCCATGTGTGGTATCTACGGATCAACAATAAAATACTCAAAAGAACAGGTAAAACGAAAGCTAGAGAGAACCGATTTCAGAGGTCCAGATAAACTTGATTTTAAGTTTTTAGGCTCTGAAGCAAATCCCACAATCTTTGGTCATAACAGGTTGTCAATTATAGATTTAGACCCAAGGTCCAATCAGCCATTCTCATACAATGAGCATTGCCACATTGTTTTTAATGGGGAAATTTACAATTTCAAAACCATTAAAAAAGATCTCCTTCAAAGTGGCTACGAATTTAAAACTACAAGTGACACTGAAGTTATTTGTGCCGCATATTTAGAATATGGTAACGCTTGTGTTAATAAGTTTAACGGTATGTTTGCCTTTGTGATTTATGATGTTAAAAAGCAAACTCTTTTTGGAGCAAGAGACAGATTGGGGCAAAAACCATTTTATTATTTTCATGATCGTAAAAATTTTGAATTTGCTAGTCAGATTTCTCAAATACAGTTATTTAATGACAATCTCTCAATATCAAAAGATAATATAAGCAATTATCTGGCTTGGGGAGCGGTTCCTGACCCAAATTCAATTTTCAATGAAATCAAAAAACTTGAGGCTGGACACTACTTTACGTATAACCTAATTAATAATGGTTTAAAAATTGAACAGTATTGGGACATAGATTATCATGGTTCAAATCCATTCCAAGGTAATTATCAAGATGCCAAGCATATCTTAAACGATTACATTAAAGATGCTGTATCCATAAGATTATTTGCTGATGTTCCGGTAGGTATATTTTTATCTGGTGGTGTAGATTCTTCAGTTGTAGCGGCACTGGCAACACAAACAACATCTAGTAAGGTAAAAACATTTTCTGTAAAGTTCAATGAGAAGGGATTTGATGAAAGCACATACTCAAAGCAAGTCGCTGACCATTTACAAACAGACCATCATATCATTGAGTGTAATTATAAGGAAGGTATTGATTTGATTGATAATTTTTGCTACTACTATGATGAACCTTTTGCAGATTCATCAGCAATCCCATCAATGTTATTAGCAAAGTATACTAGAAAGCAAGTTACTGTGGCATTATCTGGAGATGGTGGTGATGAAAGCTTTATAGGATACCAACGCTATCATTGGATGAAGAAAGCAGATTTAGCATATAAAGTTCCTCTTTCTTTAAGAAAACTTTTGTCTAGTATTATGCATCTTACTCCAAATTATAGGGTCAAAATATTAGCACATGCTTTAAAGTACAATGACGCAAACAGCATTTATTTGGCGTCTATGACAGGAATTAATCTTTCATGGTTAGAGACTGATCATAATCATTTGGATTTTGATGAAAAAAAGTATTTGTTTCACAAGAATAAAAATCTTTATGAACGTATTTCGGACTTTGATTTAAAAACTTACCTAAATTGGGATATTAACACAAAAGTAGACAGAGCTACGATGGCTTATTCGCTTGAAGCACGTTCGCCATTAATGGATTATAGAATTGTAGATTTTGCACGTTCTCTTCCCACCAATTTTAAATACCAAGGTAAAAATCAAAAGCGAATATTAAAAGATGTTTTATACGATTATGTACCAAAACATATATTTGAAAGACCCAAAGCTGGTTTTACAATGCCTTTTAAGGAATGGTTTAAAGACGAACTGAAAGAATATGTGCTTACAGAGTTAAGTGATTCTAACTTAAAAGATATTCCTTGTATTAATCCAAAAGAAGTGAGTTTTATGATTCAACAGCACATGAACGGCTCTTGGAATAGATATCCTCTTATTTGGAAGCTATTAGTTTTAAAGCAATGGTTAAAATCTAACGGAAAAGGTTATACAATTAAATAATGCCTGAAAAAAAAATAAAAATAACCTTTATTTTACCATCACTATCTGCTGGTGGTGCAGAACGTATTATGTCTTTTATTGCACAAGAACTCAATCAAGATATCTTTGAAACAACCTTACTGGTTATCGGTTTTGAAAAAGACTCTGTTTACAATACAGGAAAAACAAATACTATCTTTTTAAATAAAAAACGTGTTTTACATGGAACCATTGGATTATTCAATTATTTCAGAAAAGCTAAACCAGATATAGTTTTAAGCTCAATTGTTCATTTAAATACGCTCACAGCTTTTTTATCTGTTTTCTTTCACAAAACCAAGTTTATAGCAAGAGAAGCCAATGTGTTGAGCGAATTAATAAAATATAACCATTATACTAAAGTTTACTTTCCTAAATTTTTAACTGTATTTGCTTATAAATTGATTGATTGTATCATATGCCAATCTAAAGATATGAAAGCAGATATGGCCAAAACCTATAATATTCCTGAAAGAAAACTTGTACTAATAAACAATCCGATTACGAGTGACTTGAAACCAAAGTTGAAATCTAGAAATAGCATGCATTTACTTTCAATTATTACTGTTGGAAGATTAAGCAAGGAAAAAGGATATGAAAGAATTATTGAAGTACTCTCTAAATTAAATTTTCCATTTAATTACACAATGATTGGAGATGGTATAGAAAGAGAAAACCTAATGTTACTTATCAAAGAAAACAATTTAAAACATAATACAAAGCATATACCCTATACAAAAAATGTGAATAATTATTTGAAAAAAAGCGATCTTTTCTTGCAAGGTTCTTATGTAGAAGGGTTCCCAAATGTGCTGTTAGAAAGTTGTGTTGTTGGTACTCCTGTAGTGGCATTCAATGCTCCAGGTGGCTTGGATGAAATTATTGAAAGTAATGTGAATGGCTATATTGTGAACAATGTGGAAGATTGTGTGGACTATTTAAATAATCTATACACAAATTTTTATTTTAAGCCAGAATTAGTAAGTCAAGTTGTAAATTCAAGGTTTAATAAAAAAACCATTTTAAAGCAATATGAATCTCTGTTTGTAAACATTTTTAAAAATGCCTCCTAAAAAGAAAATAGCATTATTCTCAAATTATTTAAGTTTTGGTGGCACAGAACGAGTAGTCAGTTTATTATGTAATGAATTAACTAAATATTATAATGTTTCTCTGATAATTATCTACAACAACATTGAATTTCCAATACATAAAGATGTCAATATAATTGTACTTACCAACGAAAATTTTAATCAAAAGCAATCACTGTTATCCAAAGTTTTTCTTTTTTTTAAAGTTTTATTTAGGTATCGCAAGGCATTAGAAAAAAATAATATTGAAACTTCCATTTCTTTTCTAGTTCTGCCAAATTTGATTAACAGTTGTGCTAAAATTTTAAATGGTAAACTAAAAACCATAATAAGCGAACGTTGTTTTCCTTCAAAAATGTATTCATCAATTAAATTTTCAATGCGCTCATTTAAATTTATTGTTAAAAGCTTTTATAATAAAAATGATTTATTGTTTTCAAATTCTGTATATATTAATGAAGATTTAATTCAAAACTTTGGATTAAAAATTTACACCAAAGTTGTTTACAATCCAATTCAATTAGCCCAACAAAGAAAGGATTTATCTAGCTATGATAAGCCTTCACAAGAATTTAAAGTTATATCTATTGGTCGATTAATTGAAGAAAAAAACCATAAAGGCACCATTGAATCTATCGATTTATTACCTTCAAATTATACACTGGAAATTTTTGGAAATGGTTCTTTAGAAAATGAATTAAAATTGACTTCTGCCAACTTAAAATTGGAAGAAAGAATACATTTTAAAGGAAGTGTGAACAATGTTTTAGACTATTTAGTAAAAGGACACTGTCTTGTTCTTTTCTCTAATACAGAAGGATTTCCAAATGCTATTTTAGAAGCCATGTCTGTGGGCCTGCCAGTAATATCAAGCAATTGCATGTCTGGTCCATTAGAATTACTTAACGAAAATCAGTCCGTAAGTATTGAAACAGGAAGCTTTTTTAAAGCCAAATATGGTATTTTAGTTAATGTTAATGATATTCAAGGTTTGAGCAAAGCTATTCAGTTTTTGCAAAAAAATAATGATATAAGGCTACATTATTCAGAAAAGGGGCTTGAAAGAGTTAAAGAGTTTGAGGTTTCAAAAATCGGACTAGAAATGAACAATTTAATTAACAAGATTAATATTTAATGTGCGGAATTAATGGTGTCATATCATCCAATAAAGTTGATCCTTCTAGCATAAAAAGCATGCTACAAACCATGAATCATCTTATTATTCATCGCGGTCCAGATGATGATGGCTTTTTTGTTGGCTCTAATGACCATTATTCTATAGGTATGGCTATGAGGAGGCTTTCAATTATAGATTTAAATACGGGAAGTCAACCCATTTATAATCAAGACCAAACAATAGTTATTGTATTTAATGGAGAGATCTATAATTATCAAAAACTAAAAAATAAACTTATAAATGAAGGTGTGGTATTCAGTACCAAAAGTGATACAGAGGTTATACTTAAAATGTATGAAAAATATGGAACTGAAAGTTTTAAAGAATTGGATGGAATGTTCGCCTTCAGCATTTTTGATAAGAATAAAAACAAAATTTATGTTGCCAGAGATTTTTTTGGAGAAAAACCATTGTATTACTTTAAGAATCAGGATAAATTTATTTGGGCTTCAGAGTTAAAATCAGTAGTTGATCAATTAGATTTTAAACCTCAAATATCAAAAAAAGGACTTAGTTTATTTTTTAAATTGACCTATACTCCTGCTCCATTTACAATTTTTGAAAATATCTACAAACTTGAAGCAAACCATTACATTGAGTACAATTTAAACTCTCATGAGTTTGAAATTCAATCTATTGATAAACTTGAAAGAAAACAAGAACAAAATATTTCATTTATAGAAGCAAAAACCCAAGTGCATGATTTGGTCATGCAAAGCATAGAAAGCAGAACGGTATCTGATGTCCCTATTGGTACTTTTTTATCAGGAGGCGTAGACTCTTCAATTGTAAGTTTAGGGGTTTCGCAACTAACAGATAAAAAAATTGATACTTTTTCCATTGGTTTTAAAAAAGCTTCTTTTAACGAAACAGATAAATCCAGACTTGTTGCAAAGCTTATCAAAAGTAATCATCATGAGTTTATGTTGTCTGAAGATGATTTAAAAAATGACCTTGATAGTATCCTTTCTAACTTTGATGAACCTTTTGCAGATTCTTCAGCTTTACCAACTTATTTTGTGTCTAAAAAAACCAGCGATTATGTTAAGGTAGCACTTACAGGTGATGGTGGCGATGAAGTTTTTGGTGGCTACAATAAGTATTACATGGGTAAATTAAATAAGAAATATACCTATCTTGTTCCTCGAAAATTACATGAAGCTTCACAAAATATTTTAAAAAAAATACTTTCTACAAAAGATGACCAGCGCGGAAAAAGATTCAAAATAAAAAAGCTCATCGATTCAGTAAATTATGATAATGACTCATACTGGAATATTATTTCGCTTGGCTTTTCTAAAGAATTATCAGAATTGTTTTTACCAGAATATAAACATTCAGGTGTATTTGATTACTACAAAACAAAATCAGGAATAGAAACCCCAAAAACATTATTCGACTTTAGAGAAATAGATAGACATATAAGTCTTGAAGGTGATATGTTAGTAAAAGTAGACAGAACAAGTATGCTAAATTCTTTAGAATGCAGAGCACCTTTTTTAAATAAAACACTTTGGGATTATTCTAATAATCTTCCAGAAGGATATCTTTTAAATAAGTGGAATAAAAAATATATCTTGAAAGAAGCATTTAAAACCTATTTTCCTGAAAATTTTCTTGAAAAACCAAAACAAGGTTTTGTTGTTCCTGTTGGAGATTGGTTACGTTGTAGCTTAAAAGCTGAATTAGAATCTTATATTGACCAAGAATTTTTAGACAAACAAGGCATTTTTAATTGTAATTTTGTCATACCTATGGTAAAGAATCATATTTCAAAAAAAATTGACAATAGCTATCAGATTTGGGCATTTTATGTATTCCAAAAATGGTATTGCAATACTTACAATTAGTTTCTATGGCAAAGAAAATATGCATTGTTGGTGGTGAAGATGTACATAAACGAATACCGCTTTCTAAATATCTTATTGATGCTGGATATAACGTTACAATAATAGGTTCTAGTAAACACAAATTCCCAGAAAATACAACCTATGTTTCTTACAGTTTAAATAGAAACTTTGCACCTTTTGATGATTATAAAACCTTAAAATGGTATAAAAGTTTTTTCACGAAAAATAATTTTGATTTAATTCACACCTTCGATACCAAACCAGCATTTTTGGTTCCTCTAGCCTTACGTAACACCAAAACACCCATAAGTAGAACTATAACGGGCTTGGGAATTATTTTTAACAAAGAATCTTTTTCTAATTTTATTTTGCGAAAATTCTACTTTATTTTTCATAGAATAATTAAAAAAAGAGTTTCTAAAACCATTTTTCAAAATTCAGACAATAAGAATTTGTTTTTAGACAAAAACTTAATGCAAGATCAAAATTATGATATTATTTATAGTAGCGGAATTGAATTAAATAATATTAAAGATAAGGCCATACGTATAGGCAACCCTTTTACATTTATATGCGTTTCACGATTGATTTATGAAAAAGGTATTATTAATTATTTAGAAGCAGCAAAAATTTGTAGAGATAATGGTTATAATTTCAAATTCCTTCTTGTTGGACCTTTAGAAGAGAATTCAAGCAGCCTAAATGAAGACATTTTAAAAAATCACGCCCATTTGGTTGAATGGTTGGGGCAACGTAACGATATTCTAAACGTACTATCAAAATCTGATGCTTTTGTATTACCAACATTTTATGGCGAAGGATTTCCAAGAGTATTACTTGAGGCTGCAGCAGTTGGATTACCAATAATTTCAACCAATGTTACTGGTGTTCGTGAATTTGGAAAACATCAAAAGGATTTCTTATTAATAGAACCTAAAAATTCAAAGATATTAGCAGAAACTATGATTATTTTAGCAAGTGATAAACAGCTATGTGATACGTTAGCAGAAGATGCATTAAATCAAGTTGAGGAATTTAGTTTAGAAAAAATTTCTAATCAATATATAGCTATCTTTGATTCACTTATAAAGAAACAATAAAATGAAAATCCCCTTTTCTCCACCAGACATCAATGACAATGTGATAGATGAAGTTAAAAACTCTCTAATGTCTGGGTGGATTACGACTGGACCTAAAGTTAAAAGATTGGAAGAACTCGTTTCAAAATATACACCTTCTCCAAATACGCTTTGCGTAAATTCTGCAACTTCGGGGTTAATGTTAGCTTTAAAATGGTTCGAAATTGGTCAAGGTGACGAAGTTATAATACCGGCATATACATATGCTGCAACGGCTTTAGCAGTTATTCATGTTGGTGCTACGCCTATTATGGTTGATGTAGAAAATGATTTTAATATTTCTCATACAAATATTGAAAAAGCCATCACAAAAAAGACAAAAGCAATTATTCCAGTAGATATTGCAGGTTGGCCTTGCGATTACAATAAAATAAATGATTTAGTAAAACAGAAAAACCATTTGTTTGAGCCAAATGGTGAGAATCAAGAAAAACTTGGTAGAATTTTAGTTGTTTCAGATTCTGCTCATTCAATAGGTGCTAAATACAAAAATAACTACATTGGCGCTGCAACAGATATTACTGTATTTTCATTTCATGCGGTTAAAAATGTTACCACGGCAGAAGGTGGTGCTTTATGCATAAATTTACCAAAACCATTTAACAATCAAGAAGTATATGATTATTTAAGACTTTATACTTTAAATGGCCAAACCAAGGATGCTTTTACAAAATCTAAAGCTGGAGGATGGAAATATGATATTGCATTTGCTGGTCTAAAAATCAATTTACCCGATGTCCTTGCTGCAATAGGTGTAGCTCAATTGCCAAATTACTTTGAGAACACCTTACCTAAAAGACGGCAAATCTTTGACTTTTATCAAAAATCTTTTTCAGATAATGATTGGGCAATATTGCCTCCTTTTAAATCTCAAGATAAAGTTTCATCTTGTCACGTTTATGCGTTAAGAATTAATAATGTAAAAGAAGAAACCAGAGATTTAATTATAGAAAAAATTACAGAAAAAGGAGTCGCTGTAAACGTTCATTTTCAGCCATTACCACTTTTGACATTATTCAAAAATCTTGGTTATAACATTGAAGATTTCCCTATGGCATATAAGAATTACAAGGGAGAAATCTCATTACCCATATATCCTCAACTTACTGATAATGAATTAGATCATATTGTTAGTTCTGTAAAAGAGTCAGTAGAATTGGTGCTTTTATGAAACGTGTTTTTGACATACTTTTTTCTTTTATTGGTCTGATTTTATTGTTTCCTTTTTTTATCATAATATCCATAATTATTATGGTTGAATCTAAAGGCCCTGTGTTTTTTTTACAAGAACGTGTTGGGATAAATAATAAAGATTTTAAAATTTTCAAATTTAGAACCATGTATGTAGGTTCTGATAAAAAAGGGCTTTTGACAGTTGGAGACAGAGATCCTAGAGTAACAAAAGTAGGCTACTTTTTGAGAAAGTATAAATTTGATGAAATACCTCAACTTATTAATGTTTTTATTGGCAATATGAGTTTTGTTGGCCCGAGACCAGAAGTAAGAAAATATGTTAATCATTATTCTGAAAATGATCTTAAAATACTCGCAATAAAACCTGGCATTACAGACTATGCATCCATTCATTTCAGAAATGAGGCAGAACTATTAAAATCAGTAAAAGATCCTGATTTACTTTATGTTAAAGAAATATTACCTGAAAAAATTCGTCTCAACAAATTGTACTTAAACAATCCTACAATCTATCAAGACTTCAAAATAATTTTAAATACGATACGAGTTGTTTTTTCAAAATAAAATTTACCAGAAAAACAAAATCTTGTCTATTTACAATCTATTATATATAGATAAAGTGTTCAAAAAATTGGATGAAACTTGATAACTTTAAAAAAATAAAATATAACAACGTCGAAATTAGTTATTTATCGTATTTATTTGACCGTGACTAATTAAACTTTGATATTTACTATGAAAAATAAAATTTCTGCCTTGAAATCTAAAATCTGGTTGTCGCCTCCACACATGAGTGGGTATGAACAAGAGTTTATAGATGAGGCATTTAAAACAAATTGGATTGCTCCATTAGGACCTAATGTTATTGGTTTTGAAAAAGATATTGAGTTGTATCTGAATCATAATTCTCATGCTGTAGCTTTAAGTTCTGGTACTGCAGCAATTCATTTGGCTTTAATTTTATTAAATGTTGGTTGTGGAGATGAAGTTATATGTCAAACAAAGACATTTGCTGCGTCTGTTTACCCTGTTATATATCAAGGAGCGAAACCAATATTTATTGATAGTGAAAAAAAAACCTGGAACATATGTCCAGAATTGCTTGAAAAAGCTATAAAGGAAAGAGTTGCCTTAAACAAAAAACCTAAAGCAATTATTGCTATAAATTTGTATGGTATGCCCTATAACGTTGAAGCTATAAATAGAATATCCAAAACCTATGCAATTCCTGTAATTGAAGATAGCGCTGAAGCTATTGGTGGAAGTTATAATAATATAAAGTGTGGGACTTTTGGAGATTATTCTGTCTTCTCATTCAACGGAAATAAAATAATTACTACTTCTGGCGGTGGTGTATTAATTACACGTAACAAAGAAGATAAAGAGAAAGCCGTTTTTTTGGCAACTCAAGCAAAAGAAAAAGGTGCTGAATATTCTCATTCGACTATTGGTTATAATTATCGTCTTTCAAATATATTAGCTGGAATTGGTCGTGGTCAAATGAAAGTACTAGATGAAAGAGTGAATTTAAGAAGGCGTAATTTTAATTTCTACTATGAACATTTAGGCACATACAAAAATATTTCTTTCTTAAAAGAACCTAAAGGCTATTCTTCAAATAGATGGCTTACTTGTGTTGTTTTTAAATCAAAGAAGGTTAGAGAAGAAATTAGATTGTTATTAGAAAAAGAGAATATAGAATCTAGGCCTTCATGGAAACCTATGCATTTGCAACCCGTTTTTAATACTTTCCCAAGTTATTTGAATGGAACTTCAGACGAATTATATGAAAAGGGATTGTGTTTACCTAGTGGTTCCAATTTAACTTTGGATGATTTAAGTAGAATCGTTAAAATAATAAAGTCATACTTTGAGCAGTAATATTAATAACATATTAAAAAGATTATTTGATAGGTACGCCTCAAAATGGCTCGTGCTTTTATTTGATTTATGTGTTGTAGCTTTTACCTTTTTTATAGCTTATTTAATTAGGTTCAATTTCGAAATAGATTTTAACTTCTATACTTTTTTAAAACAAATCCCATTTGTGCTTACTGCAGCTGTAATAAGTTTTATAATTGTTGGGTCTCATAAAGGCGTTGTCCGATTTACAGGTGTCAAAGATGTGATCAATATTATTGTTGGAATAAACATCCTTGCAACAATTTTAATCATCACCACTTTTATGAGTAGAAAATATGATTTTGACTATGTATTCGATATACCTGGTTCAATCATTTACATTCATCTTCTATTAAATGTATTCTTTCTTATTGGTGCTAAATTCTTTATCAAATCTATATACAAAAGTGTTATGCAGGACTATGAAGAAGAAACTAGAGTTCTTATTTATGGCGCTGGAAATTCTGGATTAATAACTTATGAAGCTCTTTCAAACGACGCAATGAGCAACATCAAGGTCATTGGATTCATAGATGATAATGAAAGTAAAGTAGGCAAAACAATCAATCTCCTAAATGTTTACCATCTAAGCAAATTAAACAAAGATTTCATTGCAAAAAATAATATTGAGGAGGTTATTATCTCTATACAAAATGCTAGCTCAAATCGTTTGTTAGAAATAACTGGAAAGTTATTTCAATTGAATCTTAAAGTGAAAATTGTACCACCAGTTCAAAATTGGATCGATGGAGACTTGAGCCTAGGACAGATTAAAGACATTAAAATTGAAGACCTATTAGGTAGAGAGCCTATAAACATTCATAATCCAGATCTTATAGAAGAATATGATGGTAAAGTTTTACTTATAACAGGAGCCGCTGGTTCTATTGGCAGTGAGCTTGTAAGAAAATTATGTGATTATAATTATAAAAAATTAATTCTAGTTGACAATGCAGAATCTGCTCTCTATGATTTACAACAAGAATTAATTCAAAAAAAGGCAAAAAACTTCGAAGCCGTTGTCGCCGACATCAGAGATTCTGTAAGGTTAGATTTCATTTTTAATAAATACAAACCAAAAATTGTGTTTCATGCGGCAGCATACAAACATGTTCCATTAATGGAGCAAAATCCTTATGAAGCATTAAGTGTAAACGTTATAGGCACAGACAATACAGCAAAGTCATCGGTTAAACATGGTGTTGAGAAGTTTATATTAATCTCTACAGACAAAGCCGTAAATCCTACAAACGTTATGGGAGCAACCAAAAGAGTTGCAGAAATCTGTATTTGCTGTAAAAAAGAAACTCAAGGAGGTAATACTAAATTTATCATTACAAGATTTGGAAATGTTCTTGGGTCAAATGGTTCTGTAATACCTCTATTTAAGCGACAAATTGAATCTGGAGGACCAATAACTGTTACACACAAAGACGTGATTAGATATTTTATGACTATTCCAGAAGCGAGTCAGTTAGTCTTGGAAGCGGCTTCAATGGGATTAGGCGGTGAAATTTTTGTGTTTGATATGGGTAAGCCTGTTAAAATATTTGATTTAGCTGTAAATATGATAGCCTTATCTGGATTGAAATATCCTGAAGATATAGATATTTCTATTTCAGGATTACGCCCTGGTGAAAAAATATTTGAAGAACTTTTAGCAGATGGAGAAAAAACCAAACCAACATATCATGAGAAAATAATGATTGCTAAATGTAAAACGGAAAATATTAATGATCAAGAGATA
Source organism: Gilvirhabdus luticola (assembly GCF_040117515.1). Taxonomy (NCBI): domain Bacteria; kingdom Pseudomonadati; phylum Bacteroidota; class Flavobacteriia; order Flavobacteriales; family Flavobacteriaceae; genus Gilvirhabdus; species Gilvirhabdus luticola. Next base: position 18,644 of record NZ_JBEEEN010000004.1, read on the forward strand.
AAAATAAACGAGTTGTGCTCTTTAAGTCCAACTACACAAAATATTGAAATTGTTTCAAAGATAAAAGATCTAGTTCCAGAATACATTCCAAACAATTCAATGTATGATGCATTAAATCTTTAAATTTAACAATCTAAAATCATGAAGTTAAAAGTATTCTACATAATAATATTACCCGTTGTAATTTCATTTACTTCTTGTGGTTCAAGTAAAGAGATTGTTTATTTCCAAGATGAAATAATAGAAAAGAATGATCAAATTCCAACGGAATCTGAATTGATATATAAGCCAAATGATTTGTTAACCATTGTAGTTTCTGGGTTAGATCCAGAAGCCGTAAAACCTTTTAATTTACCAGTAATAGCTAACAATAATTCCTTGATTAAAGCTCAAGGCGAACTGAAAATGCAAACCTATTTGGTAGATTTAAATGGTTTTATAGAATTTCCAGTTCTTGGAAATATAAAACTTGGAGGGCTTTCAAGATCTCAAGCTACACAATTGTTAAAAACAAAGTTAGAAGATTATATAAAAGACCCTATTGTAAATATAAGACTTGCAAATTTTACTGTAACTGTTTTGGGAGAAGTAAACAATCCTGGAACCTTTACTGTTGAAGATGAAAGAATTTCTTTAATAGAAGCTATAGGCCTTGCAGGCGACTTGACCATTTATGGTAAAAGAGAGAATGTATTTTTAATAAGAGAAGATAATGGTATAAAACGTTTTACAAAATTTGATCTTACCTCAATTAAGGTTGTAAATTCACCTAATTATTACTTAACTCAAAATGATGTAATTTATATTGAACCTAATAAAGCTAAAGTAAGATCATCATCATACAATCAAAATAATGTAATTATTATTTCTGCTGTTGCTACATTAGCAACTATCATAGCTATTTTAATAAAATAATAATAATGGCAAAAAACACAACAGAACAAAAAGAATATTTTAGAGATATTATAGATGTCTATCTTTTAAGATGGAAATTTATTGCTTTTTGTACAGTTGTTGCCCTTGTTTTAGCGTTTTTATATTTGCGATATGCAGATTACCAGTATAGAGCTATCGCTACGATTAAAATCACTGATGATAAGTCCAAAAATAAGCTTCCAGAAATTTCTAATCTTCAAAATTATGGCTTATTCAAAACAGATTTAAACAATGTTATTGATGAAATAGAAGTCCTTAAATCTAGGGCCTTGATTACTGAAGTCGTAAAAGACCTAAAATTTAATGTTCAGTGCTTTGTTGAAGGTAGAATTAAAGCGGTAGAAATATATACCAACCCACCATTAAATATAAACTTCAGTGCATCAGATTCTATAATCCATAAAGTCGATACCACTTTTTCAATAAAGATCAAATCTCCTACATCATTTCTCTTTAAAGGAATAGACAAAAAGTCTTTTGCTAAAAAAGGAAAGGAAATTGAAGAAGATGGTGTAGTTTACAATTTTGGTGAAAGTATTGAAACAGGTTTTGGTGATATTATAATTACACCAAATATAGGTCAGTATGCGGCTAAAATTGATTCTAATATTAAGATTAAAATCTCTCCTTTAAATTCAGTTTCAAGCTTTTATAAAAGCAAATTACTTTTAGAAACAAAAGAAACTTCTAGTGTTATAAAGCTTACCATTAATGACAATCTAAAAGAAAAAGGAAAGTTGTTTCTAAACAAACTTATAGAAAAATATAATCAAGATGTAGTAAAAGATAAACAACTGGTTGTAAAAACTACATCAGATTTTATCAATAATAGATTAGAGGTTGTCTCGAGAGAACTAGAAGAGGTAGATTTAACTGCAGAATCTCTGCAACAAAAAAATAAATTGACTGATCTACAAACTCAATCGGACATTTTTTTACAAACGGAAAAAGAAAATGAAAATAAGCTTATAAATACTGCAAATCAGATACAGCTTATTGATTATATGAACGAATATTTAAAGAATAGTTCTTCTGATTTACTTCCTGCCAATATAGGTATCGCAGATGGTTCTATTGATCAAATAACCAAAAGACATAATGAACTTGTTTTAGAAAGAAATAGGATTTTAAAGAATTCTAGTGAAATTAATCCTACGGTTATTAACTTAAATAATCAAATAGATGCCATTAAGCAAAATTTAGACCAAAGTTTAAACAATGTAAAATCTACAAATCAAATTACTTTAGATAATTTATATGCTGAAAACTCAAGAATTAATTCACAAATATTTTCAGCACCAAAAAAAGAAAGACAATTTAGAGATATTAAAAGACAACAAGATATTAAAGAAGCCTTGTACTTATATCTATTGCAAAAACGGGAAGAGTCTGCTATTTCATTGGGAGTAACTTCTTCAAATGCTAAAATTATAGATCCAGCCTTTGCTTCATCAAAACCTGTGTCTCCCAAAAAAGTAATAATCATTCTTGCAGCACTATTATTAGGACTTGGTATACCAATAGGTTTGATATACATCTTGAATTTAATGGATACAAAAGTTCATACCTATAAAGACGTAAAACAAATTATTGATATTCCTTACATAGGTGAAATACCAAAAGCTACCAAAAAAAGCTTATTAATTTCAGAGATTGATTACTCTCCAAAAGCAGAAGCATTTAGAATTATTAGGACTAATCTAGAATTTATGCTACAAGGCATTAAAAATAGATCACGAACAATTTTTGTCACTTCAACGACAAACAAAGAAGGGAAATCACATACATCAACTAACCTAGCTTTATCTTTATCATATTCAAAGAAGAAGGTTCTAATAATAGAAGCGGATATTAGAGTGCCAAAAACGACGACTTATCTTAATATTAAAAATGATATAGGTTTAACCAATTTTATTAGTGATACTGATTTAAAAAGTGAAGATATTATTAAAAATGTAAATGGAAATGATTATTTGGATATTATAACTGCTGGAGCTATTCCTCCTAACCCATCAGAATTGCTAATGAGTGATCGTGTGCAATTATTGTTTGATGATGTAAAATCTAAATATGATTACATTATTGTTGATACTGCAGCGGTTGGTCTGGTAACAGACTCATTGCTTATTAGCAAGTATGCAGATATGTTTATTTATGTTGTAAAAGCTAATTATCTTGACAAACGTCAACTTTATGTAGCTCAAAATATGTATAACGAAAAACGCTTACCGAATATGGCCGTTTTAGTTAATTATGTAAATTTTAAAAAAGGTTTGGGTTATGCTTACGGTTATGGAAAAAATCCAAATAAATCTTCTAAAAAATGGTGGAAATTTTCTTAACACTTCCTTCGTGCTTTTTCTTTTGTTAACAAATTAAGCTCTCTTCCTGTTTGCCCAGCTACAGAAGTATTTTCTTCTGCCCTTCTTATAAGGTAAGGCATAACATCTTTTACTGGACCAAAAGGAACATATTTAGCTACATTGTAGCCTCTATGAGCCAAATTAAAACTTATATGATCACTCATACCGTAGAGCTGACCAAACCATACATGACTGTCATCATTTTTAATACCCTTTTGTTTCATGATATCTATAATTAAATAACAACTATCCTCATTGTGTGTGCCAGCAAAAAGAGACATAACATCTAAATTATCCAACATATACTTCACACCATCATTAAAATTGGCATCTGTTGTTGCTTTATCTTTACATATTGGAGTTGGGTAACCCTTCTCCTCTGCTCTATCATTTTCCTTTTCCATATAAGCACCTCTTACTAATTTAAAACCCAAAAAGTAGTTGTGTTCTTTAGCCAATTCATGTTGTTGCTTTAAGTAAGCCAACCTATCATGTCTATACATTTGCAAGGTATTATAAACAATCGCTTTTTCGGTATTATATTTTGCCATCATTTTAGACACTAAATGGTCTGCAGCATCTTGCATCCAACTTTCTTCAGCATCAATTAAAACAGCTATATTGCTGTCTTTTCCAGCTTTACAAACCTTATCAAAACGGTTCTCAACACGTTGCCATTCTTCTTTTTCTTTATCATTTAGCTCCTCACCTTTTCCAATTTTTACGTAAAGTGAAAATCGTCCAAAACCTGTTGGCTTAAAAACAGCTATTGGCATATGTTTTTTTTCTTTTGCAAATTCAATGATTTCAAGAGTCTTTTTTAAAGCAAAATCGAATTCTGATTCGCTCTCTTTTCCTTCAACCGAATAATCTAATACAGAACTTACTCCTTTTTCATACATCTTTTCAATTACCGGCAAACAGTCATTTTCATTTACGCCTCCACAAAAATGATCAAAAACTGTAGAGCGAATAAGACCTTCTATTGGCAAGTGAGCTTTGATAGCAAAATTCGTGGCTGCTGTGCCAATCCTTACCAATGGCTCTATTGATATCATTTTAAACAAGAAATAGGCTCTTTCAAGCTCTGAATCACTCTTAAGGCTAAAAGCTATTTCTGTATTTTCAAAAATTAATTCAGTATTCATTTTAAATAATTTATTAACAAATATAATTATCATATATCTACTTTTTTAAATAAATCTCCTTAATTTCGAACAGTGAAAATTTAGTTGTAATTATATGAATTCTATTACTGCAAACGATTGTGTCATTCATTTTAATGAGTCATCTTATCAAGCTTTGAATGAACACTTAAAAACAAGTAACTATTCAAAAGTTTTTATTATAGTTGATGAGAATACTCACAAGTATTGTTTGCCTTCATTTTTAGAAAACATCGAAGGCTTAAACGATACAGAAATAATTGAAATTGAATCTGGTGAGACAAATAAAACTATAGAAACTTGTGTAGGTATATGGAATACACTTTCAGACCTTGAGGCAGATAGAAAAAGTCTTATTATAAATCTTGGTGGTGGTGTTATAACAGATTTAGGAGGTTTTGTCGCTTCAACATTTAAAAGAGGGATTAAATTTATTAATGTTCCAACTTCATTATTATCGATGGTCGATGCATCAGTTGGAGGAAAAACTGGTGTAGATTTAGGACACTTAAAAAATCAAATAGGTGTTATTATAAATCCAGAAATGGTTATGATTAATACTGAATTCTTAAAGACTTTACCAAACATTCAATTAAAATCTGGAATGGCAGAAATGCTTAAACATGGGCTTATAAAGTCTAAAGCTTACTGGGAAAAATTTTCTGACTTATCAAATTTGACTTATAAAGATTTAGATGAATTAATCTACGAGTCGATATTGATTAAGAAAGACATTGTTGATCAAGATCCTTATGAAAAAAAATTGAGAAAAACTCTGAATTTTGGTCACACACTAGGGCATGCAATTGAATCCTATTTTTTAAGCAATCCAAGTAAAAAAGAACTCTTGCATGGTGAAGCAATTGCTATAGGTATGATATTAGAAACTCATATTTCAACTAGTCTTTTGGGGTTTTCAGAAGATTTATGTCAAAGTATTAAAGCACTGATGATTAAAACTTATGGTAAAGAGCAAATAGATGCTAAAGACTTCGAACCTATCGTTCAACTTTTGAAATATGATAAAAAGAACGAACATGGAAATATCAATTTTGTATTACTAGAAAAAATTGGCAAACCTAAAATTGATTGTACTGTTGATGAAGAATTAATTTATAATGCTTTTAAATTTTATAATAGCTGATTTTGAATTAAAATAATTTGTAAATTTATTGTAACTGTTTCCGAAATTGAACTAAATGATATAATTTAATTGTTAATCATAAAATTGTTACAATGCGCAGAATTATTGTAGATTATAAAAAAGTAACTCCAGAAATTCTTAAGCTTTTAACTGAAAAGTTTCCAGATGGATATGATGATGATGACATTATCACTTTTGACGATCATCACAACCAAACTATTGATGCAGTTGAGGTTAAAACAGATGATGCTGTCTATTTAGTAAAGGTGAACAGTCGTCTTCATTATTCAATAGCCAATTTTGATAACCTGGAAATTGAAACGGATGATCTTGGTAATGTTATCTTGAATAATGATTTAAAAGAAGATGTGTTTAATGACGAAGAAGAGTAACTTAAAGATATCTCTCTTTAATGATATCTACATGATGCTTTTCATGCCCAACTATTACAAAGGCAATAGCTCTAACCGACATCTCTCCACCACTGGCAACACCAATATTCTTTAAAGTATCATCACTGAAACTTTTAAATAATAATATAGTAGATTTTCTTGATGCTGCATATTCATTTATCAAACTTTTTACACTTCTTGAATTTGCCTTACACACTTTTGCATAATTATTTTCATCAAAACTAGGTAAAGGCGTTTTATCTTCTCTCGCAAAACATAAAGCCCTATAGGTGAAAACTCTTTCGGCATCAATGATATGTTGAATTATTTCCTTAATAGTCCATTTACCTTCAGAATATTGATATTCAAATTTTTCATTTGGAATAGAATTAAAAAAAGACAATGTATTGCCCAAAGAATCTTCTAAACCATTTATTAAATCAGAACAATTGGCTTTCCCGATATAACTAGAATAGTATGGTAAGTACTCTCTTGTAGGTAATTTAGATGAATTCATTTAAGGTGATTTTAGTTTAACACTAAAAAAAGCTCTTAAAAAAGAGCTTATCGATTATAGTTCGTTAAAAATAGAATGCATAAGTCGTTTTTTATCATTTATGCTTTCTTCTAAAGATATCATTGTTTCCGTACGATGAATACCTTCTATATCATCCAGCATAAAGATAATGTCTTTAGCATGTTCTGTGTTTTTAGCTCTAATTTTACAAAAAATATTGAATTTACCAGTTGTTATATGGGCAACTGTAACATAAGGAATATTATTTATACGCTCTAATACAAATTTAGTTTGAGATGTGTTTTGCAAGAAAATACCAACATAAGCAATAAAAGCATATCCCAACTGATTATAATCTAAAGTTAATGACGAACCCCTTATTATACCTGCATCTTCCATTTTTTTTACTCTAACATGCACTGTACCCGCAGATATCAGTAATTTTTTTGCTATATCTGTAAATGGAATTCTAGTATTATCGATCAACATATCTAGAATTTGGTGATCAATTTCATCTAATTTAAACTTCCCCATTATTTGTAATTTTTTAAATATTAATCAAAAATAATACATTTTTATTGATAAATATCTATATTTTTTACATTTTATTTTAGTTTTAGTGAGAAATATTCACGATTTAGCAAAACGAAATCGTTTTCGTAGCCTTCAGAAATGGAATCAAAATTTACGGTTTCAACAATTGTTCCATTGGCATCTACAAACTTATGTCCATAAAAATTTTCAAGATTTGAAATTTTTTCAATTTTTGGCGTAAAATTTACTTTTCCATCAATTAATTCCTCTTTATACAATATACCTACATCAGATATTAACTTTTCATAAGGATCTATTAAAGCATTTTTTATAATAATATCAAAAAAGTTTTTTTGATTTAAAGGAATATCAAAATATAGAGAATGTTTATTTCCGTCTATTTTATTATTTGCAATATAACTTAAAGCGATTATATATGATTGAAATATAAATTCTCTAGTAATTTCTCTATCATAATCATTTGCATAATGACCAGCCTCAAACAATATAGTCGAAACTCCCAAATTTTGAAAAGTATCTCCAACACAGTTAATATTAAAGGTGTCATCATATATACCAATCTGGTTAGGAATTTGAATCTGTAGAAATCCATTCATTTCGCAAATAACTTCCATGGCAATTTTTCTATTGGTCGTAACGGTACATTCTTCGTCCTGAGAAGGAGCTAAAAATGATACAGTTGCTGATTTACTTGTATTTCCAGCGCCAAAGATTGTACGCTGACCATGTAAATTAAAGCAAAAATTAGGTTGAAATTCTTCAAAAGTTTTACGAAGAACAATACTTTCTGGTTGTGATAAATCTTGTGCGTCCCTGTTCAAATCTATCTGATTCGCATTTACTCTTGTATACGCTTTTGCACCGTCGGGATTAAGGATTGGAATTATTAAAAGAGTGCAATTCTTTACAATAGAATCTAAATCATCAACTTTATTGGCAAATGCATTTAATAAATCAAAAATAGCCTTTGTGGTAGTAGATTCATTCCCGTGCATTTGAGACCACATCAAAATTTTCCTTTTGCCTTGACCAACACGAACAGAGTAAATAGGAGCTTCGTTAACAGAATTTCCAATATGAGAAACTTGAAAATGGCCTTTTAATTTTTCTAGTAAAGGCAATATATGATCGTTACTAATATATCGGCCAAAAAGTGTTCTTTCTTTATTGTTGTTAAAGATCAGTTTTATTCGTTCTACTTGCATTAAATAAAGTTGGAATACAAATGTAAACATTTACTATTTTACATTTGTAAACATCAATTAAAGCGTTTAGTGTTCAGTTTTGTAAACAAAAGCCAGCATTTGTTAACGAAATTTAATGTGATTAATATTTTGAACTTTATATTATTGTTTTTCAGTATATTATCATTATTTATATAAAGTTTTAAGTTATTTGTACTATATAATTTTTATACTATTTTGCACTGTTTATCGTTTTAAAAAGTACTTTTGTACTTAAAATTAACTAACAGATGGTTTACAATGATAAACAATGATGCTTTTGCTAAAAGACTTCAAAAAGTTATTGACTACTATGGTGAATCGTCCTCCTCTTTTGCTGAAAAAATTGGAGTACAACGTTCAAGTATTTCTCACATACTTTCTGGCAGAAATAAACCAAGTTTAGATTTTGTTTTAAAAATTCTTTCCTCTTATCCAGAAGTTGAAATGTATTGGCTTTTAAATGGTAAAGGAGTCTTCCCTACTAATTCGGGAAAAGAAATTTCAATTCTATCAAAAACAAACAGTTCAAAAAATAGAATTGAAAAAAGTAAAGTTATTAATAGAATAGTGATTTTTTATTCTGATGGAAGCTTCGAGGATTTCGAAAAATAAGCTATTACTTTAGTAGATTTGCCTAAAATTAAAGTAAATGAAATATTTATTGCTATTATTGGTTTTGATTAGTTTTTCAGGCTGTTATCAAGTAGAGCGTAATTGTAATCTTTACAAAAATGGAAGTTTTTATAGTGAAATTGTCATTGATGGTATTACTTACACTTCCAGATTTAAACGCACTGATAATCTGCAAGTAGAGGTTTTTGAAGATAAAATAGATTCCTCCAATGTAAGATGGATTAACGATTGTGAGATGATTTTTAAAACAATTAATCCGAAAAATAGGATTGAAAAAAAAGATGTTCACTTGAAAATACTAACTACAACAGATTCGTCATACACATTTGAGTATTCATATGTTGGAGAATCTAAAAAACAGAAGGGTATTGCTTATACAAATTAATAAAGTGGATATAGAAAAGACTCAACTACCCTAAATTTCAATTCTCTTTTTTCTGTAATTTGATAGGTTATAAACATTTCTCCCCAAAATTGTCCGTCGGAAAAATCGGCTATTATCCATTTATGATTTAATAGTTTTACAGTGTTAATAAGCATTTTGCCACCATCTTCGGAACTATATGGAATCAAAGGATGTTCACCTTTTGAAATATTAAGCTGATATAACTCATCTTTTATGAAAGGAATCAACTCATCAACATTATAACCATCTCTTTCAAAATATGAGATAGCGTCTTCATTTCTATCAAGGTTAAAATGCGATAATTCTAAAATATCATCTTCTAGAGTTGTGACAGAGTCTTTGAGTTTTTCTATTTCATTTTTTAAAGATTCCGTTTGTTTTATACTTTCTTCGTGAATTCCTTTAAAATTAACATACTGAAATAAAATTAACAGCACAGAAAAAATAAACAAATACATAAAAATTTTATTCTTCATTATATCGTAATTTGTAAGTTATCGTAGGCTAAAAAGACATTTCTTGGTAAAGTTGATTGCACTTCTTTGTGAAACCCAAGTAGATGGCTAATATGGGTGAGATAGGTGGTTTCAGGATTTACTTTATTTACAAACTCCAAAGCCTCCTTTAAATTAAAATGAGATTCATGGGGTTCATGCCTTAAAGCATTAATAACTAGAACTTTTACTCCTTTAATTTTTTCTATCTCATTGTCTACGACCGTTTTCATATCAGTTAAATATGCAAAATCATTAAACTTAAACCCGTAAACAGAAAGTTGATTATGAAATCCTTTTATTGGTATAATATCTATATTCCCTAATGTAAATGACTTATTGTTTATTTTGTTTTGTTTCACACTTGGAGCACCAGGATATTTATTTTTCTCTGTAAAAATATAGCCAAAACGCCTTTTTAAAGATTTTAAGACACGTTTTTTTGCATATATTGGAATATTACCTTGTCTGTAGAAAAACGGTCTAATATCGTCTAAACCAGCGGTATGATCCGCATGTTCATGTGTAAATAAAATGCCATCAATTTTTTTGCAATTTGCATTGAGCATTTGCTGTCTAAAATCTGGACCGCAATCAACAACATAGGAATAGTTATCCCATTCTACAAGTACAGATACTCTTAATCTTTTATCCTTTATATCATCGCTTAAACAAACAGGGTGCGTACTACCAATTACTGGAATTCCTTGTGATGTTCCTGTTCCGAGAAATGTGATTTTCATAGATTTCTAACCAAAAGAGCTTTAAATGTTACGAATATTATAAAAATACTTTAATTTCATAGAACATTTTTTTAAAATGTTCTATGATTAAACTATTAAGATGATAAAAATCAGATTTTATAGTTTATTTTAATTTTAAATTTACAGATAACATAAATAAAATATAAAATGAACATAGGGGTTTTAAAAGAAACACAAAAAGGTGAAAGACGTGTTTCTATTACGCCAAAGATAGCTGAACAACTTAAAAATAAGGGTTTTGAGGTTTTTATCGAAGAAGATTCTGGTATAAAGTCATCATATAAAAACTCTGATTATAGTAAATCTGGAGCGCAAATTAGAACTAAAGAAGACATTTTTAAAAACGCTGATGTATTGATTAAAATTAATCCTTTTGATAATAGTGAAATTGATCTTCTAAAAAAGGGACAGATTATTATAGCTCAACTATTCCATAAATCACATCCAAAAGAAATGCAACATATTTCTCAAGTTGGAGCAACAGCATTCTCAATGGATGCTATGCCAAGAATATCAAGAGCACAAGATATGGACGTGTTAAGCTCTCAAAGTAATTTGGCTGGTTATAAGGCTGTTATTTTAGGAGCCTATGAGATGACGAAAATATTTCCTTTAATGATGACTGCTGCCGGAACCATTACGCCATCTAGAGTATTAATTTATGGTGTTGGAGTAGCTGGTTTACAAGCTATTGCTACAGCCAAAAGATTAGGAGCAATTGTCGAGGCCACAGATATTAGATTAGAGACCAAAGAACAAACAGAGTCGCTTGGTGCAAAATTTATTACTGTAAACAATGAGGATGAAGGAGAAGATATGAATAGTGTTTATGCAAAAGTAGCTTCAGAAGATTATGCACGTCGCCAGCAAAAAGCTGTTAACAAATCATTATTCCAAGCCGATTTGGTTATCACAACAGCAATGGTCCCTGGAAGAAGATCGCCTGTATTAATTAAAGAAGATCAGGTAAAACAAATGAAAAATGGTGCTGTAATCATCGATTTAGCTGCAGCTCAAGGGGGAAATTGTGAGCTAAGCGAATTTAATAAAACAGTTGTAAAACATGGTGTAAAAATTATTGGAACAACGATTGCGCCAGAGAGTGTATCTACAAATGCAAGCGATCTATATGCAAAGAATATGTATAATTATTTGATTCATTTAACCGATGATAATCAATTTAAATGGGATTTAAAAGATGAAATTACTGATGAAACCTTAATAGTATTTAACGGAGAGATTAGACAAAACGGAAAAACAGAAGAAATATGACAGAATTTATAGAATTTATAAGTAGCAATCTTCAAATGATTTATATCGTAATCTTGATGATTTTTGTGGGTGTAGAAGTAATTGGTCATGTGCCAGCAGTATTGCATACTCCTTTAATGTCAGGGGCAAATGCAATACATGGGGTTGTTATAATTGGTGCAATATTAGTTATGCTAGGTGCTGACATTGATAATATACTAGCTCAAGCATTAGGTTTTGTAGCTGTTTTACTTGGTACATTAAATGTGGTTGGAGGATTTGTAGTAACCGACCGCATGTTAGAAATGTTTAAAAAGAAAAAATAATGGAATACATTTTCAGTTTAGAGTTTATATATATAGTAGCATCTATAACCTATATTTTAGGTTTAAAGATGTTAGGTCATCCAGAAACTGCAAGAAGAGGTAATTTAATTGCTGCTGCAGGAATGACTTTAGCAATTTTTGGCACATTATTTTTATATCAAGGTGAAGTATCTGATCAAATATATATCTTAATTGGTATTGCTATTTTTATCGGTACAATTATAGGCTGGGCTGTTGCTAAAAAAGTAGACATGACCAAAATGCCAGAATTAGTTTCTATGTTTAACGGTATGGGCGGAGCCAGCGCTGCGTTAATTGGTCTAATTGAATATCACCATTATACAGGAGATACATTGTCAATATTCACAATCATTGCAGGAATGATTATTGGTAGTGTGTCATTTTCAGGAAGTATGATTGCTTGGGCAAAGCTTAACGGGACTCTAAATAAACCACTCCGATTACCTAAATACAATATTCTAAACAATGTGTTCTTATTGACAATGCTAGCCTTCGGTGCTTTTATGATTATAAATGACAGCGATAGCCAATTATACTTGTATATACTATTCCTTGCTGCTTTGGTTTATGGTGTTTTATTTGTTTTACCTATTGGTGGCGCAGATATGCCAGTTGTCATATCTCTGCTAAATTCTTTTACTGGTTTAGCTGCTGCTTTTGCTGGATTTTTATATGGAAACATGGTCATGCTTACTGGAGGTATTTTAGTGGGATCCGCTGGAACAATATTAACACTTGCAATGTGTAAAGCAATGAACAGGCCATTGTCCAATGTCATATTTGGTGCTTTTGGAGAAGGCAATATTTCAACTGTTTCTCAAGAAGGTAATAAAATTATGGGAGTTATTAAAGAAGCTTCTCCAAGTGACGTCGCTATTTTAATGAATTATTCTCAAAATGTCATTATAGTTCCAGGATACGGTCTGGCAGTTGCTCAAGCACAACATGTCATTCATGAACTAGAACAGCTATTAGAAAGCAAAGGTATAGAAGTTAAATATGCTATTCATCCAGTCGCAGGAAGAATGCCAGGTCATATGAATGTCTTATTGGCTGAAACAAATGTAGAATATGATAAGCTAGTTGAAATGGAAAATATTAACTCCGAATTTCCTAATACAGATGTCGTATTTGTAGTTGGTGCTAATGATGTGGTTAATCCTGCAGCACATAATGATCCGTCAAGTCCAATTTATGGAATGCCTATTTTAGATGTAGAAAATGCCAAGCATATTATTGTAAACAAACGCAGTATGAAACCAGGTTATGCTGGTATTGAAAACGAACTGTTTTATAACTCTAAAACTTCAATGCTTTTCGGAGATGCCAAAGCTTCAATACAAGCTATTATTGCTGAAATAAAAGAAATGTAAACTTTTCGTTTTAAAAAACATTATACACTCTTTAGCTTAATTTTTAATTTAAAAGATCTTTTTTTTCTATTTTTGTTCCAACAAAAACGGATATGGCTATTACTAAAAGAAATGATAATGAAATTACTATAAAAGGTGATAAAAAAATTGATGATATCCCTTCACTAAAAACCAAAGCGCTTAAGATAAATCTTAACGATAATATCTATGGCACATTTGCCGAAATTGGTGCTGGTCAGGAAACTGTTCGGCATTTTTTTAGAGCTGGTGGTGGCTCTGGAACAATTGCAAAAGCCATGTCAGCCTATGATAAAGACTTTAGTGACGCTATTTATGGCATTGAAGATGATAAGCGTTATGTTACTGAATCTCGGTTAAGAAAAATGTTAAATCACGAGGTAAACCTTATTGAAGAACGCATTACTAGAGATAAGCACCCCAATAAAATTTTCTTTGCTTTTGCTAATACAGTTGCAACAATTGATTTTGCAAAACAATTTAAAGGTCACGGTTGGGTAGGTATAAAATATCAAATTGAGGCCAATCAGGAATATAATGATATTGTATTGCATGTTCGTTTTAAAGAAACCGATGCGCGTTTGCAACAAGAAACATTAGGTATTTTAGGAACTAATTTAATTTATGGTGCATTTTATAAGTACAATGAGCCAAAAAAATTATTACGATACTTATATGATCATTTACATAAAGACCAATTAGAAATTGATACTGTTAACTTTTCTGGTCCTATTTTTAAAGATGTAGATAATAGATTAATGAGTTTACAATTGGTTAAAAATGGTATGACCGATGCTGTAATGTTTGATCCAGACGGCAATAATGTTCTGCCTGCAAGTGCTTTGTACAAAAAAAATATTTTAGCACTTCGCGGAAGTTTTAGACCAGTAACCAAGGTAAATATGGATATGTATGAAAAATCATATAAAATGTTTATTAGCGAAAACAAGGTTGATGAAGAAAATACCCAGGTTCTCTTCGAAATTACATTATCTAATTTACGTGCCGAAGGTGAAATTGATGAACAAGACTTCATGGATAGAGCTGATTTATTATGTTCTTTAGGTCAAACGGTATTAATTTCAAATTTTAGAGAATATTATAAACTCGTTGAATACTTTTCGCTTTATAGTAAAAACAGAATGGGACTTGTAATGGGTGTCAACAATTTAGTAGATGTATTTGACGAAAAATATTATCGCCATTTGAGTGGTGGAATATTAGAAGCGTTTGGTAAGTTGTTTTTTAAAGATTTAAAAGTGTATCTCTATCCTATGATTGATACAGAAACTGGTGAATTAGTTACAAGTGAAAATATCAAAGTACATCCAAGGATGAAAGAATTGTACAAGTTCTTTAAATATAATGGTAAAGTAATTGATGTTAAAGATTATGATGCTAGTGTTTTAAATATATTTTCTCGTGAGATTTTTCAATTAATCGCTGATGGTAAAGCAGGATGGAAAGACATGCTTCCAGAAGGTATTGCAGATATAATAAAAGACTACCGTATGTTTGGTTACACAAGAAAGCCAATGATTTTAAACAAAAAAATAAGACATAAAAGATAATTCGATCTTTATATTATTCCAATACTTGTAAGGCGTGTTCTTTAGATTTCACTTTATTTATAATTTTTGTAATCACACCTAGTTCGTCAATTACAAAAGTTATACGATGTATTCCATCAAAAGTACGGCCCATAAATTTTTTAGGTCCCCAAACTTCAAAAGCATTAATCATGGTTTTATCAACATCAGCAATCAAAGGGTATTGAAAATTATACTTCTTTTTAAAATTATTTTGTCTTTTTTGAGTATCTGCACTTACTCCTAAAATCTCATACCCATAATCTTTCAATATTTTATAATTGTCTCTTAAATTACAAGCCTCTGTAGTACAGGTAGGCGTATTGGCTTTTGGGTAGAAAAAAACAACTAATTTTTTTCCTTTATAATCTGACAACGAAACAACATTTCCTTGTTCATCTTTAGCTTTAAAATCTGGAGCCTTATCTCCTACTTTTAATGTGGTCATATTTCTTAACTTTGCCAATGCAAATGTACAATAAATGACCAAACAAGAAAAAGTAAATTTTGTTATAGAAACACTTAACAAACTCTACCCTGAAATACCTATCCCATTAGATCATAAAGACCCATACACTTTGCTAATTGCAGTGCTTTTATCGGCACAAAGTACTGATGTGAGAGTTAATCAAATAACTCCAATTCTTTTTAAAAAAGCAGATAACCCTTATGATATGGTCAAATTAACTATTGAAGAAATTAGAGAAATTATTAAACCTGTTGGACTTTCTCCAATGAAAAGCAAAGGTATTCACGGATTATCTGAAATTTTAATAGAAAAGTATGATGGTAAAGTCCCACAAAGTTTTGAAGCATTGGAAGCATTGCCTGCTGTAGGGCATAAAACTGCAAGTGTTGTCATGTCTCAAGCATTTGACATTCCTGCTTTTCCTGTAGATACTCATATCCATAGATTAATGTATCGTTGGGGATTGAGCAATGGTAAAAATGTTGTACAAACTGAAAAAGATGCAAAGCGGTTGTTCCCTAAATCCCTTTGGAATGACTTACACTTGCAAATAATTTGGTATGGGCGAGAGTATTCTCCTGCTAGAGGATGGAATCTTGATAAAGATATTATTACAAAAACAATTGGAAGACGATCTGTAATAAAATATTACTATAAAATAAAAAAGTCCTGACGACTAACTATCAGGACTTTTCAAAGTTTAGTTGAGAAGTGCTTCAAACTTCATCTTATTACAATTTATAACACTTAAAGCCTTAGAATAATTCAGAAGAAATTTAACCGTTTCTTCTCTCGGTTGTACGTTGTTCAAATGTTTAATAGAACGTTCAGAGTAAAGTTTTGCCATTACGTTAATTTTGTAGTTAATTACATTCTTAACGCAAGAAAAATTACTTTATTGTATTAATTGGTTAAAATAATATTATGTTTTTCAATTATTTTTCTCATATTGATTAATGCATAACGCATTCGCCCAAGGGCAGTATTGATACTTACACCTGTTTTATCTGAAATTTCTTTAAAACTCATATCATTGTACATACGCATTAAAAGAACCTGCTTTTGATCTTCAGGAAGTTCTTCTATAAGTCTTCTTACATCATTTTCCAACTGGTCTTTAATAATCTGTTTTTCAGCATTTAAAGCGTTATCGCTTAAAACAGAAAAAATACTAAATTCACCACTGTTATCAAACTTTGGCATTCTATTATTTCTTCTAAAATGATCTATAATCAGATTATGAGAAATTCGCATAATCCAAGGCAGAAACTTACCTTCTTCGTTGTAAGCACCTCTTTTTAAAGTTCTAATAACTTTTATAAAAGTATCTTGAAAAATATCTTCCGCTATATCTTTGTCATACACTTTAGAGTAGATAAAACTATAAACACGTTGTTTATGCCTGTTAATAAGAGTCTCTAGAGCATTTTCATCTCCATTAATATAGCTACTTACAAGAATAGCATCTGAAATAACTTGGTTTTGCATAATCATTACTTTTAATCAAAGAAGCAGTCTTCTTTACTTGGGGTTAAAATTTAAAAAGTAATATTATGCTATAGGCAAATATAATTTTGTTTTGATTTGAATACCAAATATAACAACAATCGTTCCTAAAAAACAAAAATTTGGACAACTTTTTAACAATTCGTTAAGATGCAATCTATTTTTTAAGCTGAAATAGATATAGTATCTTTGCAAGATTATTCCTCGAAAAGTCTTATGAACACTAACATTTTAGAAGTTAATCCAAAAGAAAACATCATCATTAAAGGTGCAAAATTGCATAATTTAAAAAATGTTAATGTTGTTATTCCTAGAAATAAATTAGTGGTAATCACAGGATTATCTGGTTCGGGAAAGTCTAGTTTAGCATTTGACACTTTGTATGCAGAAGGCCAAAGAAGATATGTAGAAAGTCTCTCAAGTTATGCCAGACAGTTTTTAGGAAGGCTTAATAAGCCAAAAGTAGACTATATTAAAGGTATTGCTCCTGCAATTGCAATTGAGCAAAAAGTAAACTCTACAAATCCAAGATCTACAGTAGGTACAACAACAGAAATTTATGATTATTTAAAGTTATTATTTGCAAGAATTGGTAAAACCTATTCTCCAAAATCTGGAAAATTAGTAAGTAAAGATACAATTACCGATATTTTAAATTATATCAAGACATTTCCAGAGAACGAAAAATTATTACTATTAGCTCCTATTCACTTGGAAAAAGGTCGTCAAATGGACGATAAGCTAAAAACATTAAAACAACAAGGCTATTCCAGAATAAAAATAAATGAAGACGTTTTAAGAATTGAAGAAGCTGAATCATATGAAAAATCTATAAAAACTATCTTTTTGGTTGTAGATAGAATTATAACCAAAAATGATGAAGATTTTTTCAATCGTTTAAGTGATGCCATTGAAACAGCTTTTTTTGAAGGTAAAAATGAATGCATCATAGAATCATTAAACAATAATGAACAACACTATTTCAGTAATAAATTTGAGCTTGACGGAATTTCTTTTTTAGAACCAAATATTCATCTGTTTAGTTTTAACAATCCTTATGGTGCATGTCCAAAATGTGAAGGCTATGGCGACATCATTGGAATTGATGAGGATTTGGTTATACCAAATACTGGGCTATCAGTTTATGAAAATGCTATATTCCCATGGCGTGGCGAAAGCATGAGTTGGTATCGAGACCAGCTGGTTAATAACTCCCATCATTTCAATTTTCCCGTACACAAACCTTATCATCAGCTTACTGATGAGCAAAAACAACTTATTTGGGATGGCAACAAGTATTTTGAAGGATTAAATTCTTTTTTTACCGAACTTGAATCAAAAGCCTATAAAATTCAGAATAGAGTTATGTTATCTCGATATCGAGGAAAAACAAAGTGCAAGCTTTGTCATGGTAAAAGATTAAGAGAAGAAGCAAACTTTGTAAAAATTGGTGGTTTGTCAATTACAGATTTAGTTGAAAAGCCTCTAAACAAACTCTCACAATTTTTTGAGGAATTAGAATTAAATGATTATGATACAAAAATTGCCAAAAGACTTTTAAAGGAAATAAATGATAGATTATCCTTTCTCTCAAATGTAGGTTTAGATTATTTAACATTAAATAGAAGATCAAACACACTTTCCGGAGGTGAAAGCCAAAGAATAAATCTGGCAACATCTTTAGGTAGTAGTCTTGTAGGCTCAATGTATATTTTAGATGAGCCAAGCATAGGACTTCATCCTAAAGACACCCAACGCCTTATATCTGTTTTAAAATCATTAAGAGATTTAGGAAATACTGTTATTGTTGTTGAACATGACGAAGACATTATTCAAGCTGCTGATGAAATTATTGATATTGGTCCAGAGGCAGGAACCTTTGGAGGTAATATTGTTGCTAGTGGCAGCTATACAGATATTTTGGTATCAGATTCTTTGACTGCCAAATATTTAAACGGACAATTAAAAATTGAAGTCCCCCAAGAACGCAGGAAATCTAAATATCACTTAGAGGTTATTGGAGCACGTGAAAATAACCTTAAAAACATTGATGTATGTTTTCCTTTAGAAATGCTCACTGTAATTACTGGCGTTTCAGGAAGTGGAAAAAGTACTCTCGTAAAAAAAATATTATTTCCTGCTTTACAAAAGCATATTACAGATTTTAGTGATAAAGCGGGACAATTTACAGAGTTAAGAGGAAATTTTAATAATTTAAAGCATGTTGAGTTTATAGATCAAAATCCAATAGGCCGCTCTTCACGATCAAATCCTGTAACATATATCAAAGCCTATGATGACATCAGGGCTTTGCTCTCACATCAGAAATTAAGCAAGATCAGAAACTATCAAGCTAAACATTTTAGCTTTAATGTAGATGGTGGTCGTTGTGAAACTTGTAAAGGCGAAGGTGAAGTGACTATTGAAATGCAGTTTATGGCAGATGTCCATTTAACTTGTGAGGCATGTAATGGTAAACGGTTTAAGAAAGAAGTGCTCGAAGTTACTTTTCAAGAAAAATCTATTGATGATGTATTAAATTTAACTGTTGATGAAGCGATTGAGTTTTTCGTAAAACATAGGCAAACAAAAATTCAAAATAAGTTGCAACCATTACAAGATGTTGGATTGGGTTATGTTGCTTTAGGGCAGAGTTCTTCTACGCTTTCCGGTGGTGAAGCACAACGTATTAAATTGGCTTCCTTTTTAGGCAAGGGTTCAAAAAGTAATAATGCATTATTTATTTTCGATGAACCAACAACTGGATTACATTTTCATGATATAAAAAAATTGCTCAAATCCTTTCAATCATTAATTAATATTGGGCATTCTATAATTGTTATTGAGCATAATCTAGAACTTATCAAATGTGCAGATTATATAATCGATTTAGGGCCTGAAGGTGGTGAAAATGGTGGCTATCTTGTTGCAGAAGGAACACCTGAAGAACTTATAATAAATAAGAAATCTGTTACTGGAACTTTTTTAAAAGGGAAACTTTAAAGTTTTTAATAAAATAAAAAAGAGCCCATTACTACCAAGAACGCAGCTATTGGAATGACAATAATCACGTAAATAAAAGATGTTATGCTAGTTTTTATAAAACTAATTATATATCCTTGCTGGTAAAAATGTCGAATTGCTAGAAACAAATAGAAAAAAGTAGACAAAAAGACCAACCATTTAATCCAACCTGGAATTTCAAAAATTAGTTCTGCAAGTAATATGATGCTAAAAGTTGTAAAAAGGAATGAAAAAAAATAGAAACTGAATACTAGATGATGAGCAAAACTTCCTCGCCTATAAAAGAACAACTTTAAAATTAATGCGAATATTGGTAAAAGTACAAACAATGATATTGGTATACTATCATAAAAAGCTTGTAATATTCCTTTTCCACTTTGTTCTTGGAATTTAAGCAATTGCCTATAAAAACGTCTTTTCAAAAATCCTGCGTCGTCTGGCATTCCCATGGCCTTCAACTTTTCAGATTCTGGCGCTCCAACAGCAATTAAAGAATCTACCTTGTTTTTATCATAATCAAATGTCATTGATGTAATATTTTTTGGCTGTGTACTTTCTTTTAAAATAGAATCCAGTTGTTCAAACTCTTCATCCTTCAAACCTGTTATTACTCCATCATCCTTTAAAGATTCAGCTATTTTCCTAATTTCTATTGAGTCTGTTACACGTTTGGGAACAGAGTCAAATTCTAAAATTGCATCGCTCTTAAATCCCTTTTCTAGAACTTCATCAAATTTTTTTACCGAATCTCTTGAATAAATCGCAAACAAAAAGAAAAATATAACCGAAATGAACAAGTACATTTGCGCAGGATGTAGATACAATAATCGTTTACCTTGAATAAACCGTTTGGCAAGAATTCCGGGCTTAAACATTAAAGGAATAAAACTCTTAAAAAATCTAGCATCAAAAGAAAAATAATTACTTATCGTGTTGTAAAATAAAACACCAATGGTAAGCTCATCCTTGGTCTTTTGCCCGCAGTGAGGACAAAATTCAAAGTTCTCATTAAGTTCTTTCTCACAGTTTTTACAAATGGTAATGTTAGTCTCCATTAAATATTGGTTAGCACTATAAAAGTAATAAAAAACAAATTAAATTAAATACTTGATTATCAATAATTAAGTTGATATCAAATTATCAAAAAAAGTTTTGGCACGCTGTTTGGTATTATAATATTGAACTTTTAAAACTTTATATTATGAAACGAATTACATTACTAATTGCTTGCTTATTCATAGTAGCAATTTCGGCAAATGCAACTACTACCAATGTCAATACAGTTATAAACACAACTTTTATAAAAGGCTATGACAACTCATTTATCTTTATGGAAGGTGGTGTTGAATTTTCTGTTTTCCCAGATGGTCAATTCGATTTCTACATGCCAAGATATGGTTCGAACGT
The DNA here is from genome assembly GCF_040117515.1 of Gilvirhabdus luticola. Taxonomy (NCBI): domain Bacteria; kingdom Pseudomonadati; phylum Bacteroidota; class Flavobacteriia; order Flavobacteriales; family Flavobacteriaceae; genus Gilvirhabdus; species Gilvirhabdus luticola. Next base: position 40,224 of record NZ_JBEEEN010000004.1, read on the forward strand.
AAATGTATCTGTTGGTTCACCTCGCTTAAATGTGAGTTTTAATTCTGGTTATGATTTTAATGCTTATGTGCAATATGATGAATTTGGTGCGATAATTCAAATTGAAAATGTCCCTATCTATTATGATTACTATGGTAGAATTGTAAGAGCAGGTAATGTGAGGATAAACTATAATAACTATGGTTATGTTTCTCGAGTAGGTGGTTTATATGTTCACTATAACAGATATAATGTTTTCTCACACTATACAGGATACATTAATGTTTATAACAGATATTATACTTACAGACCATGGCATAGCTATTATAGAGTGCCAGCTTATGATTATTGTGTTGTTTATAATAGGCCGTATAGACAGTATTATAAGCCCGTTAGATATAAATATACTAGACCATACACTAACAATTATAGATATAGAACTTCAGTTGCAAGTAGAAGAGGTGAAGCAGTTGTTAGAAACAGAAACTATGCTTCTGCTTACAGAAATAACAATTCGAGCAGAAGAACTGCCAATGTTAATAATTCTTTAAGAAGAGACAATAACAGACAAATAGTTTCAAGTAGTAATACAAGAAGAAATAATACTAAAAGCATAAATAGCTCCGTTAGAAGAGATAATAGCAGACAAGATATAAGAAGAAATAATTCAACTCAAAGAGTTAATACGAATGCTAATATAAAAAGAAGCAAACAAAACGTAAATATTGTAAATAATTCTAAAAGGAATGTTAGCAAAAATCAGGTAGTTAACAAAAGAACGACAAACAGCAAACGTGTAGTTAATAATCCAAAACCATCTAGTGTTCGTAAATATGATAAGAAGATCCCAAAAAATTCGCCACAAGTATCAAAGCGAACTAAACAAATAAAACAGAGAGCTCAACCTCAAAGGAGTAATAGCTCAAAAAATAATAAAAGTAGATCTAAATCAAGATCGAGCCAAAAAAGGCAATAACTTTTTGGTTGGTTAGTTGGAAAGTCCTGTGAAATAGTTTGCCTCAAAGCAGCATCACAGGGCTTTTTTTATATATTTACTTTCTTGAGTAAATAATCTATAATCGTTGAAATATCTTCAGAAAACCTAAAAAAGTAAACTATCAAACCGTAAAACAAAGTTATAATTAATGATTTAATAATAATATTAATTATTGGACTAAAAGAAAAATCCCAAAAGTAGAAAACACCAATACTCACCAAAATCAACACAAAGGTTTTAACAGTATCTAAAGTAAAAGGCATCATTCTAAACTTGGCATGAACAAACCAAATTTTTGCAGCATTATAAATAAATATAGCTATAAAAGAAGCAAAGGCAGCTCCATTTAATCCATATTTAGGAATAAAATACAAATTAAACAATACGGTTAACACAGCTAAAAAAGCTCCTAATACCAAAACCATTCTGTAATAATTACTATTAAACAAAATAGCATTATTATTTCCTAAAATACTATCTATTAGTTTTGAAAAACTAATCAAAAACACAACCAGTAATCCTCCGCTAAACTCATCAGGTATAAGTTTGTATAACTCATTGATATTAAGAATAATGAGCAAAAAAATTAAACCACTTATAATAAAAAGATTTAATGAACTTTTCTTGTAAAAATTTTCTAATTCAATACTGTTTTTTTCATTTAAATACTTTGCGGTTAACGGATTTGCAATTTGGTGTAAAGAACGATAAGGTACACCAATTACTGTGGCTATATAAACCGCAACACCATAATAGGCAACATTTTCAATAGCAACATATTGGCCTAACATAAATTTGTCAATCTCCAAAATTACATTAGCGACAGACCCAGCAATAATAATTAATGATGTGTATTTAAGGATTGAGCTCAAACCATTGATCTTTGAAAATTTTATCACAGGAAATCTTAAACTAAAAGCATAAATTTTCATAATCAACATTCGCAAAATATAAACACCAACAATACTAAATATCAGCTGATTAACTGTTAGATAATTTAAATAAAGCGCAAACAAAAGAATTGTAATACAAATTCTATGAAATACTTCTTTCATGAAATTTCCAAAGACACTTTTCATTTGTACTTTGGACCAAGAATAGAACACTTCAAAGTAAGCAAATGCAATAGAAGTGATAAAAATTAAATAGACGTAATCTCCAATGATATCGTTCTCTTTTGCTAACCAATGACTAATAATATCAAAAGAGAAGTATCCAATTAATCCAACTGGTATTATTATCAATATTGGCAAGAAAAGCATTAATGTCAAAAAACTGTTTTGCGATTGTCTAGTCTTAAATGACGAATAAAATTTGATGATAGTATTTTGCACGCCAAATGCCATAATTGGCATCATAATGTTAGCAGTTGAGAGAATAAAAGTAATAAGTCCGAAATAATAATCACTCAAAAAATTGGTGAAGAGAAATAATACATTAATAGCACCAATAACAAAACCAAGATAGGTAATCACTGTATTTTTAATGGACTGTGAGATTACTATTCCCATAATATCAGCTTGGCAAGTGTTTTGGTTAGTTCTCTCCTACTATATTTTTGTAATCCTATAGCATGAGATTTTAATTCTCCATTTTGAAACGCTATAAAATGCGATAAAATTGTTTCCTTTATTAAATCGTAGTCTGAATAATTGAAATAATGTCCAGTATTGGTTTCTTTTAAAATATATTCAACATCAGACGAATTAGGACCAATAGCAATAATTGGTCTATTGGATACCATATACTCAAACAATTTACCAGGCACAATGCATTTGGTTTCTTCGGAATCGATTTCTATTAATATCAACAATTGTGATTTTTTTTGATATTTAATTGATTCATTATGTGAAATATATCCTACCTTATTAATATAATTAGTTGAAATATATTTTTCTATCGAATTTAATACATCTTCACTTATTGAACCAACCAAATTTAATTGGAAACTATTTTTAAATTCTTGATTTTCTTCAATCAATTCTTTTAAAACTTGCCAAAGAATCTTTGGATTTCTTCCTGAAAGCAATGACCCAATATGTGATAATGTAAATTTAGTATCCAGTTCTAATTTGTTTATTGATACGCAATCATAACCATTGGTTATCACCTCAATAGGACTATTTGTTTTTTGTTCAAACTCTTTTTTGGTTGAAGGGCTTGTTACAATAATTTGATTTGCAGAGTTTAGGACATCATGTTCTAATTCTTGATGTTTTAATTGAGCACGCTTTGTTAGTTTTAACTTTTTATGGTAGCCTATCGTAGTCCAAGGATCTCTAAAATCAGCAATCCACTTCACTCCTAGTTGTTTTTTTAATTGCAACCCTATTAAATGTAAACTATGCGGAGGACCGGTTGTGATAATTAAATCAACTTTTTTATCAATAATATACTTTATAAGGTAATTTACAGATGGTTTAATCCAAGATTTTCGAGCATCTGGAATAAAAAAATTCCCTCTGATGTATAACATCATCTTCTCCAAAATGCTTTGATTATCATTTTCCTTAATAATACCTTTACTAATTGATTGAGATCTTTTCTTTGAAAAAACATTAGCAAACTTATAAGGCTCTTTTATAGGCTGTTTTAAAATAGTAATACTATTTGGTACATCAGATAACAAACTCTTGTCCAGAATAGGATAATTAGGGTTTTCAGGAACATATACAATAGGTTCAACACCAAATTCTGGAAGGTATTTTACAAACTTCAACCAGCGTTGTACACCAGGTCCGCCAGCTGGAGGCCAATAATATGTTATGATGAGTGCTTTACGCACCTTTCTGAATTTCATTTTTTAATTCTATAAACAATCCACCTAAAAGCAATAGCAAAAAGATAAAAGAACTTGCCAACGAAATCTTACTTCCTGTTTTAACCACTTGAGGATCAAATTTAAACTCTATAATATGCTTTCCTTTAGGAACTTCCATGCCTCGTAACACATAATCTACTCTTATATGAGGTACTTCTTGACCATCTATATATGATTTCCAGTCTTTTGGATAATAAACTTCTGAAAACACTGCAAACCCATCATGATTATTGTTCGATTCGTATTTTATATAATTTGGCTTGTACTCCAATACTTTTATCGAAGCGGTTGAATCTACTATAAATGCTGTTTTGTTTGAATTTCTAAATTGATTTATATTTATAACAGCAACCCTTTTTGAATCAAGGCTGTCTAAAGCAATAATTTCCTCATCTGCGGAGTTAACTTCTTTAAAGTATTCAACAAACCAAGCATTACCATTGGCTTCTTCATTGGTATAAGGAAAAATGTTACCTTCTTCATCTTGAGCAATTAAATATTTAGTGTTCAACATATTTAGAACTTCCATATTACTTTTTTCGATATGAAAATCATACAGCTCGTCATATCGTCTTAATTTTGCTGCACTATATCCATTAATTGAATTATGAAAATATGATGCTTTAGCAGGCTGATTCCCAGAAACGATGTCATAAACACGAAAATGAGTTGTGTCTTTTAATATTTCTAAATCGGCTGCATTGGCTTGATACGGCTTATTAACTTGTAATGAAGAAACAAAATTATCATTATTCACATAACGTTTATCTACACCTACTAAATCAAACAGAATTAATATTCCAAAAGCAACAATGACCCAAGTTTCTGACAATTTTTTCTTTAAATATGCAAAAACCAAACCAGCTGAAAGTAATACCAGTACTAGAGTTCTTAATGTGTCTTGTGTAAAAAGCATTTGCCTGTCTGCTCTTAAAGCATCTATAAATTGCTGACCATAATTTTGGAGATAATAGCCATCATTTGCTCCAACAAAATCAAACAAACTGGTCTTAAAAAACAAAAATATTAAGGCTAGTCCAGCTGTAATACCAAAAGTATATTTTAAAGCTTTATGTTTATCTTCTTCCCTTTCAAAATCATTCAATAATCTAAATAATCCAAATACTCCCAAAACAGGAATACACAATTCTAGAATGACTTGAATAGAGCTTACTGCCCTGAACTTATTGTATAGTGGTACATAATCAATAAAGAAATCTGTTAGAATTCCAAAGTTTTTCCCATATGAAAGAAATAATGACAATATGGTTCCTCCAACCAACCACCATTTTAATCGTCCTTTAACCAAAAATAATGCTAGCACAAACAAGAACAAAATTACTGCTCCAACATAAGCTGGTGCTTCAACAATGGGCTGATTTCCCCAATATGTTGGTGTTTGTTTTACCATTTCTTTGGCCTGCAATGGTGTTGCACCTTGCCGAAGGTTAAATTCGTAAAAATCAGAATCTTTACCCACATCTTCATAACTTCCTCCACCAAGAAAACGTGGAATATATAAATTGAAGGTTTCCAATAAACCATAACTATATTCTGTGATGTATTCTTTACTCAAACCAGAAGACTCTTCTTTTTGTGAATTATCAGGATTTATTGTGAGTTCACTTTTTCCTCGCATACTTTCCTTAACATATTCTTGAGTTGCCAGAATATTGGTTGCATTTAGTCCAACGGCTAAAATAACAGCTAAAACAAGTATTCCAACAGATTTGAAATAATGATGCAAAAGTTTCTTTTTATAAGCATCAATTAAATAAGCAATTCCTAAAACTATGACCAATAGCAATAGATAATAGGTCATTTGAAAATGATTGGCAACTATTTCCAATGCCAAAGCGACAGCGGTCAATAAAAAACCTTGAATATATTTTCTTTTAAAAGTGAGTATAATTCCACTTAAAACCAATGGCATATACGCAATAGCATGAGCTTTGCTATTATGTCCAACACCTAAAATTATAATCAAATATGTAGAAAATCCAAAAGCTAAAGCTCCTAATATGGAAAGTCTATAATCAACTTTTAATACTAATAGTAGAATATAAAACCCTACAAAATAAAGAAATAAATAATCGGCTGGTCTTGGTAAAAATCGTAAAGTTAAATCTAGTTTTTTAATATAGTTATGAGGATATTTTGCACCTAATTGATACGTCGGCATGCCTCCAAAAGCACTGTTAGTCCAATAGGTTTCATCTCCTGTGTTTGCATTAAAATCGTTTTGTTGTTTAGACATTCCGATATAATGCATAATATCGCTTTGAAATATCTTTTTGCCTTTCAAAACTGGACTAAAATAAGCCAATGATAAAATTACAAACCCAACTAAAACTAATAAATGAGGAATGAGTTTATTAAAATTAAATTGCATAGATGCGAGTTAAACAGTGATTTTGAAAATTAATCAATTTCTTCGTAATCTACATATTCTCCAACATCTTTATTTGAAGGTTTAGTCTTTGGAATCTTATCAATAGAAATTTCGCCTTCTTTTTGTTCTTTAGGTTTTTGAAATCCTTCGAATTGAGTACCAAACTTTTTTTCAGCTTTTTTTACTACATATTTCATTAAAATTGGAGCAAAGAGCCTTGAAAGGATTTTTATTCCAAAATAAATCAATAATATAATTAAAATCGTTCTTACCAAACCTACGGCAGAAGCTTCTTGCAACATAATTTAATTTTTATGCAAAAATACAATTCTTACCACTTAAAATCCGTTGTAGAATGATAAAAAAATATAAAATCTCTATATTTGAAACCTAACACCAAAATTATGAACCCAGTAAAGCCCTTTATCATAATAGTCTTTAGCCTATTTTGTTTTAATGCCTATGCACAGTATACAGATGTGATTAATTCTAACAGACCTGGTGTTTCAAGAAGCGCCTTTTCTGTTGGCACGAATGTCATACAATTTGAAGTAGGTCCATATTTTGTTAAAGAAGAGCATACTCCTCTCCAATATGAAGTTTCTGGTTTTGGAGCAGATTTTTCTGCTAGATATGGATTACTTTTTGAAGAATTGGAAATAAATCTTGAAGGTACTTACCAAAATGACACCTTTACGGATAATCGTTCTGTTATTACATCTGAAGATAAGCGATCTAACTTTAAAAATTTTACTCTTGGTGCAAAATACTTGGTTTACGATCCTTATAAAAATGCTGAAGAAGAAAAACCAAATTTGTATAGTTGGAAGGCAAATCATCAGTTTAAATGGAATAGCTTAATTCCTGCTGTAGCTGTTTATGTAGGTGCAAATTATGATTCTAAAGACAACCCATATACTTTGCCAGATGTTGAAGGTTTTAGTCCCAAGGTGATGATTGCAACACAAAACAATTTAGCCGGTGGTTGGGTTTTTGTAATGAATTTAATTAAAGATAGAATTGGTTCAGACTATTCAGATTTTCAATACATACTTACTTTAACACATTCTTTTAATCCAAAATGGGTCGTGTTTGGAGAAGCTCAAGGTATTAAAAGCGACTTTTATGCCGATAACTTATTCAGACTTGGTGGAGCATATTTATGGGGAAAAGATATTCAACTGGATACTGCAATAACATTTAACACAAAAGACACACCATCTGTACTTAGTGTAAACTTTGGTGCTTCCTACAGATTTGATTTTCACCAAGACAAAGAGATTGACAATGGAGGATCGGCCAAGGAAGAAGGAAAAAGAAGATCTCGAGAAAAGAAAAGAGGAAATAGACAAGAAACTGACATTGATTTTAATGATTAAGCAAATGATGAATGATAACAATTAAAAAAGTTCAAACCAAGAAAGATTTAAAAGCTTTTGTAAAATTTCCTTTTAAACTATATAAAGATTCCAAATATTGGATACCACCAATTATTAATCAAGAAATTGAATCTTTTAATAAAGATGCGAATCCTGTTTTTAAAAGCGCTGAAGCTACCTTTTTGTTAGCATATAGAAATAATGAGATTGTAGGCAGAGTTGCGGCAATCATTAATTGGAACGAAGTGAATCAACAAAATTTAAAAAAAATGCGCTTTGGATGGTTTGATGTTATTGATGATATCGCTGTCACTCAAGCCCTTTTAGATGAAGTTGATAAAATAGGTGAAGCTAACCAATTAGAATATATTGAAGGACCTGTTGGATTTTCAAATTTAGACAAAGTTGGTGTGCTTACTGAAGGTTATGATAGTATTGGCACTATGATAACCTGGTACAATTACCCATATTATGTAACTCATTTAGAACAATTAGGCTTTAAGCCAGAAAAAGAGTTTATAGAAGCAATATTTTCTTTCAACGATGTAGACCCAGACACATTTGTAAAAGCAAATGAATTGATCAAAAGACGTTATCAAGTTAAAGCTCTCAATTTTACCAGAACAAAAGATATCATGCCTTTTGTAGACGATATGTTTGATCTCTTTAATGAAACATATAAAAATCTCTCATCATTTGTTGCTATAACAGATATTCAAAAGGAATACTTTAAAAAGAAGTACATTAATTTTATTAATCCAGAATATATAAAATTTGTTGTTGACAAAGATGATAAAATGATTGCGTTTGCAATTGTAATGCCTTCATTTTCAAAAGCATTACAAGAAATAAAAGGAAAACCATTTCCTTTTGGTTTTTTCAAGTTAATAAAAGCTAGAAAGGAAAGTAAAGATGTTATCTTTTATTTAATTGGAATTGACAAGGACTATCAAAATAAAGGAATAACAGCTGTTATTTTTAATGAATACTATGAGGTTTTTAATGCTAAAGGAATTCAAAATTGTATTAGAACTCCAGAATTAAAGGAGAATTATGCCATTCATCAGATATGGAAACATTTTAATTCTAAAATTCACAAGCGAAGAAAAACTTTCAGAAAAAATATTGAATAAAAAAACCGATGATCGGTCATCGGTTTTTTTTTAAATTTTATAATTATTAATCTACTCCATAGATGCTATTACAGCTTCCGACAGGCGCTTGTAAGTACCATTTTCCAAACGGTTTCTTATCGCATCAAAAGCGTCTAAAGTTTCATTTACGTCTTCTAAAGTGTGTGTAGCGGTTGGTATCAATCTTAACAAAATCATTCCTTTCGGAATTACAGGATATACCACGATAGAACAGAAAATACCATAATTTTCACGCAAATCACGAACTAATGCCATAGCTTCTGGTATACTTCCTTTTAAATATACCGGTGTTACACAGCTTTGAGTAGTACCAATGTCAAAACCTCTGTTTTTTAAACCAGATTGTAATGCATTTGTGTTATTCCATAATTTGGCTTTCATTTCTGGGTTAGTTTTAAGCATTTCCAATCGTTTTAGTGCTCCGACTACCAATTGCATTTGTAATGACTTTGCAAACATTTGAGAACGTAAGTTATATTTCAAAAAGTCAATTATCTCTTGATCTGCAGCAATAAATGCTCCTGTACTGGCTAAAGATTTAGCAAACGTGGCAAAGTATACATCAATGTCATCTTGGACTCCTTGTTCTTCACCAGCTCCAGCTCCAGTTTTGCCTAAAGTTCCGAAACCATGAGCATCATCAACCAAAAACCTGAAATTGTATTTCTTCTTTAATGCTGCAATTTCTTTAAGTCTGCCTTGCTCACCTCTCATTCCAAATACACCTTCAGAAATAACTAGTATTCCTCCACCTGTTTGCTCGGCCATTTTTGTTGCACGCTCAAGATTTTTTTCTAAACTTTCAACATCATTATGCTTATATGTGAAACGTTTACCCATATGCAAACGTACTCCATCTATAATGCATGCATGGGCATCAACATCGTAAACAATGATATCGTTTTTTGTTACTAATGCATCAATAGTCGAAACCATACCTTGATAACCAAAATTTAAAAGGTATGCAGCTTCTTTATTCACAAATGAAGCTAACTCATTTTGTAATTTTTCGTGTAGGTCTGTGTGACCAGACATCATCCGCGCACCCATTGGATAAGCAGAACCATATTGTTTCGCTGCTTCAGCATCAACTTTTCTAACTTCAGGGTGATTGGCTAATCCTAAATAATCATTTATACTCCAGGTAATAACGTCTTTACCTCGAAATTTCATTCTATTAGCAATTTGACCTTCTAATTTAGGAAACACAAAATATCCTTCGGCTTGAGAAGCCCATTTACCTAAAGGTCCTTTATCTCTATAAATTTTTTCAAATAAGTCTTTCATGAAAGCTATTAGTTCTTCGTTAGTGGTTGTAAAATTAGGGATTTATACCCTTTTTACATAATCTTTTTTTTCAATCAATTCTAAAAAAAAGATAGTCAACCATTAAAAAAGCTAACTATCATTTAAGAATATTTTAAAACTTTTACTTTATATATTGAATCTTTTCTGCTGCCACTTCATTAATACTATCAAAGAAGCCTTGTTCACTCATCCATTTATCACTATAGATTTTACTCATATAACGTGAACCATGATCAGGGAAAATAACAACGACAATATCGTTTTCCTTAAACTGATCAACTTCATTAAGTTGTTTTATTGCTTGCATTGCAGCTCCGGATGTATAACCAACAAACAATCCTTCTGTTTTAGCAATTTGTCTGGCAGTATGAGCACTTTCTTCGTCGGTTACTTTTACAAAATCATCTATTTGGTCAAAATCTGTTGCAGATGGTATTAGATTTTTGCCTAATCCTTCAATACGATATGGGTAAATTTCTTTTTCATCAAACTCTCTTGTTTCATGATATTTTTTAATAACCGAACCAAAAGCATCAACACCTATAACTTTGATCGCAGGATTTTGCTCTTTTAAATATTTAGCTGTTCCAGAAATTGTGCCACCTGTACCACTACAGGCAACAAGATGTGTTATTTTTCCTTCTGTTTGTTTCCAAATTTCTGGACCAGTACTATAGTAATGAGCGTCAATATTTAATTCATTAAAATATTGGTTGATATAAACTGACCCTTTAATTTCTTCATGCAAACGTTTTGCAACCTGGTAATATGATCTTGGATCATCTGCACTAACATGAGCTGGACAAACATATACTTTAGCTCCCATTGTTTTCAGCATATCAATCTTATCTGCCGAAGATTTTGAGCTTACAGCTAAAACACAATCATAACCTTTAATGATACTGACCATTGCTATACTAAACCCTGTATTTCCAGAAGTAGTTTCAATAATGGTATCTCCTGGCTTTAATAAACCACGCTTTTCTGCTTGTTCGATAATAAATAATGCTATTCTATCTTTTGAAGAATGCCCTGGATTAAAAGCTTCTACTTTTGCAAAGTATTTACCTTTAAAATCGGAGGTCATATTATTTAATTTAATTAGCGGTGTATTGCCAACCAAATCCAATACATTATCAAAAACTTGATTTTTATATTTCATAAATGACTTTTAAAACTACATTTTGTGTCAAAATAAAATGTAACCTAAACCTCGCAAAAATAAACATTTTTTTTAATTAATGGTCAATTCCTTCTAAATCGAATAAAAAAGCATACTCCAATGCTACTTCTTTTAGACTTTCAAATCGCCCTGAAGCTCCACCATGACCTGAATCCATATCGATATGAAAAAGTATTTTATTTTTATCTTTTTTAAGTCTTCTTAATTTAGCAACCCATTTTGCTGGCTCCCAATATTGTACTTGTGAATCATGCAAGCCAGTTGTAACCAACATGTTAGGATAGTTTTTAGCTTCTATATTATCATAAGGCGAATATGATTTCATATAATCATAATATTCTTTTACGTTTGGATTTCCCCATTCATCATATTCTCCTGTAGTTAACGGTATAGTATCATCCAACATGGTTGTAACAACATCAACAAAAGGCACAGCTGCAATAATGCCATGATACAATTCTGGGTTTAAATTAATTATTGTTCCCATTAGTAGACCTCCAGCAGAACCTCCATAGGCATATAAATGCTCTTGTGAGGTGTATTTTTGTTCAATCAAATATTTGGAGCAATCTATAAAGTCATAAAAAGTATTCATTTTGTTTAAAAGTCTTCCATTATCGTACCAATCTCTACCTAAATATTCACCTCCTCGAACATGTGCAATAACATAAATAAAACCTCTGTCAAGCAAACTCAACCTAACACTAGAAAAATATGGATCAACTGTATGACCATAAGAACCATAGGCAGATATCAAAAGTGGATTACTCCCATCTTTCTTTATTCCTTTTTTATACACAACAGACATTGGAATTTTAACATTATCTCTTGATGTTGCCCAAATTCTTTCTGATGTATAATTGTGTTTATTGAACTTCCCTCCTAATACCTCTTGCTCTTTTCTAATTTCTTTATCCTTACTGTAAAAATTATAATCAATAACGGAGCTAGGTGTCGTTAATGAATTATAGGTATAACGTAAAAATTCACTATCAAAATCCGGATTATTACCAATAGATACCGTATATGTTTCATTATTAAAAGGCAAGTAATAATCTTCTTTCCCATTCCAACTTATGATACGGATACAGTTTAATCCGTTTTGTCGTTCATTTACAACCAAATAGTCCATAAAAATTTCAATATCTTCTATTAAGACTTTTGGTCTGTATTCCAAAACGTCTTTCCAGTATTCTTTTTCTGTATTTAATTCACTTGTTCTTTGAAGTTTAAAATTTGTGGCTCCTTCATTATTTGTGACAATATAAAAATTGTCTCCGTAATGTGAAATTGTATATTCTAATTCTCGTTCTCTTTTTTGAAAAATCTTAAATTCCTCTTGAGGTGTGTTGGCATTTAAAATTCTATATTCTGATGTCAGAGTACTTGTTGAACCAATAATGATATATTTTCTTGACTTGGATTTATAAACAAAAGTGTTAAAAGTTTCATCCGTTTCTTCATAAATTTCCAAATCACCATTGGGATGAGTCGATAATAAATGTTTAAAGACTTTATTTGAGCGTAATGTAACCACATCTTTTTGTGTATAGAATAACGTTTTATTATCGTTTGCCCAAGCAGCACTACCAGATGTGTTTAAAATAGTTTCTGGATAAATTTCTCCAGATACTAAATTTTTAATTCTAATTGTATAAAGTCTTCTGCTTAATGTGTCAACTGAAAAACTTGCCATTGTGTTATCAGGACTTATAGAAATACCTCCTAATTTAAAATAAGCATGGCCTTGAGCCATCTCATTGCAGTCAAAAAGAATTTCTTCTTCAGCATCAAGAGTTTCCTTTTTACGCGAATAAATTGGATAATCTTTTCCTTTTTCATATCGCGTTATATACCAATAACCGTTTAACTTATAAGGAACTGTTGTGTCATCTTCTTTTATTCTACCTTTCATCTCTTCGAATAAAGAATTTTGAAACTCCTCGGTATGTTTCATTTGCTCTTTTAGATAATCATTTTCTTTATTGAGATAATCTATAACTTTGGTATTTCCTCTTTCTCGCAACCAATAGTACTCGTCAATTCTAACATCATTGTGTTTAACAAGCTTTTTAGATATTTGCTTTGCTCTAGGAGGAGAAAATGATTTTTTCAAATGAAAAGATTTATATTCTTGAATTTTAAGGTTTCAAAAATAGAAAAATTAAATAGTTTTGTAATCAATAAAATATTATAAAGCTATGTTTGGAGATATGATGAATATGATGGGCAAACTTAAAGAGGCCCAAAAGAAAGTTGAAGAAACAAAAAAACGCTTGGATTCAGTTTTAATCGATGAAAAAAGTAATGACGAATTGTTACAGGTTACACTTACGGCAAATAGAAAAATTAAATCCATTAGTATTGATGATAAATTGCTGTCTGATAAAGAACAACTTGAAGATTATCTAATTTTAATCCTTAATAAGGCTATTGAAAAAGCCACAAAAGTAAACAAAACAGAATTGGCTGCTGTGGCAAAAGAAGGTATGCCAAATATTCCTGGGTTAGATATGTTTAAATAGATTTAAAGAACTTTTATTAATACTCAAAATGTAAGTTCTTTAAGGGTTGATAAAAGCTTATCATGCATCTTGCTGGAATAATCCAAATGTGTGACAATTCTTAATTTATGACTTCCCATTCCTATAATTTTAATGTTATGGGCTTCAAGCGTTCTTAAAAAATCTTTTTCATTGACACTTGTTTCTAATTCAAAAATAACAATATTAGTTTCTACAGGCTCTACTTTTTTTATTATTGACATAGTTGATAATAACTCTCCTATTTCTTTTGCTTTTTTATGGTCTTCGGCTAATCGTTCAAGATTGTTATCCAAAGCATATATTCCTGCGGCAGCCAAATAACCTACTTGACGCATATTACCACCAAAAACCTTTCTAATTCTAATAGCATCCCGCATAATCTTTTCATTACCAATCAACACCGAGCCAATTGGACAACCTAACCCTTTACTTAAACAAACAGAAATTGTGTCAAAAATTTCTCCATATTGTTTAGGAGATTCTTTTTTTTCTATCAGTGCATTCCATATGCGAGCACCATCTAAATGAAATCCGAGATTATGCGATTTACAGATTTTTTTTATTTCTTCAATCTCATTAAAATCCCAACACGCTCCTCCTCCTTTATTTGTGGTGTTTTCAATTTCAACCAAAGTAGTTTTTGCATAATAAAAAGCGTCTGGATTTATAGCTTCTATAACTTGTTGTGCCGTAAACATTCCTCTGTTTCCATCAATTAAATTACAAGAAATACCACTGTTAAAAGAAGCGCCTCCAGCTTCGTAATTGTAAATATGGGAAAACTTATCGCAAATAACCTGTTCACCAGGATTGGTATGAAGCTTTAAAGCCGTTTGATTAGCCATGCTGCCACTAGGAAAAAACAAAGCTTGTTCTTTTCCAAACATATTTGCTAATCTACATTCCAAAATATTAACCGTTTCGTCTTCTTTAAAAACATCATCGCCTACTTTAGCCTGCATCATGGCTTCCAGCATGCCTTGATTAGGTTTAGTTACTGTATCACTCCTTAAATCTATCATGTTATGCAAACTTATGATTAAAATAAGTTAATCCAGAATATAATTACAAACATCATTCCCAATAGGCGAACCATCTGGAATTTTTGGTGAGGCTACCGCCTTAAAACCTGAAGGATTCCCTAAATACGAATCTATTTTTTTAACCATAAGCATTGCAATTGGATCAATATGTCTAACTTGCAAAATGACTTTTAGTTTCATCATCTCAAAATTGATAATAGCTTGAACTTGAGGCAATAACTTATCATTAGCCGACATGGACATAATATTTTTTAATACAGAAAAATTAATCATTTGCTGAACTTCTCCTAAATATCCTTTTTCTGGTTTCTTTTTCAGGGTTTCAGAATAAACTGTTTCCAAAATTTCATTGACAGTTAATTGCTCTTTATCAAATATGCTTTGTTCATAAACTCGATTCATGCGTTCTGCATTGAACAAAATACTTAATGCCATATCACTGGCTGTTTCAACAGCAGATAATGGATCAAATGCAACTCCTGTAACACCTTTAAAAGATTCTCGAGTTCTTGGAGAGCCATAAACTCTTGGTGGAAATAATTTTAATTTACTTTCTGGAATTGCTAATGTTTGAGATGTAATTGTTTTCATCAAAGCGCTAAGAGCCTCTCTTTGTTGTTGAGGCTTTACTGTTTCAACAATGACTTCGTCTTCTCCTTTTATAGCATAGTTGTAATTCAATCCACCAATTACTTTACAAACAGCTTCTGTTTGGTAACGATGAAAAAAATATAAAGGAACAAATACATCTTCTAGTGTTGAATAGGTTTCTCCATTTCTAATGTTGTCTTCAGAAAAATTAGAAATTGCAGTTTTTCTAATCTTTAAGACATTTTCCAATTCTTTTGAAGCACTTGTGCCATTATCCCAAAGATGAGCATACGCATGGGCTCCATTTTTTGCTCTGGCATCTCTATCTGCCATAAATCTTAAACCCTTGTCTTGAGCTTTAATTAAAATGTTATTTAAAGCTTGTTTTTCATTTTCGGTATTTTTAAATTGAGAATAGCTGTAAGCTACTGTAGTTTTATCCCAATCTCCAATGCCTACATCATAAGCATCACTTAATTCAATTTCTCCATCACTTAGTTTGACCATAGGATGAGGATAATCCATAACGGAGGCTCTGTTATTTGTACTTGCTGCAAAGTTGTGAGTAAAGCCAAGTGTATGCCCAACTTCATGTGCAGATAATTGTCTAATGCGTGCCAATGCCATATCTAACATTGGCTTGTAATTATGATCATTATTTGCAAAAGGCCTATTCAAAAGGGCTTGAGCTATCATAAAATCCTGACGAATTCTTAAACTACCTAAACTCACATGGCCTTTTATAATTTCTCCGGTTCTTGGGTCAATAACACTATTACCATAGCTCCAACCTCTTGTAGATCGATGAACCCATTGAATAACATTATACCTGCAATCCATTGGATCTGCATCTTCTGGTAGCATTTCTACCTGGAATGCATTTTTGAAACCAATAGCTTCAAAAGCCTCATTCCACCAACTGGCTCCTTCTAATAATGCCGAACGAACAGGTTCTGGAGTTCCTGGATCCAAATAATAAACTATAGGCTCTACAGCTTCAGTTATCGAATCAGTTGGGTTTAATTTTTCCAATCGATGGCGAATGATATATTTCTTTTTTATGGGTTCTTGAATTGGAGTGGAATAATCAGAATATGATATGAAAATCGAACCACTTCTTGGATCAAACGCTCTCTTTCTATAATTATCATCTGGTAATTCTATAAATGAATGATGCTGAATAACGCTAATTAAAGAAGGTGTTGGTGTCACACTTTTAATGTTTTTGCCTTTTGGCTCTCCTTTAAAAGTTAAAAGCGTTTCAAATTCTACATTTTTAGGAAATGCTTTCGTACGCTCTAAAGACATAGCGCTTTTGCTCAAATCTAAAGTATAATTACCTTCATTTTTTCTGGCTAATGTATCTAAAATGCCATGAGCATCTTGTAATAAAAAAGGTGAAAAATCTATAATAAATTTACCAGCTGTTTGACTTTTAATTTCAAAACCAAATAAAACGGATTGAGCAAAAGCTTGCTCTACACTCTTCTTTTCAAGTTCATTATCTGTTACAGCTCTGTAGTTTTGATTTGGCTGTACTAAAAGCAATTTATCGCCTCGTCTAATGAATTTCACAACACGTTGGTCTCCAATTTGCCCTCTGTCAAAACCTATGTCATTTGACCCAATTCCAGTTACTAGCGAATTGACATAAAGAAACTCATTATCAAGCGTTTCTACTTCAAGATAAATTTTATCCTGTGCTTCTTCATAATAAAAATTAAAAAATCCTTTATAACTTTTAAGGCTTTTCCCTTTTAATCCTTGAGAAAATAATTGACTCGATACCAATAAAACAATTAAAAATGGATAGTGCTTTTTCATTTTAAAAAATTGAAAAGCAAAAGTACTTAATTTACTTTAAAAAAATAAAAGCATAAAAGTTTCTTCAGTGTTTGTTAAATTTTAAATTTGTGAAAACTTTAAATTTTATGACTACATCCGATCAAGTAAAAGATCTTGTAGAACGCCTTGGAGCGTTGAGGAGGTATCTTTGACATAGATGCCAAACTAATTGAAATACAAAACGAAGAAGAAAAAACGTTTGACCCAAATTTCTGGAATGATTCCAAAGAGGCCGAAGCAATAATGAAAGTGCTTCGCGAAAAGAAAAATTGGGTTGAAGATTACAACAAAGTTAAATCTTTAGTCGAAGATCTTGAGGTACTTTATGAGTTTTACAAAGCTGAAGAAGTATCTGCTTCAGAGCTTGACAATCAACACAATAAGGCATTAAATACCATAGAGCGTTTAGAGTTTAAGAATATGCTCTCCGAAAAAGGTGATAGTTTAAGTGCAGTACTTCAAATTACTGCAGGCGCTGGTGGTACAGAAAGCTGCGATTGGGCAAGCATGCTCATGCGTATGTATTTGATGTATGCCGAAAAAAGTGATTTTAAAGTTAAAGAACTTAACTTCCAAGAAGGTGACGTTGCTGGTATTAAAACAGTAACATTAGAAATTGAAGGTGATTACGCATTTGGCTGGCTAAAAGCGGAAAATGGCGTCCATCGTTTAGTTCGTATTTCACCATTTGATAGTAATGCAAAACGCCATACTAGTTTCGCTTCGGTGTATGTATATCCATTGGTAGATGATACCATAGAGATAGATATCAATCCATCTGACATAGAAATAACGACTGCACGCTCTAGTGGTGCAGGTGGTCAAAATGTAAATAAAGTAGAGACGAAAGTACAATTGACACATAAGCCTACAGGAATTCAAATTTCATGTTCAGAAACTCGATCACAACACGATAATAGAGCTAGAGCCTTGCAAATGCTTAAATCGCAACTCTACGAAATTGAGTTAAGCAAACAACTAGCTCAAAGAGATGACATTGAAGCTGGTAAAATGAAAATTGAATGGGGTAGCCAAATAAGAAATTATGTCATGCATCCTTACAAACTAGTTAAAGATGTAAGAACAGGTTTTGAAACTGGTAATGTAGATGCTGTTATGGATGGAGATATAGAACCATTTTTAAAATCCTATCTAATGATGATGGGGCAAAAAGAAGAAAACAACACAGAATTATGAAAAAAATAGACACCATAATTTTCGACCTTGGCGGTGTATTAATAGACTGGAATCCTGAATACGTTTTTTTAGATGTTTTCAAAGGAAATAGAGAAGAAATGAATTGGTTTTTCGATAACATTTGTACACATGATTGGAACGAAAATCAGGATGCTGGTTACCCAATTGAAAAAGCAACTAAAGAACGCATAGCAAAATTTCCAGAGTTTGAAGAATTAATTCGCATGTATTATGGCCGTTGGGTAGAAATGCTTGGTGGACCTATTACAGAAACCGTTGATGTCCTTGACAAATTAATAAAATCAAACGATTATAAAGTTGTGGCACTTACAAACTGGAGTCATGAAACCTTTCCAATTGCTCTTGAAAGGTTTGAGTTTTTACATTGGTTTGAAGGTATAGTAGTTTCTGGCGAAGAGAAAACTAGAAAACCCTTTAAGAAAATATATGATATTACACTAGACCGTTTTAACATTGATGCAGAAAACTCCGTTTTTATTGATGACAATTTAAGAAATATCGAAGCAGCCAATCAATTAGGTATCAACGGTATTCAATTTAAAAATGCTGGAAAACTTATAGAGCAGTTAAAGTCATATAATATCAATTTGTAAAAATGATTAAAATCTATCACAACCCACGTTGTACTAAATCAAGACAAGGATTAGAGTTACTTGAAAACTCTGGAAAAGAATTTGAAATCATCAAATATTTGGAAGAAATTCCAACAAAAGAAGAATTAAGAGAGATTTTAGAATTTCTAGGTATTAATCCAATGGATTTGGTCAGAAAGAATGAGCCTATTTGGAAAGAATCTTTTAAAGGTAAAAAGCTTTCTGATACGGCTATCATTAACGCTATGATAAAATATCCAAAACTAATTGAACGTCCGATTATTATAAATAATAGCAAAGCAGTTATTGGAAGGCCAACAGAAATAATCAAGTCTATTATTTAACTTAAAGCTTGAAGTCATTTTCTTTTAACACAATTTTAACCTATGCTGGTTAAACCATAATTTACTTTAGCGGTCTAAAGCCAAACCATTAATATGACCAAGACTATATTAGCTCTAATATTTATTAGTTTTAGCCTTCATTTTTTAAATGCCCAACCGCCTACTTTGAAAGAAGTTAAAGTCTCTGGAAAAGTTTTAGATCAAGAAACCAATCAGCCTCTTGAATACGCAACTATTACTTTTTACAATATTAAAGAGCAGAAAATGACAACAGGTGGAATTACAGACGCCAATGGTAATTTTAGTATTCCTGTGGAACCAGGCATTTACAATATCACTATAGAATACTTGTCTTATAAGGCACAAACGCTATCAAACAAAAGAATTGTACGGGATGAAAATCTAGGTACTTTTTCACTCGAAACAGATACAGAGTCATTAGAAGAAGTTGAAATTATTGCAGAAAGAACCACAGTCGAGTTAAAACTTGATAAGAAAATTTATAATGTTGGAAAAGATTTGACAGTAAGTGGCGGAACGGTTAGTGATGTTTTAGATAATATTCCTTCCGTATCTATAAATTCTGATGGTAATGTAGCCTTAAGAGGTAACGAAAGTGTTAGAATTCTTATTGACGGTAAGCCTTCTGCACTTGTTGGTTTAAATTCTAATGATGCCTTAAAACAACTTCCTGCGGAGTCAATAGAAAAGGTAGAAGTTATTACGTCACCTTCAGCAAGGTATGAATCTGAAGGTACTGCAGGTATAATTAATATAATTTTACGTCGTAGTAAATTACAAGGGTTAAACGGCGCAATTTCTGCCAATATTGGCGATCCGACACAGGCAGGTATTTCAGGTAATATAAATTATAGAACTGGTGATGTCAATTTTTTCAATACTACAGGTTACAGCTACCGTGAAACACCAGGCTATTGGATTAACAATACCAGATATAAAGATACCGGCAATTATCTGGATGAAAATCGGCAGTGGACTGACATCAGTAAAGGATTAACCACAAATTTTGGAATAGAATGGTATGTAAATAATTCATCTTCAATTACAACATCAATTGTTTATAGAAAAAATGATAACGAAGACCGATCTATAACAGAATTATTACAATATGATGCTGATAGATTACTTATAGATGAAACTATTCGCATTAATCCTGAATTAAATGATAATAAGACCATTCAATATGCATTCAATTATTCCAAAAATTTTAAAACAAGCGGACATAAACTCACGTTTGATTTTCAGTATGAAGATAGTGATTCTGATATGAACTCAACAGCAAATGAAAATGGAATAGATGTTGATAAATTGAGTAGAATCGAAGACGAATCTAATATATTGTTGAGATCAGATTATGTATTGCCAATTGGAGAAAATAGCCAATTTGAATTTGGATATCGTGGAGATTTTAACACAACGACTACAGATTATGAGGTAAGATTGTTTGATACAATGTCAGGTGATTTTGAAATTGACACAAATCTTTCTAATTTATTTAACTTCAAAAACTATATTAATGCGGTTTATGCACAGTATGGTACCAAGATAAATAACATAAGCTACTTGCTCGGTTTACGTATGGAAAATACACAGACCACTTTAGATCAACCAACAAGTGGAGATTTTGAAAAGAAAAATTATACAGGTTTATTTCCAACGTTAAATATTAACTATGAATTCTCAGAAGATGAAAGTCTAACGTTTGGTTACAACAGACGTTTAAGAAGGCCTTGGTCATTCTTTTTAAACCCCTTTCCTTCACGTTCTAGTTTAACTAATGTCTTTCAGGGTAATCCTGATTTAGACCCAACTTATTCAGATAAGTTTGAAATTGGATATTTAAATCGTTTAGATAAGGTTACTATAAGTACTGCAATATATTATCAGCATTCTAATGATTTAATGCGATTTATAAGTAGAGATTCTGGAGAAACTGTTATTGTTGGTGGTCAAGAAGTTCCCGTAATACAAAGAGGACCTGTTAACATTGGTACACAAGATGAGCTTGGCTTTGAATTGAATGTAAGTTATTCACCTATTAGAAAATGGAGAATAAATACAGATATTAATCTCAATAATGAAGAAGTTAACGGCGATTTTGAAAACTTAAATTTCGATTCAAAAAACTTTAATTGGTCTGTGCGTTTAAATAATAAATATACATTACCATTAAAAATAGATTGGCAAACAAATCTACGCTATAGAGGTCCAAGAAAAGATGCACAAAATGATAGTGAAGGTCGCTTTAATATGAATCTTGCCTTTAGCAAGGACCTTTTTAAAGACAATGGTTCTTTAGCCTTTAATATTAATAACCTTTTTAATTCACCAAATAGAAAAGGGATTTCAGAAACTCCAACGTTTATTACTGATACAGAAGTACAGTACAGAGGTCCACGTAGTTACAACTTATCGTTTACTTATAGATTTAATCAAAAGAAAAAGAGAGAACGCCGCGGTGGAAATTTCGAAGGCGGTGGACCAGAAATCGATTTGTAACTTCACATCATAAAACTTCTTTAACATATTTTTAACCAATTAAGGTTAAACCATAGCGTGCTTTTTAGGTCTAAAAAATAAACCTATAGCATGACCAAAGCCTTACTAACCATTATTATAGCAATCTTTTGGCTTAATTTTTTAAATGCGCAACCTCCTACTCTTAAAGAAGCTATCATATCTGGAAAAGTTATTGACAAAGAAACTCGTCAACCTTTAGAATACGCAACCGTTGCTTTTTTCAGTAAAATTCAAAATAAGATTATTACAGGAGGCATTACAGATATCAATGGTGATTTTAGTATTCCCGTTTCTAAAGGAGTTTACGATATAACTATTGAATACATTTCTTTCAAAACACGAACAATATCAGATAAGCTTATTGCAAAAGATGAAAACCTGGGCACCTTCGTTCTTGAAATAAATACAGAAGCTTTGGCTGCAGTTGAAATTATTGCAGAGCGAACTACTGTAGAAATTAAACTTGACAAGAAGATTTACAATATAGGAAGAGACATCACAACTGCTGGTGGTACAGTAAGCGATGCATTAAACAATATTCCTTCGGTAACTGTAGATATAGAAGGTGCTATAAGCTTAAGAGGTAATGAGAATGTAAGAATTCTGATAAACGGAAAACCTTCGGCTATGGCAGGATTTGGTGATGTCAATCTGTTAAGTCAACTGCCAGCAGAAGCTATAGAACGCGTAGAAGTTATAACATCGCCATCAGCTAGATATGATGCAGAAGGCACAGCTGGAATTTTAAATATCATTTTGCGTCAAAAAAAGACATTGGGCTTCAATGGCTCAATCAACCTTAATGCAGGTACACCAGCTAGTGCAGGTGTATCAGCAAACATTAACTACCGTACAGAAAAGTTTAATCTGTTTTCAAATATTGGTTGGCGTTATTTTGATTCGCCTAGAAACAGTTTTAATGACATCAATTATTTTGACAGAGTTGAGGATGGCAGTGTGATTGAGCCAGAATATGAGCGCATTCGTGAAGACCAGCTGGTAGATCGTGTTAATAGAAATTACAACGCCAGTATAGGTATGGAATATTTCCTGTCCAAAAAAACCTCATTGACTGGAAGTGTTTTTTACAGATATGGAGAAGATGCAGACGTATCCACAAACAAGAGTGAACGTTTTAATGATGGTAGTATCGTTGAAGAGACCAAACGTCGTTAAGCAAATAGAGAAACAGATAATAGCTACCAGGTTTCATTAAATTATATCACAAAATTTGATGACCTTGGACACGAGTTGACAGCAGATTTTCAATTTGAAAACGATTCTGAAAATAAACACCTGCGTTTCAATGAAGATTATGTGTTTACGGATAAGACAGACCCAGAACCGTTTCAAATGGAAAGAGTTTTTGAAGAAGAAGACCAAAAAGAGTATCTCTTACAGGCAGACTATGTATTACCTATTGGAGAAGATGCAAGGTTCGAGTCAGGTTTTCGTAGTAACTTTGAGAACGAAATCACAGATTACACACTGGCGCAGGAAGATCTGGATACAGGAGATTTTATTGTTAATGACACCATTTCCAATATTTTTGATTATCAAGAAAATGTCAATGCGCTCTATACGCAATATGGAAACAGAACGGGCAAGTTCTCTTTTCTTTTAGGCTTAAGATTAGAGCACACACAGCTAAAAGGAGATATAGACTCAAGGCTAACAGATCAGGAACTAGTAGAAGCCTTTGGCTTTCCAATAGAAACACATTTTGATAACAACTATTTAGGGTTGTTCCCAACAGTAAATATCATCTACAATCTATCAGATGATGAAGAAGACTCCGAAGAAAGTATCACTTTAGGCTATAACAGACATATTAATAGACCTCGTGGTTGGTATATTAACCCATTCCCTTCACGTTCCAGTCGCACAAATGTCTTTCCGGGTAATCCAAATTTAGAACCTGCTTTCGCAAGTGCATTCGATGTTGGTTACCTAAAACGTTGGGAGAAGCTTACACTTTCAGCTTCTGTATATTATCAGCACGAGACCAACTCGTTTGAGCGTGTAGAAGAAAACACAGGGCAACAAACATCAGATGGCATTGATATTATACGTACCATTCCTGTAAACCTGTCCACAAACCAAAGAACTGGTGGTGAGTTTAGCATCATGTACAATCCTGAAAAGTGGCTACGATTAAATACCAGTTTTAACGTCTTTAGGTTTAAAACCGAAGGCGAATTCAATGGTATAGATTATAGTACAGACAACAACAGTTGGTTTGCACGCTTCAGTTCAAAAGTAACATTACCGGGAAAAATAGATTGGCAGACCAATGCCAACTACAGAGGTGCAAGACAAGATGCACAAAGTGATACAGATGGTGTGTTAACTATAGATCTGGCATTCAGTAAAGAGTTTTTTAATGACAATGCCACCATCTCATTCAATGTAAGAGATCTGTTAAATTCCAGAAAGCGTAATTCTTTGACCACTACCGAGTTTTTTACGAGAAGAAGTGAATTTCAATGGAGGCAACGATCAATTAATTTAGGGTTCATCTATCGCTTCAACCAGCAAAAAAGAAACAATCGTCAAAGACAAGACAATGGCGATGATGGCGATTTTGATTTTGGAGGATAACCGTAAACTAAAAAAGGAAGCCAATGGCTTCCTTTTTTGTATGTCATAAAACACCGTTTAGTGTACTGCTGCTTCTCTTTTGGCACGTTTTTCTTCACGCTTTTCTTTAAAACGCTCCATCAATGCACCACCAATCCAATAAGGAATCACAAAAGTTATTAAAAAAATCATAAGCCAAAAACCCAAGGTTAATATGGCTAAAAATGCTAAAAATCCTAAATATTGGTCAAAATCAAACATAATGGGGTACTTTAATAAAGGCAAAGATATAACAAACAGTTTTGTTTTACAACAACAAGTTTAAGATTTATTAACAGAGTTTTTAATTTGCCAATTGGTTATTTAATACAAAAACATGTTATCAACAAGTGCTAACAAATAATCGTATCCAACTTTAACATTTACACAACAAAATTGTAATTTTGCAAGACAATCTAACACCAATGGAATACAGAATAGAAAAAGATACTATGGGTCAGGTAAAAGTACCTGCCAACAAGCTTTGGGGAGCGCAAACAGAACGTTCGCGCAACAACTTCAAAATTGGAGCTCCAGCATCAATGCCATTAGAAATTGTTTATGGTTTTGCTTATCTTAAAAAAGCAGCAGCATACACAAATACAGAGCTTGGCGTTCTGGCAGAAGAAAAAAGAGACCTCATTGCGCAGGTATGTGATGAGATTCTCGAGGGCAAACACGACGACCAGTTTCCGTTGGTTATTTGGCAGACAGGCTCTGGTACTCAAAGCAATATGAACGTCAATGAGGTCATTGCCAACAGAGCACACCAGTTGGCTGGCAAGACAGTTGGTGAAGGTGAAAAGACTATACAACCCAACGACGATGTTAATAAAAGCCAATCCTCAAACGATACCTTCCCTACCGGGATGCACATTGCTATCTATAAAAAGATAGTAGACATGACCATTCCTGGAGTTATCAAACTCCGCAACACCCTAAATGATAAAGCAATAGCATTTAAAGACTGTGTAAAAATAGGCAGAACACATTTAATGGATGCAACGCCTTTAACGCTTGGCCAAGAGTTTTCAGGTTATGTATCACAGTTAGATCATGGTTTAAAAGCCTTGGAAAACACCTTACCACACCTAGCAGAATTGGCACTTGGTGGTACAGCAGTAGGAACAGGCCTAAATACTCCAAAGGGTTATGATGTCTTGGTTGCACAGTACATTGCCAAATTTACAAATCTGCCTTTTGTTACTGCCGAAAACAAATTTGAAGCACTAGCAGCACATGATGCATTGGTAGAAACACACGGTGCATTAAAACAATTGGCAGTATCCTTAAATAAGATTGCAAACGATATTCGTATGATGGCTTCTGGTCCACGTTCAGGAATTGGTGAAATTATCATCCCTGCAAACGAACCAGGAAGCTCAATCATGCCAGGAAAGGTAAACCCAACACAGTGTGAAGCCTTAACCATGGTTTGCGCACAGGTTATGGGTAACGATGTGGCTGTAACCGTTGGTGGTACACAAGGGCACTATGAGTTAAATGTCTTTAAACCCGTGATGGCGGCCAATGTGTTACATTCTGCGCAATTATTGGGTGATGCATGCACAAGCTTCGAAGAACATTGTGCTATAGGCATTGAACCAAACCATTCGGTGATTAAGCAATTGTTGAACAACTCTTTAATGTTGGTGACTGCATTAAATACTAAAATAGGTTATTACAAAGCCGCAGAAATTGCCAATACAGCCCATAAGAATGGTACCACATTAAAAGAAGAAGCTATTAAATTAGGTTATGTAACTGCAGAAGAATATGATGCTTGGGTAAAACCAGAAAATATGGTTGGAGGCTTAAAATAAAAACAATAACTTTATAGAGCAATAATTAATTGACTA
Organism: Gilvirhabdus luticola; assembly: GCF_040117515.1. NCBI lineage: Bacteria > Pseudomonadati > Bacteroidota > Flavobacteriia > Flavobacteriales > Flavobacteriaceae > Gilvirhabdus > Gilvirhabdus luticola. The sequence goes on from NZ_JBEEEN010000004.1 coordinate 66,636, forward strand.
AATCTATTATAATGAAAAGAACTCTACTTGTTTTATTTGTTTTCATCTCTATCAATTCTTTTTCACAAGGAACGACATTTACTCCAGCAATAGTTATCAATGCTCAAACTGGCTCAAACCCTCTTGCTATAGATTCAGGTGATTTAGATGCTGATTTAAGTAATCCATCAGATGTTAATAAAAGCATCGATATTGTTATTGGCACCTATTTTGGGAGCACAATTGAGTGGTACAAAAACGATGGTAATGGAAATTTTACAATACAGCCATTAGTTTCCTCAACATTAACAGGTATATATGATATTGAAATAGCTGACTTAAATGGAGATAATTATAATGATATACTAGCTGCCTCCTATGCAGAAAATAAATTAGTATGGTATGCGAATGATGGTGCAGGTGGTTTTGGTAGTGAACAAATTATTTCTAATACTTTTAATGGTGCGTTTAAAATAATTGCTGGAAAAATAGATGATGATTCTACAATTGATATTGCTGCAATTGCATATAATTCTGGAGCTATATCTTGGTATGCAAATGATGGTGCTCCATGGACAGAATTAAATATAAAAACAACACCAGCAAGTGCTCCAACTGATTTTGACTTAAAAGATATTGATAATGATGGAGATTTAGACATTACAGTTGCTTATGCAGGAAGTGGTGTTGTAGAATTGTATTATAACCCATTAGATCCACCAGCAAATAATCCTATTGTCTTTTTTGAAGATACCAATAACCCCGTGTCTTCAGGTAATTCTGGTGGGTTATATGATGTTTCAATAGCTGATGTCGATGATGATGGTTTTCCTCTTGATATCATAAAAGCAGATTATAATGGAAATGTTGCTTGGTATGAAAAAGAAGGTGATGGAACATTTACAGAAACTATAATTAATATTGCTGATCAAGCTGTACCTTATCGACCTTCTAATGCAAGAATTGCTGATCTAGATAATGATATGCATAATGATATTATTGTAAGTAATGCTATTACAGTCAATGATGATATTATTTGGATGGAAAGTAATGATGATGATACATTTATGATGGAGGTAGCAATAGATGCCACCCAATTTCAAGTGTATGATTTAACAATTAATGATTTTGATGATGATGGTGATTTAGATATTGCATCTATTTCATATCAAGATAATGATCAACAAGATAGTTCCCTTAATTTATTCTTAAATAATAAAATTATATTAGGAGTCAGTTCTAACTCAATCGATATAATTAAAATCCACCCCAACCCAGTAAAAGATAAATTAAATTTTAAAGGTTCGTTTTCAGCGCCATTAAATATTTCTATTTACAATATACTAGGTAAAAAGATCTATGATAAAACTATAGAACTTAATTCAGGTTTGGATGTTTCTAACCTCCAAAGTGGTTTCTATATTATAAAATTTGAAGGATTCAATGACACTTACAAACTTGTAAAAGAATAGAGTTTGAAATTCAATTAGTTGTTTAAATAAAAAAAGCATATGATATACATATGCTTTTTTTTGGTTAGTTAGCTATTAATCGTTATTAAATTAATACGGTTTAATCTAAATGAGATGTGTAAATGTATTACAACAAATATTATAAATCATTAACATTTGTTAATTGTGCCCTAATTTTTTTCTAATTCTGCTTAATTGCACAGGTGTAATACCTAGGTAAGATGCAATATGAAACTGCGGAATTAAATCATTGATTTCTGGAATTTGACCTATCAATTTTAAATAACGATCTTTTGCATTCAATGAAATTAACTCAACTAGACGACTCTCGTATTTCATATAGACTTTTTCTAAAGCTTTAGAATATAATTCATTAAGCTTATGATTCTTGCCGCATAGTATGGTAAATTTACGATAGTCCATTTCATAAAGCTTACAATTGGTTATCGTTTCAAACACAAATAAGGAGGGAGTTCCTTTTATTAAAGCCGTTAGAGAAGCCACAAAACTTATAGGTAAGTAAAAACTTTTATTGAATTCTTTTCCGGATTCTGTACTTAAATAACATCGAATAACGCCTGAACGGAGCATGTACATTTTTGAAGGAATTTCACCCAACCTAACAATTTGGGTTCCTGCTTCTATTTCCCTAAATCTAGCTATTTGTTGAAGTTCTAAAAATAATTCATCTGACACTTCAGCAATTGAATTTAAAAAAACATGATTATTATTCATTGTAAATGATTACATATTTAATTGAGAAAAGAAAATTTACACCCTTTATAGTTATTAAATATAAAGTTATTAAATATAATGTTAGATTTTTTATATTTCATACTTTTAACATCGAAAAAAAATCAATGTCTTTATTAATTACCAATATAAAAGAGCTTCTTCAAGTAAGAGATAACCATGTTTCTGTAGTAGATGGAGCAGTTATGAAACAACTTCCATCTATTAAAAATGCTTTTCTATATATTGAAAATGATATTATTAAAGATTTTGGACCAAATTATGAAGCCGAGAAATACTCTGCTAAAACCATAGTAGACGCAAGCGGTAAAATGGTCTTACCAACTTGGTGTGACTCACATACTCATATTGTATATGCAGGAAATAGAGAACAAGAATTTGTAGACAGGATTAATGGTTTAAGTTATGAAGAAATTGCTAATCGTGGTGGTGGTATTCTAAATTCTGCTAAAATACTTCAGGAAACAAGCGAAGAAGAATTATACAATCAATCTATTGCTCGTGTAAAAGAAGTAATTAAACTTGGAACTGGAGCTTTGGAAATTAAATCTGGATATGGTCTCACAGTTGAATCTGAATTAAAAATGCTTCGAGTCATCAAAAGGATTCAACAAAACTCCCCAATAAAAATAAAGGCAACCTTCCTTGGTGCACATGCTTTACCAGAACCATATAAGAATAATAAAAATGCATATTTAGATGTCATTATTAACGAAATGCTTCCAGAAATTGAAAGAGAAAATCTAGCAGATTACATTGATGTCTTTTGTGAAAAAGGATATTTTTCTTTGGAGGATTCAGACAGAATTCTCGAAGCTGGTAAAAAAGTAGGTTTAATTCCTAAAATACATGTCAACCAATTTAATGCGTTTGGTGGCGTTGCTCTTGGTGTAAAACATGGAGCACTTTCTGTAGATCATCTTGAAGAATTAAATCAACAGGACATTGATGCATTAAAAGGTAGCCAAACAATGCCTGTAGCATTACCATCTTGTTCCTACTTTTTAAGTATCCCTTACACACCAGCCAGAAAAATAATTGATTCAGGTTTGCCACTTGCTTTGGCTACAGACTACAATCCGGGTTCTACTCCTAGTGGAAACATGAATTTTGTTATAAGTACAGCCTGTATTAAAATGAAAATGACTCCTGAAGAAGCTATAAATGCTGCTACAATAAACGGAGCTTATGCCATGGGAATTGAAAATGAATATGGCAGTATAACTATTGGGAAAAAAGCTAATTTAATAATTACCAAAAAAGTACCTAGTTACTACTATTTACCCTATGCTTTTGGTGAGAATCATATCGATTCAGTAATTATAAATGGCAAGTTGATGTAAAGAAAAAATCCGAAAGTTTAACTTTCGGATTTCCTCATCATAAATCTACTCAAATATTTATTTAAGGGTAAACTCCGAGCTAGATACTAAATCTCTTTCATTAAATACATTTACGGTATAACGACCTTTAGCAAAATCGCTATTGCCTTTAGAAGCTACAAACTCACAAACATTTAGGTTTGTATTCTCATAGTTAAATTTGCTTATTAAACTATAGTTAAGTGTTTGAGATTCAAATGCTACTTGCTCATTTGCTCCAAGAACATTATTGTTTGGGTCTATTACTTGAATGTATAATTCTTGGTCACCAGCTTGTACTAAACCATTTTTAGCAACTGTAAAACAAACTCTTAATTTATCTGTACGAGAGGCTCTTTCAGTAGGAATTAATTTTCCAGATGATCTTTCAATAACACCAAAACCTTTTAAACCAACGGTAGTTAGAACGGCAGCATTATCAACTACTTCCGCTAATGCAGTATTTTGTACTAATAAAGAATCTGTAAACATTGTACGCTCTTCTAATCTTACTTTAGTACTATCTAAAGACGTAGCCAAATATGAGTTCTCTACTCTTAAAGAATCATTTTGAGCCAACAGAACATCCATTTCTTGTTGTAGTGCAGTGTACTTTTGTTTGTATCTCCACAAGCTTCTTACGTTAGTTTCAGAAATTTTTAATGAGTCCATAAGTCCTTGAATACGTTCTCTTGCCTCAACTAAATTTTGATTTGCAACTTCATTTTCCCCAATAGCAATATCATATTGTTTTGCCATATTATTTAGGTCATTCATTACAAGTTGTTTCTCTTCCATTAATTGTGCTTCGGTATCTTTTTTATCTTTCATTAAATCGAAAGTATAAATACCAGTAATTACAAATAAGGCTAAAGCTATTCCTAATGCAACTTTAAGACCAGTGTTACTTTTGTTGTTTTCCATGATGATTTGTTTATTTATTTTTTCAATTGTTTTTTAAACGTTATTTAGGTTTTACTTAATTTATACAAATTATACTGTATTTTTATGTATTCAAACATATTTCCTTTTTATGGATAAACTCGTTTTATTTAACAATAAAAGTTTAAAACAATTATTAAACAAACGTATTGGTGAATCCAAATTTGGTGAACATGCCATAACCTTAAAGAACGTTTCCAATATATACGAGCAACTTAAAAATTTAGATGTTAAGTATGTAATATTTGGTTTGCCAGAAGATGTTGGCGTGTTTGCAAACTACGGAAAATCAGGGACTTCAAATGCTTGGAGTATTACATTAAAATATTTATTAAATATTCAAAGTAATCAATTCATCAACCCAAAAGACGTTTTGATTCTTGGCCATTTAGATTTTGAGAATGAACAAAAATTAGTTTCAACTCTTAACCAGTCCAAAAAGAAAGATATCCAAAAAGCTCGAAAAATTGTATCTGAAATAGATGGTTATGTTTCGCATTTGGTCTATCAAATTATCAAAGCTGGTAAAAAGCCTATTATTATAGGTGGTGGTCACAACAATTCTTACGGAAATATTAAAGGCGCTTCACTGGCACTTAATAAACAAATTAATGTGGTGAATTTTGATGCACATACAGATTTTCGCGTAGAAGAAGGTAGGCACAGCGGTAATGGTTTTAGTTATGCATACAATGAAGGGTTTCTGAAAAATTATTTTGTTTTTGGATTACATGAAAACTATAATTCCAATGCTGTTTTAAATTATATAGACAAAATTAAAACTATTGCATATAACACTTTCGAATCAATTGAAATAAGAAAAGAATTAAAACTCAAATCTGAAATGAATCGAGGTTTAGAGTATGTTTCTGATAACTCTTTCGGAATTGAAATTGATTGTGATGCTATTGAAGATATACCAAGCAGTGCCATGACGCCAAGTGGCTTTTGTACAACTCAAACCAGAAGGTTCGTCAATTTTTTTGGTAAACATGAAAATGCTCTGTATTTGCATATCTGTGAAGCAGTTCCAACAAAAAAAACTGAAACAAAAATTGGCAAACTCATAACTTATTTAATCACAGACTTTATCAAGGCTCATGACATTTGATATTATCCATTTCGACAATAGGTTTTCCAAAGATTTTTACGATTTAAATATAGAATGGCTAACAACATATTTCTATGTTGAACCACTTGATGAAGAAGTTTTAAGTAAACCAGAACAATACATTATAGAAAAAGGAGGTTATATCTTTTTTGCAAAACTGAATGAAGACATTGTTGGTACTGTGGCTTTAATGCCAATTGGAAACCATTTATTAGAATTGACCAAAATGGCTGTTTCTCCTAAGCACCGTGGATTTAAAATTGGTCAAAAATTGATGAAATACTGTATAGATTTTGCAAAAGAAAAGCAATTAACTAAATTAGTGTTGTATTCAAACAGAAAACTAGAAAACGCCATCTATATTTACAGAAAATATGGTTTTATTGAAGTTCCTTTAGAACCAAATTCGCCTTATAGACGCAGTGATATTAAAATGGAATTGGAATTGACTTAATTTCCTGAAGCTTTCAAAGAATCTATCTGCATTTGTAAACGCTCAATTTCTTCAGCATTTTTATTTACTCTTGGAAAGGCAATAATGGAATCTACAGCTTGCTGAACCACATCAATATCTTTGGTTTCTTCAATATAATAATCCTCAATACCTTCACTAGAGCGCCAGGCTTCATTAAGTTGTTTGTAAACTGTATAATCCCATTCACTAGGATGCTTTACATCAATCCAAATCACATCTCTATATTCTGCATCAATCAAAGCTAAATCTGGTGTGGCAGAACCATCAAAATTATTAGAATCTTCTTTAACCGCTGAAATGGTGCCTAGAAAGAACATACGCTTTCTTCCTGCAATGTTTTTTATATATGGCCTAAATTCAACTGGTTTATTAACGGTCCAATCAAATTCTTTTCTGGACTCAATAACTTTGAGTGGCATGGCAGAAACCCCTGCATATCCTTGCTTCTTCGATGCATGATCATAATAAAACAACTTGTCTGTTCCGTCAGCCGGAATAAATACACTAAAGGTTAAACTCGTGCGTTCGTCTCCAACAGGTTCCAATCCAAACCAATGGTACAAACCACTGTAGGCATCAATATTAGTATCAGAAAAATTAAAGTCTGTTACAAAGGGTTGTGCATTTTGGTCGTCAGGTAAATCTGGAATTTTCACAGCAGTTTCCATATTCCATGGTAAAGGATCGCTAAAGCCTCCAAGAAACTTTAAAGATTCTGCTTGTAGTCTCGATACTTTTTCAGATAGGGTATTTTGTCTTTGAAGAAATTCATAATTCTTCATATTGTCAGGACTAATATAAGTTCCTTTTCCAATTAAAATACGCTCCATATAATCTTTAAAATCGTGCTTGCCATTATCAATAACCATCACACCTCCAAAAGTTGGATATGGAAAGAAAAAGCCTTTCCAGTTGATTAAACTCACAACTTCTACCCATTTACCTTCGTCATTTTTCATATAAAAAACATCACCAGGTTCGTAAGACAATAACTTCCAAAGTCCAAAGCGTTGTACAACTGCATTGTAGGTATTTCTGCTAAATTTTAAAGATTCTCCAATTGAGAACGTTACAGGAATTCTATTGTCACTTGAAAATCTCGGAAATGGCGTTGTACTTGATACTGAAAAAACTTCTTCGGTATTATCTGTAATGCGCTGCCAAACATATTTTAAAGTGGGTTGAATGGCCATCGTCCATTTATTTTCTCCATCGACTCTTACTAGGTGTGGCAGAGAAACATCTTTGGTCTCTCCTACACTTTCGTTTGCCATAGAGAAAATATTACGTAAAGGTTGAATGCGTTCGTTTTGTGTTAGAGGTAGCTCATCTATTTCAATTTTATTTAAGTGTTTGAAAACATTAAAAGTTTTCATGTAATCGTACATTTTGTAATGCCAACCTATAGTATAAATCAATCCGAAAAAAATGGCGAGTAATGCCAAAATTCCAAGACGCTTTCCAGTACTTGGTGTTTTTCTAAATTTTCGTAATCCAAACAATAGAACTAGTAAACATCCTAACAAAACGAAAATATATTTTCTTACAAATAATAAGGCTGGCTGGTAGTCATCACGTAAAACGAACAATGCAATCAATAAAATAATTGAAACAATTATGGTAATTGATTTTTGTTTGATGCCTTTGTTCCAATAATTTTTAATCATATATTCTATTTTGTCATTCTGCGCTGCGACGCAGAATCTATTTTTAAATTTGGATTCCGCATCAAGTGCGGAATGACAGATACTACAAAAGCCCTTTATCTTTTAGACGTTCACGAGCACTTTTTTCTTCAGGTTTAGGTTCTTCTTTGTTCTCGACTGCGCTCGAAATGACAGAATCTTTTTCTGCTTCTTTTGCTTTTAGGTCTTCAACAAAATCTTTCCCTTTTTCAATAGTGTCTTTTACCAAATCACCAAGTGAATCGCTTTTGTCTTCAATTACATCGCCAGACTTAAAAATAAATGCAGCCAAATAGGTGCCTAACAACGTACCAACAATCATAGATGCAAAAATGGAAATGGTAGCCAAATCAATTGGAATTAAAAATCTGGTCACCACAATACCTATCAAGAATAAGAACGAGATAAATACCAAACGTAATAAGAATTTTTGCTGAAATACAAAACCTGTTTTATCTTCTGGTTTCATCTGTAATTCTTTAGAATTTATTATTTTATTGAAAAACCGATATAAGCCATTGCCATTAGATTCTCTCCAATACAATAAAATTCCAAATAATATGGCTGCAATAAATACGATGAGTTCTAGTGTCATATTTTTTAAATTTTTGTCATTCTGCACTACGGCGCAGAATCTATTTTTTTAAACTGTGGATTCTGTATCAAGTAAGAAATGACATACCGCTTACTAAATTAGTCTAAAATCCTTAAATATTGTTACTGATAGTTTCAATAACCCAATCTTTAAATGATTCATCCCAAGTTTCATAAGTTTTATAAAACTGTTCTTTGTCATACCAGTACAAAAACAAAACATCTTTTGGAGATACATTTACCAAAAGTTTCCAAATTAAATCCTGATGTTCTGGCTCTAAAGACGAGTGTGGTTCATGCAATGCAAAGTAAAACGATTGGTCTACCATATCATGAATCTTATAAGCATTGCTTCGTTCTAAACGCTCTAAATAGATTTCTACTCCATTAATTTTTTTGAGTTTTTTAATTTCTATTTTGTTGAGATAACTTTTGAATAAGACTTTATTATCTAATATTTCATTTATAGGATGTTCTGGTTTTTCTAATTGCTGTACAAATTCAAATTTTTTTATACGTTCATATCTTTTAGTTTTTACAATGTGTTCTAAATCAGCCTCTATAATCAAATGATCTCTCAACTTTTCCATTAATTCGGGTTGTGAAATATGGTACATCAAGACATCATACTCTGTATCTTTAATAGCTTCTTTATAACTTTTTTCATCTTGAAACACAATGATGTCCGTGATAAAATCGCGAAGCACATAAACACCACCAAAGGCTTCGGTATAAAAACTACTTGTAGTATATGTAAGCTCTGACAAATCTAAATCACGATGACGGAGGTCGCCATGTTTTTTGGCAGATTCCAGTAATTCTAGATGTATATTCTCATCTATAAAATTATTACCACGTTTAAACTTTTCTATAAGCTGTAATTGTTGGTCTTGAATTTTATCTAAATCGTTTATCAATCTTAACTTAATAGTAATATTATGATATTTTAAAACATCTAACGGGCCATAAAATGCGTCAATACCTTGATCAAAATCCAGACAAATAGCGCAATCTCTTGTTACATCATTTATTCTACCGGCATGTGTTCTAAAGACAAACTTCATAATATCTCTGTCAATCGTATGAAAAGGGGTATAAATAGGTTTTCCTTGCTGTAAAGGTGTGATTATAATGCCATGAGGATTGGCTTCTCCGTTATTCAAATAATAGGTTTGCTTTTTTTCTTCTGCAATTTCTGGACTCCAACCAATGCCATCTATAGAAAAGCTTTTTAGTTTTGTAGGTTTAAATCCCAATGTTTTTAAGCACTCATTGTAACGATCAACAAGTTTTCCACTTATTAGAATAAGTTCACTTCTATATAAATTGGCTACTTTTAGTTTTTGCATATTATATGTCATTCTGCGCTACAACACAGAATCTAATTCTTTATGTGAATTCCGCATCAAGTGCGGAATGACAATGTTTTAAATTTTTAATAACTTATTAATTTGCGCATACTGTAATAAGATAATGGATTTAGCATCTTGGATTTCACCAGTATTCACCATGTCTATGGCTTTTGAAAATTTTAACTCCAGAACTTCAATATCTTCATTTTCGTTCTCCAAACCTCCACCTTCACTAACTTTCATGTCTTCATAATATTCTGCAACAAAATAATAAACCTTTTCTGTAACAGAACCAGGAGTAGAGTATGCTTCCATCACTTTGTGCACCTTTTCTATTTGGTATCCTGTTTCTTCAACAGCTTCTTTTTTGATACAATCTTCAGGATTATCATCGTCCAACAAACCAGCGCAAACCTCAATCATATAGCCAGTTGAGTTACCATTAATATAAGTAGGTAATCTGAATTGTTTTGTTAGTATAACTGTGCCTTTTTCTTTATTATACAATAGAATTGCTGCACCATTGCCTCTATCATAAGACTCTCGCATTTGAGTTGACCATTTCCCATTATTCATCTGGAAATCGAAGGTAAACTTGTAAAGCGTGTACCAGTTATGCGAAAGCAATTCTTTTTTTATGTTCTTTATTTTAGTCATCAAGAATTTAATATAATTATGTATAAATAAATTGGAATGAAACAAGCACCTACAATATAGATGATAATTATTTTTCTGAAAATGAACTGAATAATTATGTCAATTATTAATGCTGATGATATTAATAACCCTGTTAAAATCAAAGCCACAATTCCATAACCATCACCTTTTGATACCTCACTCCATTTTATAATTGCATACACAATTAAAAATAAATATCCTGTAATAACAGAAGAATTTAAAATGGTTATTGAGTATTTAAATTTAGACATCATTCCTAGTCATCAAATTTCTCTCTAGCTTCAGTTTCAATTTTAAGCTGATCAATTCTAGCATCTACTTTTCGCTTAAAGTCTGTGTCAGCAATTGTTGCAACATTATCTAAATATCGTATTACTTCTTGTTTTCTAATATCTGAAAAATTCAAGCCTTTCATGTTGGCCTTCATTAATTCTTGTAGCATATTGAATTTGGTTTCGTAATCTTTTTTGAAATATTTATCAGGATTTTGAAACCAATCTTCTTCTAAATCAAAATCTGTGAGACGTAAAGAGATTGCACTTTGAATATTACGGACATCACGAGACGAAAAGAATGGGAATATTTTCTGAATCTCTTTATAAAGCGATGCGTAAAACATGTGGTCTTCTTCCCTGTGTTGTTTTTCAACCTTTTCAAACGTTTCTAAAACACGTTCTTCTGAAGGCTTTTCAACGGCTTTTAAAATATCTCCCATATTTTTTGCCAATACTTGATCGCCTAAATATTTATATGCTTCAGGGTTATTCATATTCACAAAACTTGGCATGGTCTTTTCAAACTTTTTCCACCAAATATAATCCTGATCCAAAAAGTCGTGTTCTGTTCTTGCTCCATCAATTTTGAATCTTCCCTGAACGCGGGAAATAACTGCTTTATCCAACATCTCCGGAAGGTTTGTAAATAATCCTATGGAACTGTTCCCATAATTAACGGCATAAGCGCCTTCTGTATATCTTAAAAAGACACCGATAACTTCTTTTACTCCAGCCGAAACACCTTGTTCGGTTCTTTCTTGCAAATTATTTTCAGCATCATCAATTGGTGCAAAAATAAGTTTAGAAGGATCTTGTAACGGTTTCATCCATTCTACCATTTTTTCGGCAGAACCACCTTGAAATGTACTAATTAACGTATCTGGCATTGGATGAAACAAAAACGGAATATCTAAATTATCACAATGTTCTTTAAGTTTTGTAGCTATGGCAGCAATCAGCATGCTTTTTCCAGTTCCTGGAATACCATAACCCATAAAAACTGGCATAAAACCACCTAGTTCTTGAAACGGATTCTTTTTTGCAGTGAAATCGTAGCTCAACATTCTTTCCGTTAGTCTACGTGCAAAATGTTTTGCGTCTCTATTACCAACTATTTGTTCAAATTGAATTTTATTGAACTCTATGCTTTTGGCTGTACCTGAAAAAACATTATCCCAACCTGAAATAGCAAACTCTGATTTTTCGAGTTTATAAGTTCTGTCTAATATTGTTTCCTGATATTCTAAAGTACTTTTACGAATCTGAATCTCGTCAATCAACGCTTCAAAATATACAACTGTAAAATCTGCTACATCTTTATCAGATTTTATTATATCCTGATGACCCAAATACTTGTCATAATAGAACAAAGCACATGAAATCCCTTTTAAAGGTGACATTAACGACACTTCAGGAATGCCTGCAAATTTCTGTTTCATCACACTTAAATCGTCTGAAGCAACAGTTTTTAAATTATGTAGAATATTATATGCAATAGAAAATAACATGAATGCAGTGGCTGTTTGCATCTTACTTTCATATTCACGTTTCCCAGAGTTATCCAATACAGATTTGCGCTCTGTTAAACTTGAAAGTCCTGAAGCATCATAATAACTATCTTTTACCCAAATGCCTAAAGTTATTCCTTCCTGAACAGCATAAAGTGTTTGGTTAAGTAGTAACGGAATAGCAACAGACTCTGGTAATAAGCGTTTTTTTAAAGCTAATATTGTTTTTGAAACTGATGTAATTTCTACTGCATTTGTACCATTGTTAGCTCTGGATAGATAAAATAAAATTGAATCATCTTTTGAATCTTTATCTTTGTTTCTGGCACGTTGTCCTTGTTCCCATTGTACACTTTTCAAATACGAAGTTGCTTCTTCACGAAGCATATCAAGTTCGGTTTGCTTGATGGGAAAGGTTGAGTTGTGTTCCATTTAATTTAAACTTTATTAATTTTTAAATCAGCTACTTCAAAAGGTGGTTTTGCCAACCCATTCATAACATCAGATGTTTTATTATATAACAATTGGATAATTCTGTGCGGTGCAAAAACATAGTTTTGTTTTAATATCTCACTCCATTTTTGAAGCGTTTGTCTACTAAAAAAACTACCTTCTACAAATTCATTTCCAGAGAAAACCTCATCTATCTGTAATGAAAAAGCAAATGATTCGAGAGGAATTTCTTTTTTTCCAATACTTTCAAGTATTGCATGAGTTATTTCATTTTCATCTTTTGCAAAAATATTATGCAATGGTCCAAAATCTATTCGTTTTATATGTCGTGGAAATAAATTCGTTAATTTTCTGTCTATTACATAAGCCATAGTATCCAAAGACATATAACGATCTGCAGTTAATTTTAAAGTTTCATATATGTTGTCTTTTTCATTATGTGGGTTTTTTCCATCATAATCAAAATACATAAAACAAATAAACGGTCTGTTATGTGAAACATCATAAAAACTCCAGCTGGTCATATATTTTGCAGAAATATCTTTTGGTGCGTCTATAATCTTACCTTGCACAAACCGATTAAAGATAAACTCTTGTTTTACAGATGAATAATATACTATTGATGCTGCTTGAAACAAACGATTTTTTCTTATAGATTGCTTTTTTACCAATAAACTGTCTAAAAATTCCTCTTTTAAAACATCTATATCTGTAAGCTTGTTTAAGTAATCTTCTCGAAGTGCTAAATCGTTAAACAAATACCTAAACTCCAAATAATTTGGAAATCCAGAATCCGTTAAATCTATCTTCATATTGTCTTCTTCGTCATACATGTATTTTACACGCATAGCTTCAATTGAATACAATAACAAATGGCAGTATTGTTTAAAGAAAGTCATTTCTTGATCGCTGCACAATTCATTTTGCTGAATACTTACTATCAATTCTTTAAGAGCGAAATCTACCATTTTATGGTAAAAGACATAATGCTCTTTGGAGTCAAGTTCAGCTGAATCTAAAGGTGTAACAATCATTTATATTGAAATGAATAGATTTCTAATACGTGCAAATGCTTATTTTAAGACAATAAATCTTCTTCCTGTTCAGGATCTGCTTTACCATTACCAGCTCCGCCAGAATCGTCATTAGATGGTTTATTGGCATCAGCTTTATAATAATCTTCAAAAATTTCTTTCATATCTATGCCATAACGCTCTGCAAAATTCTTTTGAATTTTAGCATCCTTACCTCTAATTTCTTGCAACGCCTCTGCATAACTACTATAAACTCCTTGCATGACTTTTTCATGAACTGGTATATTGTCCATCATTTCCTGACGAGCTTTTGCGCTTGCAGTATGCATTGATGCTAATGTTTCACCAATATGTTCATCGGTCTTAACACCTAAATGCTCTAAAATAGCGGCAAACTCTTGGTCTGTTCTTGCTTTAAGGGCAACGACGTAACCATCATAATATTTTAAACGCTCTTCTGTATCTGACTTTAATTTTGCACGATGCGTTTGTAAATTACTACGCAAAGAAGTTAATACCTTAATCGTTAAGTTATGTTTGTGCACAAAACTGTCTTTGCTAGCAGCTAATGTTGTATACGCGTTTTTAAGTCCTTCAAGTTCTTCAACTTTTTGTTCTAACGTAGTTACCTTACCTATAGCCTCAGCATATTCTGCAGATTGTTTATCTACAATTTCTTCAAGCGCTTGTCTTGATTGCTTTAACAATGCATATTGCTCTTCAAGTTTGTCTTCTACTTCTTTCTTTTTTTCTAAAGCTTTAGTATGGTTTTTTGTCGCTTCTACAATAGCAACTTGCAATTTATCTTCAACTTCTTTTATTTCTATTTCTCGATCTTTCAAACGCTTAACTGCTGCCTGACTTTTAAATGATAATTCGTTAAGTAAAGTTTGTACATCAGCATTCTCAATACGCTGTTGAAACATGGCTTTTGCTTTATTATCAGCTTCGTCACGAGACTTTTGAGCTGCCTTGAGTTCTTCGGCTGCTTTAGCAATTTTACTTTTTCGTCCCCAAAGATTATTCCACCAAGTGTCTGGTTTAGCTTCGGCATCTTCTAGTTCAACTTTCGCACGTTCTAAACTTTTTATAGCATTATCTATTATCTTTTGTTCGTCTGCATTTAAACTCGAGAAATCTTCAAAGATAATACCTACTTCATCTTGATAATCAGTTAAATCTTTTATAGCATCAAGCAATGAAGTTCTATCTTTTTCAGCCATTGTAACCACATCATCCAATGTTGCGTTAAGAATTTTTTGGCGCACTTCAGGATCATCTTCTTGTGCTAGTTTAGATTTCATAGTGTCTATGGCTTTTCCCCAATTAACATCTACTTTCTCTTGTTTTTCGTTAGAACTGGTTTCTAATAAATCGAAGTCGTCAGACATATTGTAGTATTTTAAGTTGAACAATTTTTAGGATAAGCAATTTCGTTAAAAAATATGATTTTAAAAATTTATATCGCTCAAATTATAGGTATTTAAAATATATATTTTGTTACATTTTATTATTTAAGGTATAGATGTTATCTTTAATATGTTAAATTTTATTTTTTATGAAAAATAGTCTCTATTTCCTAATATGTATCTCTTTCCTATTTTTTAATTGCAAGACTGACAGGCAAACGAAAACGGCAAATGAATCTGATAATCTAATTAAGAATGACACTACATCCACAGAAGCAGAAGAACATAAAACAGAATCTGTTTATGAATATACAGAAGACGGCATAAAGGTTTCAGCAATAAGTCATGCTACAATGGTATTAGAATATAATGATACTTCTATTTATATTGATCCTGTTGGAGGAAAAGAGGCTTTTAAAGGATTTAATCCACCGACTTTTGCAATAATCACAGATATTCATGGTGACCACCTCAATGTTGAAACGCTACAACAAATTTCTACTTCAACTACCATTATTATTGGTCCAAGAGCTGTTGCAGAACAAATGCCTGAAGAACTCAAGAATAACTTTACAGTTATTTTTAACGGATTAAGTAGAAATTTTAAAACTTCAAAAATAGAATTAAATGTTGAAGCCATTCCAATGTACAATTTACCAGAAGATGAAAATTCAAGACATCCAAAAGGTAGAGGTAACGGATATATTCTTACCATTAATGGAAAACGTATCTATATTTCTGGTGATACTGAAGATATTCCAGAAATGCGGCAGTTAAAAAATATTGATATGGCCTTTGTATGTATGAATCTACCTTATACCATGACTGTTGATAGTGCGGCAAGTGCGGTCTTACAATTTAACCCTAAAGAGGTTTTTCCCTATCACTACAGAGGCCAAGGTGGTTTGAGTGATGTAGATAAATTTAAAAATATAATCAATTCTCAAAACTCTGATATAAAAGTAATTCAGTTGGATTGGTACCATTGAACATTTATTTTTTAAATTATATAGGAAAAATATTATATTTGGTATAATTAATAACCCTTACACTACCTACTATGTTTCATAGTTTTCTTTCTCAAATTTTTTCAACCAAATTGTTGTTAATTGAATTTAATATGTTGACTGTCCTAATAATTGTAGGTATTTTTTTCTTAATCTTAATAATACTTGGAATAAGAAAAACCTATAAACTAAATCAGGAAAATCGACGGTTAAATGAGTTGCATGCCAAGCAACTAGAAAAGGAGAAAGAGAATGAAGGTTATAAAGATTTCACCGAAGGCCATCTTTACCAAAATAACAAATAAGTTTTATCTAACCAATTTTTTGTATTTAATCCTTTTTGGCATTATGTCACCTCCAAGTCGTTTCTTTTTGTTTTCTTCATAATCAGAAAAACTTCCTTCAAAGAAATATACTTGAGAGTTGCCTTCAAAAGCAAGTATGTGTGTACATATTCTATCTAAAAACCAACGGTCGTGACTAATCACAACAGCACATCCTGCAAAATTTTCTAATCCTTCTTCTAAAGCACGTAACGTATTGACATCAAGATCATTAGTTGGTTCATCTAAAAGCAATACATTACCTTCCTCTTTGAGTGTCATGGCTAAATGAAGTCGATTGCGTTCTCCACCTGAAAGCAATTTTACTTGTTTGTTTTGTTCGCTACCCGAAAAATTAAATCGACTTAAATACGCCCGAGAATTTACTTGCTTTCCACCCATCATAATGAGTTCTTGCTCATCACTAAAATTTTGCCAGATTGATTTTTCAAGGTCAATATTAGAATGCTTCTGATCTACATAAGCCAGTTTTGCAGTTTCGCCAACTTTAAACTCACCTTTATCAGGAGTTTCTTCACCCATTATCATTTTGAAAATAGTTGTTTTACCCGCTCCATTTGGCCCAATAACTCCTACAATGCCAGCTTGAGGAAGATTGAAGTTTAAATTTTCATATAATAATTTGTCTTCATAGCCTTTACTTACACCAATGGCTTCAATAACACTGGTGCCTAATCTTGGACCATTTGGAATATAGATTTCGAGTTTTTCATCCAATTGTTTTTGGTCTTGACTCATCAATTTATCGTAATTCTTCAAACGCGCTTTTTGCTTTGTTTGACGGCCTTTTGCACCTTGTCTTACCCATTCTAATTCACGTTCCAAAGTTTTTTGTCTTTTGGAAGCAGTTTTTCCTTCTTGAGCCATTCTTTTAGATTTTTGATCTAGCCAAGATGAGTAATTACCTTTCCAAGGTATACCTTCACCTCTATCTAACTCCAAAATCCAACCAGCAACATTATCTAAAAAGTAACGATCATGAGTTACGGCAATAACAGTTCCTTTATATTGTGCCAAATGATGCTCCAACCAATGTACAGACTCTGCATCCAAATGGTTGGTTGGTTCATCTAAAAGTAACACATCTGGTTCTTGTAATAATAATCTACACAAAGCCACACGTCGACGCTCACCTCCTGAAAGCACTCCAATCTTTTTATTACCATCAGGAGTACGAAGTGCATCCATTGCTATTTCAAGTTTAGTATCTAATTCCCAAGCATTGGCTGCATCAATTTGGTCTTGAAGTTCGGCTTGGCGATTCATCAATTTTTCCATTTTATCTGGATTTGAATAGACTTCTTCCAGACCAAACATATCGTTTATTTTATTGTATTCGTCAAGTATGGCAACCGTTTCTGCTGCACCTTCTCTTACTATCTCTAGTACAGTTTTGTCTTCGTCAAGTTTTGGCTCTTGTTCTAAAAAACCAACTGAATAACCAGGAGAGAATACAACATTACCTTGATAGTTTTTATCAACTCCAGCGATTATTTTTAACAAGGTAGATTTACCAGAACCATTAAGACCAAGAATACCTATTTTGGCTCCATAAAAGAAGCTTAAATAGATATTTTTTAAAACAGGTGTATTTGCACTTTTAAATGTCTTGGTAACACCAGACATTGAAAAAATTACTTTCTTATCGTCGCTCATTTATACTCTACCTTTTAAAGCATTAAAAACCCAAGCTATCGCAAAAAATCCAATACCAACAGTGGCAAAACCCCAACCAGCAACATCATCATACCTGTAAGCTCCCATTAATATTAGAATTATTCCCATTATTATCATAAGTACCGTAGCCCAAGCTAGCACTGTGTTTTTATTCATTGCCATAATCTCTATTTTAGTTTTAGTTAGTAAGACAAATATCGCATTTTTAAACAAAAAAAGCATCACAAATGTGATGCTTTAAGATTTAATTACAATTTAAACCACTTAAATCATTGGTACTTCAATAAACAGAATTTCTGAACTATCTGAAGCTTTTATAGTAAAGCTCTCTGTTTCAGTAATTCCAATAGCATCACGCGTATGCAATGAGTTTCCATCAATTTCAATTTCTCCATGAATATTCATTACATAAACGCCATGATTTTTGCTCTTCATATTATAGGTAAAACTTTTGTCTTTGTCTAAATCTATTCTTGACAAAACAGCATCCTGATGAATTTTTAAGCTCCCATCAAAATCTTCATCAATGGAGGTTACTAATGTTTGCAACTTATTTTTTCGCTCCGAAACATCAAAAGATTTTTGATCATAACGTGGCTTCACATTTTCTTTATTTGGTATTATCCATATTTGAAATAGACTCAAATGTTCATCAACCGAACCATTAATTTCAGAATGTTGTACACCGGTGCCTGCTGACATTATTTGAACTTCTCCTGGTAATACGGGTTGCCATTCAACATGCATATTATCCCGATGTTTTAACACACCTTTCAATGGAATTGTTATAATCTCCATATTGTTATGCGGATGTGTACCAAAACCCATTTTGGGTGCAATAATATCATCATTTAAAACTCTTAAAGCACCGAATTGTACTTTTTCTGGATTATAATAATTTGCAAAACTAAACGAATGATTTGCTTGTAACCAGCCGTGGTTTGCAAATCCTCTACTCTCTGCTTTATGCACTACAGTTTTCATTTTTAATTTCCTTTCTTAATTTTAATTATCTCATTTTATCTAATAAATCACTCAATTGTTTCGCATCACTTTCAGTAAGATTTTTTATTAAATCTTCATTAAAATCTTTTGAAATTTTATTGAGTAACTGTTTTCCTTTGTTAGTAATTTGTATGTGAACGATACGCCTATCTGTCTCACAATTTAAGCGCTCAATCAAATTTTTTGAACACAATTTGTCCATTAATCTAGTTGCATTTGGTGAACGCTCTAACATGCGCTCTTTAATGGTTTGAACTTTTAATGGCTGATTTGCTCCTTTTAAAATTCGTAAAATATTGTATTGTTGTGGTGAAATTCCAAATGGCCTAAAAAACATACTTTGCTTGCTATTAATCCAATTTGCCGTATAAATAATATTTAATAAAGCTTTTATTCTATTATTTGGAAATTTTGAATTAATATCTTTTGAAATATCACCCATTTTTATAAAGCGATTTTAAACTTATTCACTTCATTTAGTAATTCATCATTTAATTCTGGATTTGATATTTTTCCATCAGAGAAATTATCATTAAAGCTTGGTAAAGAAAACTCTGCAACAATATTAGCTTCATGCCGTGGGAATCTATCTTTTGCAATTGCCAAAACTGAAGCTCCTCCTCTAGCTCCTGGAGAAGTTGCCATTAACAACATTGGCTTTCCCGCAAAGATTTTACTATCAATACGAGACATCCAATCAAATAAATTTTTGAAGGCTGAACTGTATGCGCCATTATGTTCTGCTAAAGAAACTATAATTCCATCAGAAGATTTAATATATTCTAGAAACTTATACGCAGTCTCTGGTTGGCCCATTTGTTCTTCTAAATCAACTCCAAACAAAGGCATATCAAAATCATTAAGGTCTAAAACTGTTGCTTTAACATTATCAACTAACGTCGATGTGTAAGCTACTAATTGCTTATTTATGGATTGTTTACTGTTGCTACCTGCAAAGGCTATTATATTTTTCATATTGTATATTAAATTTCTATTACAAATATATGACATATATAATTATATTCCAAGGAATATAGTTCCATGTAAAATAATTAACAAAACATTAGCATAGTTGACTTATTTAAATTTAAACTTTTGTATTTTAGCATCAAACGAAATTAAAGAATGGACATTAACTTCAATAAAAACGAAGATCATAATAAATTACTCGTATCAGACTTAAGACAAAAACTAACAACAGTTAAACTTGGCGGTGGAAAAAGCAGGATTGAGAAACATCATGCTAAAGGTAAAATGACGGCGAGAGAACGTATTGATTATTTATTGGATGATAAATCAGAGCATGTTGAAATTGGTGCATTTGCAGGTGAAAACATGTACAAAGAACATGGTGGTTGTCCTTCTGGAGGCGTTGTTGTTAAAATTGGGTATGTAAAAGGAAAGCAATGTATAGTAGTAGCTAATGACGCTACGGTAAAAGCTGGAGCTTGGTTTCCTATTACTGCCAAAAAGAACTTAAGAGCTCAAGAGATTGCAATAGAAAACAAACTTCCTATTATTTATTTGGTTGATAGTGCTGGTGTTTACCTACCTATGCAGGATGAAATCTTTCCAGATAAAGAACATTTCGGACGTATTTTTAGAAATAATGCTGTAATGAGTAGTATGGGAATTACACAAATTTCAGCGATTATGGGAAGTTGCGTTGCTGGTGGTGCCTACTTACCTATTATGAGTGATGAAGCATTGATAGTTGATAAAACTGGAAGCATATTTTTAGCAGGAAGTTATCTTGTAAAAGCGGCTATTGGTGAGAGTATAGATAACGAAACTCTTGGTGGCGCCACTACACATTGCGAAATTTCTGGAGTAACAGATTATAAAGCCAAAGATGATAAAGATGCTTTAGACACCATCAAAAATATAGTTGGTAAGATAGGAGATTTTGAAAAAGCAGGTTATCATAGAATTAAATCTGTTGAGCCTGAAGCTAATCCCGAAGATATTTACGGAATTATCCCACATGCACGATCTGACCAATACGATATGTATGAGGTTATCAAACGAATAGTTGATAATTCTGAATTTGACGAATACAAAGCAGGCTACGGAAAAACTATCATAACAGCTTATGCAAGAATAGATGGTTGGGCTGTTGGTATAGTTGCCAATCAGCGTACTTTAGTGAAAACAAAAAAGGGTGAAATGCAATTTGGAGGTGTCATTTATAACGATAGTGCGGATAAAGCTACTCGTTTTATTGCTAATTGCAATCAAAAGAAAATCCCTTTAGTATTTCTGCAAGATGTTACTGGTTTTATGGTTGGAAGCAAAAGTGAACATGGAGGCATTATTAAGGATGGAGCTAAAATGGTCAATGCTGTTTCAAATAGTGTTGTTCCTAAATTCACCATAATTGTTGGAAATAGTTATGGAGCTGGAAATTATGCTATGTGTGGAAAAGCCTATGACCCAAGATTAATAGTCGCTTGGCCTAGCGCAGAACTTGCAGTAATGAGTGGCAACTCTGCAGCCAAAGTATTACTACAAATTGAAAAAGCTTCATTAGAAAAACAAGGTGAAAAAATAACACCAAAAAAAGAAGAAGAACTTTATAACAAAATAAAAGACAGATACGATAAACAAGCATCACCATACTATGGAGCTGCTCGTTTATGGACGGATGCTATTATAGACCCAATAGACACACGTAAATGGATTAGTATGGGTATTGAAGCTGCTAATCATGCTCCTATTGAAAAAAAATTTAACCTAGGTGTTATTCAGGTATAATTTTATTTCTCATCAATTTTAAGTATCTTATGGTTGTAATTCAACATTAAAATCATGGGACGTATTAAATCATTGAACAAGTGGGCAAATAAGCATACTTATTTACCTCTTGACTTACTGCGCATTGCACTGGGTGTTTTTTTATTTATAAAAGGCATTTCTTTTATGTCTGATAGTCAAATTTTAATGGATTTGTTTAAACCTATCCAAAACATGGCTGGTGGTATGATAGTAGTTCATTATGTTGCTCCTGCTCATTTTGTAGGAGGTCTATTAATTGCTTTCGGATTACTTACGCGTTGGGCAATTATTGCTCAACTGCCTATTCTAATTGGTGCGATTGTTATAAATTTTGCTGGCGAAATGGATGCTACCAATCTTATTTTGGCAGTCATTACATTTTTGGTTTGTGTATTTTTTATGTTTTACGGTTCTGGCAAACGATCTTTAGATTATTATTTTAAAATGCAGCAATAAAAATAGGTTTTAGTTCTTTGGGTGATCTCTGATCTAAAGCAATGCCATTTAATACATTATAAGTAATAATAGAGACTGTATCAACCCTATTTAATTTTTTAGATAGTAATTTAAAGGCTTGCCTAAAACCACCTTGTCATCTGTAGAAATACCGTTTCTAACAACTTGCATAAAGAACGTGAGATTGTATTGAACATCTGGTTCCTGTATACCATAATTTTCAGTTATAAAAGCAATTAGAACTTCAATTAAAACAGATTGCATTTTAATATTTTTCTCCTGCAAAACCAATCGCTAAAAGCAAAAGGAATATAAATGTGGAAGCTGGCTCCAAGTAATTGATTTCAGTTGATATAAACTAGATCTAATCCTTTATTCATGAAACCAGAAATGAGTGATGGATACTTTTTAGTTAGTAAACACCTTATTTGAGTAATTTAAGTGTTTGTTGGCGTTGAATTTTTCCGTTAACAGTTTCTGAAAATTTTGGTAAAAAATAAATTTCCTTTGGTGTTTCGTACTCATCCAAATTCTCAAAATAATTGGTTGAGATTTCCATTTCTTCTCCTTCGATAACCAATATAACTTTTTCTCCAAACTTTTTATGGTCTTTGGAAGCAACAAAGAATCTACTTGTCAATTTATCTTCAATCTTCTTTTCAACAGATTCAGGGAAAATCTTGATTCCACCAGAATTTATCACATTATCAATACGTCCTAGCCATTCAAATTCTTTGTCTGAGTGCAATTGCACAATATCATTCGTGACAATTTGTTCGTTTGATATTTGAGGTGCATTGATAATCAAGCATCCGCGTTTGTCTTGTGAAATTTCTATACTTGGCAACGTCCTGAAATAAGAATTAGAGAATGATTGTCCTCGTTTAAAGTTATTAAGTTTTCTAACGGCAATATGAGATACTGTTTCTGTCATACCAAAAGTTTCGTAGACATTAGCTTTGGAATTCTGTACTTTATTAATCAGGTGAAATGATGCCGGAGCTCCACCTATAATTATAGTCTTTATCTTGTCGCAATATTTCAGTGAATTTTCCAGCTGAAATGGTACCATTGCACCAAAATCATAATGCTTTTCATAATCAAATACAGGACTAGAAGATGGTTCTACCATATCTAATTCAAGCCCTAAAATCATAGCTCTTACAAGCATCATCTTTCCGGCTACATATTTGGTAGGCAAACAATGTAGTGCAGTATTTCCTGGCTCAAACTCAAAAAAATCTGCCGTAGAAATTGAGGAATTTACCATGGCCTGTTTGCTCACCTTAATAGGCTTTGGAAAACCAGTGGAACCAGATGTTTTAATAATTAAGTAATCATTATCGTCCAACCAATCCAATAAAAAATCACCTATAATTTTCTCATAAGGTACTCCTTCCTTAACCAGACTATAAGCAACTTCCTTAAGCTCCTCATGATTATAGTTAATTCCATTCAGCTTAAACCTTAAATGTATTTTATCGAAAGTTGGAGTCATCTTTGGTATGATATTAGATGTACAAATCTAAAATATTTTAAAGGTATTACTCTAATAATTAATAAGAAATATCAATATATTTGACCTCAAGACCAAATTCAATGAACTAATAAACTAGTGTTAAAATACTACCAAGTTTATAACGATATCATTTAATTTGCCAATAAAAATTTGATAGAAAAGATGAAAAACCTCTTTGCTGTATTTATTTTGTTCCATTTTCTGGGTTATACTCAAGATTTTTCAAATGAAGACTATATCTATTTAAAACGTCATGAACATATTAAAATTGGATTAACCGAACATAATTTTGACATTACCAAACACATTTCAGAACAAGCTGAATATTTGAACGCCAAGAAGTTATATTTTGCAAATGAATCAATGGGTTTTGACAGCTTCACAACTATTGAGGATATTAATGCTTATACCTATTTACCTGAAAGCAATAAAAGTATAAAAGTAGATTATATAGAAACGAAACGAGATTTTGATAATGGTGTTTTTTATAGTGATCAAGAGTCCAAAATTTTTACGTTTCCAGCGGTAACTAAAGGTGCTATAACAAATTTAACTTATAAAGAAGTTATTAAAGATCCTCATTTTTTGGGTTTATTTCGTTTTTCGACTTTTGTTCCAACAAAAAATGCACAATTATCCATTGAATTTCCAAATAATGTATCAATTGGTTATATAGATTTTCATACAGAAGAACTTAAAGTTGATTTCAAAAAAGAAACCTTAACAGACATTACGACTTACACTTGGACAGCTAATAACACAAAAGGTTATCAGCCTGAAGATGATTCAGAATCTGGGCTTTTTTATGTTCCACATATTATAGTTTATATTAAAGGTTATGAGTATAATGGTGAACAATTCAGTATTTTAAATGATGTCAAAGACTTATACAAATGGTACGCTTCGCTAGTTGACAAAATAGATCTCAAAGAGTTAGAAAAAGTATACAAAATAACTGATGATGTTACAAAATCACTCACAACGAAAAGAGAAAAAGCAGAAGCTATTTTCAATTGGGTACAAGATAATATTAACTATGTGGCTTTTGAGGATGGTTTAGGTGGCTTCATTCCTAGAGGAGCTGCAAGCGTCTGCACAAAACGTTATGGCGATTGTAAAGATATGGCTAATTTACTGTACGAAATGCTAAATCATGCTGGTATTGAAGCCTATAGAACATGGATTGGAACAAGAGACCGCCCATATACGTATTCTCAAGTACCAACTCCAATGGTGGACAACCACATGATTACCACAGCAATAATAGACGGGCAAACTATCTTTTTGGATGCTACAGATAGTTACGTTCCTTTTGGCATGCCTAGTGCATTCATACAAACAAAAGAAGCACTTTTGGGTATTGACAAAGACACCTATAAATTGATAACAGTTCCTGTACAAAAACCAGAACAAAGTGTTACGGATGTATCAACAATCATTAATATTGAAGATGATATGGTAAAAGTTTCAGAAAAACGATTTCTCACAGGTTATGAAAAAATTGATTTTATAACAGATTATCTCTATAAAAAGGATACAAAAACCGAAGAGGAATTCTTAAACACTACTCTTACTTTAGGGAATAACAAAACCAATTACCACAATATAAACAAAGTAAACTTTGATAATAAAGGCAAAGCTTTAGAATTATCGTACGATTTATCGATAGACAATTACACAAAAAAAGTTGCTAACAAACTATTTATCAATTTGAATATTGATAAAGTACTATCAAAAAGCAAAATAGATATAGGTCAAAAGAGGTACGACAAGAAAATAGATCATACTTATTCAAAAAACTATATAACCACGTTAAACATACCTGAAGGCTTTTCTGCAACTTATATTCCAGAAACCATATCTTATAAAAATCCAAACTATGGTTATGAAATAACTTACTCTCAAAAAGATAATGTCATAATTCAAAAGAAAACTATTTATGTGAATACATTGAGTGTGAAAAAACAAGATTTTGAATCTTGGAATGAGTTTATTAAAAGTCTTATAAAAGCCTATAAAAAAAGTATTATACTAGAACAAACACATGATTAAGAAAACCCTATTCGTCTTGCTTCTTATAAGCACAAATTGCTTTTCTCAATATTACAAGTCATATAATTGGAACGAAAAGCCAAAACTACATACTATAACTCCAGATGAAGAAAATGAACATTCTGTCGGTATCTTAAAAAAGAATATTGTAGAATATACTTCAACCGAATTCGGATCAGATTTAAGACTCTTTGAAACATACCACACCATTACTAGAGTTAATGATGAAAAAGGAATTGGTAAACACAACAGAGTTTACATACCAATGTATGAGGTTATAGATGTTATCGACATTAAAGCAAGAACAATTAACCATAAAGGAAAAATAACGCTATTGGATAAAAACAACATTAAAGAAATTTATAATGTTGAAGAATACGGCGATTTTAAAATTTTCGCCATTGAAGGTGTAGAAAAAAACTCCGAAATAGAGGTATTATATACAGTTGAAAAAAATGCCGACTACTTTGGTAGTGAAACCCTTCAGAGTGATTATAAAATTAAAAATGCCCAATTCTTATATATTACAGGTGACTTACAATCTGAAGTTAAAGCTTACAGAACAGATTCTCAATTTGAAACTGTAATTACCAACGGAAAAGCTTCTAAACTATTGGATATAAAAAATATTCCTGCCATGATTGAAGAAGATTATGCGACACCAAATGCCAATAAAATTGCTGTGGTCTATCAATGTTTTCCTAAAGGAAGAAATATGAATCAGCGCATGTTTTGGGAAAATGTAGTTAACAATATTGGAACTAAAGTATTTGTTGAAACAATACATCCAAATGCGCAAGAAGATATACAAACAATCATTTCAGGAAAAGAAAATCTTACAGACTATGAAAAAATCGTTCTTGTGGATAATTTCATCAAAACCAACTTCACAGTGGTCAAGAACAATAATGAAGAATTGTCTGATATTAATTATATTTTAAAAAACAGGTCTGCAAGCGATTTTGGGATATTAAAAGTATACGCTCAATATTTTAAAGGTTTAAATATTAGAAGTGAGCTGGTCAT
The DNA here is from genome assembly GCF_040117515.1 of Gilvirhabdus luticola. NCBI lineage: Bacteria > Pseudomonadati > Bacteroidota > Flavobacteriia > Flavobacteriales > Flavobacteriaceae > Gilvirhabdus > Gilvirhabdus luticola. The sequence goes on from NZ_JBEEEN010000004.1 coordinate 93,578, forward strand.
AACTGCTAACAGGTTTGTTTATAAATTTGATCCAGACTTCTTCATTCCTAACATGCTACAGGATTTTTTAATCTACTTGCCAGATGAAGACAAGTATGTTGCACCAGATAGAATAGAATACAGAGTTGGTGAAGCACCTTTCAATATTCTAGGAAACTATGGGCTTTTTATCGATGATGATCTTGGGTATTACTTTAGTAAAATAGTGCAATCAGATCCTAATTATAGTGCAATAAAAAGAGATTTAGATATATCGTTTAAAGAAGATTTTGAAAGTGCTACAATTAAGGAATATCAGGAATATACAGGTCATTGGTCTGTAACAAATAGAGCTGTATTAAACTTATCTACAGATCAAGGAATTATGGAGTTTAAAGATTATCTAACAGGATCTGGAATAGAAGATAAAGTTATAGAACGATATGAACTTAAAAACAGCGAAATGAACCAGATGGAATATAACATTCCTTTTATTGTAGAAAGTACGATTAGCTCGGAATCTATTATTGAAGATGCGGGCGATAGTTATTTATTTCAAATTGGGAAAGTTATCGGTACGCAAAGTGAATTGTATCAAGAAAAAGAGCGCGTAAATCCTATTGAAATGACCTATCCAAATCAGTATGATTATACCATTACAGTTGATATACCAAAAGGCTACACTGTTGATGGCCTAAATAGTTTGAATATTGACAAAAGCTACAAATCTAATGCAACCGATGAAAAACTCTGTAAATTTGAATCCAGCTACAAGCTTGAGAAAGATAAACTTATTGTTACCATTCAGGAGTTTTATAAATCTAATGAATATGACTTACACAGATATGAAGAATTTAGAGATGTGATTAATGCCGCTTCAGATTTTAATAAAGCTTCAATCTTATTTATCCCAGAATAAACTTAAAGATACTGGCAACTATTCTTGGCTGCCAGTATCTTCTAATATTTTGTAATCATCAACAGGTGGTGCCTCTACTCTTCCAAATAATTTATCTTTCCAATTGGTCCAACCATACTTTTTTGAAAGGATAAACAGAATAATAGGAAATACCACAAACACAGGCATAAAGACATCTATAAATCCGGCAGAAGTTGGGTCTGATAAATCCTTGAATACAGAATGTGTTTGAAAGGCTGTCCAATCTGCTGTAACCAACAATGCAGTAAACAAATTGTTTGCAGCATGAAATCCTAATGCCAATTCTAGACCTTCATCCATTAAGGTCATTATTCCCAAAAATAGTCCAGTACCAATATAGTAGACCATAATACCATAACCAAGCTTTTCAACTTCTGGATTGGCAATGTGTAAAGACCCAAAAATTAATGATGTAATGATAAGTGGAACCCATTTGTTTTTTACTAGCACACCAATGCCTTGCATTAAATAGCCTCTAAACAGATATTCTTCAAAACTTGTTTGTAATGGTACTAGAATTACAGCAATAATAAAGAGTATTAAAAAAGGCACTAGTTTAAAATTAAGCACATAATCTTCTGGAGATAACATATAATCTAAAAGTACCAGTCCACTAGATAACGCACCCCAAAATATAAAAACAAACCAAAAGCGATTCCAGTCTATTTTTGGTCTTGAAGTAGTTAAATGCTTGATAGATTGATTATGCAAAAATTTTGCAACAAATAATACTGCAACCAAACCTACAGCAAAAGATAATAACATTAAAAATAAATTAAGATTAGGCTCTAATAGACTTAACATTTTAGACTCATCCAAATCTTGTAATTTTTCACCGTTTTGAAAGGCTTTATAAAAAACTGCTATTGTAAAAGGAATTTGGCCAATTACTACACCAATTATCACTATAATTAAACCAACCAAATATCGCCACCAATCGTGAAGAACATTAAATGCTTGTGCTATATACATATCTATAATTTAAATTTCCATTTGTTTTTAACTTCGTATTGCAATGTACCATTTTTTACCTCTAAAGGACAAGAGAAATTATTGGTAAATAAACCTCCTGTACCTAAACCCTGAAACATATTGCTATGCTTTGTATAAGTAAACTGGGCAATGGCATTTAGTCCAACATTACTTTCCAATGCACTCGTAACCCACCATCCAATATTCATTTGCTGTGCAAATTCAATCCATTTATCACTTCCTTGAAATCCACCTACTAAACTTGGTTTTAAAATGATGAATTGAGGATTTATAATTTGTAGCAATTTTTGTTTTTCTGTTACAGAAAATACTCCAATTAATTCTTCGTCCAAGGCAATTGATAAAGGCGAGTTCTGACATAAAAGAGCCATTTCCTGTGGCTGGCCTTGTTTTATTGGTTGCTCAATAGAATGTAAATCAAGTTCTGATAGCTGCTTCAATTTGTCTAATGCATCTTTAGGAGAGAAAGCACCATTGGCATCAACACGCAATTCAATATCATTACCCGAGTACTCTTTTCGTATAGATTTTAAAAGATCGAATTCAGTCTTAAAGTCAATAGCACCAATTTTCATTTTTATACAACTAAAACCAGCTTCTATCTTCTCCTTGATTTGTTGTTTCATAAAGGCTTCGCTTCCCATCCAAATCAATCCATTAATTGGAATTGGTGAATTTCCTCTGGTAAATTCAGAAGAAAACAGTTCAAACATATCATCATTTTCCAAAGACTTAAAGGCCATTTCAAGTCCAAATTGGATACTTGGAAATTCCACAAGTTCATCGATCAATTCGATTAATCCTAAATGAATATTATCACAGACCCATTTCAGTTTTTGTTCATATTCTGGCTTGTCATCAACTGATAATCCTCTGAAAAGTCCACACTCTCCAATTCCTTTTTTATTGCCATATTTTAAAATTATAAACCAAGTTTCTTTAATGTTTAATACACCTCGTGAAGTGCCACTAGCTTGTTTGAATTTAAGAATATATTTATGATACGTTGCTGTCATACTAAAAATAACATGTTCCAAATTAAAAAGAATGTTGCATTACTAATTGCAAATAATCATTTTTTATGCGACTTGTTTTTTCTTTCACCAACCCAAATTGAAATTTAATATTATCATTTAATACATAACCAAAGCCTAGAAAGGTTCTATTTCTATCAAATTGCTTTACAGTTCTGCCATTCCCTATATCTGTTTCACCATTAATAAACAATTCATTAAAAATAGATAAATAAAGGGCATTTGTTTCTAATTTGACTTTGTTTAAAGGCACATGGATAAATAGATTGTACCCAAATCGCGTTCTGAAATTTTGATTTTGAATAAAACGCTGTTCATACCTAAATCTGTGTACAATGTGAAAAATCTTACCTAACCTGTGAGGAAATAAAATCTCCTGATAGATACGGTTTTCATTAAAATTCTCCGTGTCTAACCAAACTGGTTGAATCACAGCAAAGGCATAGCCCAAAATAAATCTAATATTTTTAGATTTTGGAGTATAAGTTAATCCTGAACGAACTAAAAATAAATTAAAATCTCCAAAAATCTCCCAATCTTGGTATTGCACGTCACCCTGAATACCAAAATTGCTTTCTTCGAATTTGTGATAATAGAAATAAATAATTCTTGCTCCTGTATTTTCTTCATTTTGAGAAAAAATTTGAGTGCTTAACATAAGTAAAAGGCCAACTAAAAATACGTTTGTATTCTTTAAATAGCTCATTCCTTGTTCGTTTTTTTAATGATTGTGGGCAATATAACTATGTTTATCGGTTTGAAAAAAAAGAATTAATTTTGTTAAGCTAATATCCCATTAAATGCCTGATTTTCCAAATATCATTGTACTGGCCATTCCATTTTTTATAATTGCTATGTTGATAGAATTATTTGTTACTACCAGAGAGAAGTTTAAAGAAACCAAAGGTTATGAGCCCAAAGATGCATTTGCTTCAATTGCAATGGGATTGGGTAATGTGTTTTTAGGTTTTTTGAGTAAAGCTATTGTTTTGGGAGCATTATTATTGGTTTATGAAAATTTCAGGATTTTCACTATTCCAATAGCTTGGTGGAGTTTTGTTCTATTGTTCTTTGCTGATGATTTATCTTACTATTGGTTTCATCGTATCTCACATGAATGTAGACTATTTTGGGCATCACATGTAGTACACCATTCCTCTCAACATTATAATTTAAGTACAGCATTAAGACAAACTTGGTCCGGAGGATTTTATTCTTTTATTTTTTGGTTGTGGCTACCACTATTAGGCTTCCATCCTGCTATGATCATGTTACAAATGTCTATTAGTTTATTGTATCAGTTCTGGATTCATACTGAAGCAATTGGCAAAATGCCAAGATGGTTTGAAGCTATTATGAATACGCCTTCACACCACCGCGTACATCATGGTCGTAATCCTTTGTATTTAGATAGAAACCATGCAGGTATTTTGATAATTTGGGATAAGTTATTTGGCACATTCCAGCCAGAACTGAAAGAGGAAAAAGTGATCTATGGCTTGGTGAAAAACATTAGTACCTATAACCCTGTAAAGATTGCCTTCATTGAATGGTATAATATGTTTAAGGATGCTTTTTCTGGTAAAAAATCTTTGAAAGACAGATTGTTATATATTACGAAGCCACCTGGTTGGAAACATGACGGTACAGGAAAAATTTCTGAAGATTTGAGAAAAGAGTGGTATAAAAGGATGAAAGAAAGTTAATAAGAGTTTTTCTACTAACATTTTAAGTCTTAAAAAAAACCCACCAATGGTGGGTTTAGATTAAAATTATAATTTTTATACAACGGATGATAATTCCTTAAAGCCTTCTTTAAATGAGGATTTAGCTGAATTCAAAGATGATTTAACTTCATCCCATTTTGTTTCAGCAGAGTTCTCAATACTATGATATTTTGATTTTAAATCTTCTTTTTTTGATTCTAAAGTTTTAATTGACTCATCATACTTATCTCTTGCACCATCTGCTATAGATTCTTTTTTAGTATTCAACTGATCAATTTTTGATGACATATCATCGATGGTATTATTAATTTCTCTCTTTAGTTCTTCCTTGTTCATTTTTAATAATATTTTTAATTACGCCTACTCTATTAGATTTTCGGCTTTCTCTACTTATAGTATACCAAAAATGAAGGTAAATGCCAAATTATAAATGTTAAATATTAGTTAATATAACTATGCTTAATTAATTTATTATCAATGTATTACGTCTTATAAATATCTAATTAAAATATAAATAATAATGAAACCTAATTTAAATCTTTTTTAGAGATTTATACTGTTATTTTTCATCCACCATGACTAAAGCAAAATGATCCACACTAAATAAGCAGACCAAGCTACAGCATTTATTGACGGAAACGGTGAACTAAAAAGATTAGCGATGATTTAAGACGAGAATGGTTGAATAAAAAATAACTTCATTATTCTTGCGCTGGCGGAAAATGTCCCAACTGTTTTAATATAGTTAAATTATCCCAAGTAATCCAGGTCTCTACAATCTTCCCGTTTTCCATTCGGTGAACCCCAGAAAAATCAAGTTCAGCAAATTTATTTGAAGGTGGAAACGGTCCCATTTGTCCGGTTTGTGTGCCTTTATAAACTGCGTAAAACGCTACCAAGTCACCTTCAGCAACCAATTTCTTTATTTCGAGATGTTGGTCGGGAATTACCTGTCTGTCCTGACGTATAAACGCTTTAAAATCGTCTAACGAATTGACTACTAAATCTGGTGTCGCTTGACTATGCCTAACGTAGTTTTTAGCAATGTACAAATCAAATTTATCATAATCACCATTACCAACAACCTCAAAAGCCTTGGTTACTATTTCTTTGTTTTGTTGTGCCAGTTCTATACTAGCATCATTACAAGACATAAAACCCAATAGGGTTATGCATACGATGGTTAGAACTTTCGTTTTCATTTTTATAAATATTATGAATTAATTTACAATTCCAAACTCTCTCCAATCTCTAAAAGCATAAGGTCTTTATCTTTATCAAAAAACTTACGCTTGGCTTCTTCATGATTTATCTCTATGTAACCAAAAGTGTCGTAATGATAACCCAATATTTTGTCACATTCTACAAAATCGCTAGCAATGATGGCGTCTTCAATGCCCATTGTAAAATTATCTCCAATGGGTAAAATAGCTAAATCTAATTTGGTTTGCATTGGTATTAACTTCATATCCATTGTTAAAGCAGTGTCACCGGCTATATATATATTTTTATGTTCTCCTTCTATGACAAAACCTCCTGGTTGTCCTCCATAATTTCCATCAGGAAATGAAGATGTATGAATAGCGTTTACATACTTTAAATTTCCAAATTCAAAATCCCATTGACCACCATGATTCATTGGGTGATATTCAAAACCCTTATTACCAAAATGAGAAGCTATTTCATAATTAGAAACGATAACAGCATTGGTGCGTTTTGCAATGGCTTCAACATCCAAAATATGATCTTGATGAGCATGAGTTAACAATATATAATCGGCCTTTATTGTATCTAAATCGATGTGAGAAGCTTTTGTATTAGCCGTAATAAATGGGTCTACAAGAATATGAACGCCATTAACTTCTATACCTAATGAAGCGTGTCCGTAATATGTAATTTTCATTTTTAAACAAATTTATTTGCTCTTGAAATTACAAAAAAATAAGTAAACTAAAACGTTTAAATCAACTGACCGACACCTAATAAAACTGAAAGTAATAACGTGGCTAGTGCCAGCTTTTTTAATTCTGCATCCAGGTCTCTGGGATTTTCGTTATTATAAACGGTCTTTAAATGCTTTATTAATGGAATATATGCCAGCATAAAAATTAAATTGAATACCGAAGTGTAATACAATATTCCAAAAATTGCAGACAATGCAATTGCAGTAGCTACCAAAAAGAAGTGATATGTTTTTGCTTTGGATCTTCCTAATTTCACAGGAATAGTGTTTTTATTCGAAGCCTTATCAGATTCAATATCTCGCATATTATTAAGATTTAAAACTGCAGTACTTAACAATCCAACGGAAAAAGCTGGCAAAAACACAACATGGTCTATTTGTCTAGAGTATAAAAAATAACAACCAATAACGCTAACCAGTCCAAAAAAAACAAATACAAAAAGATCTCCAAGCCCACGATATCCATACGCTTTTCTTCCCATAGTATATTTAATAGCTGCCAATATACAAATGAAACCTAAAGAGAAAAATATGATAGAGTAAGTAAAATGATTGATATTAAACGCAAAGAAAATAAGAAAAAATGCTAGCCCAATAGAAATTAAAATATTGACTTTAATCGCATTGTACATAGAGCTAGGAGATATTCTTCCACTTTGTACAGCACGCTCTGGACCAATTCTATTTTGGTTATCTGTTCCCTTGACACCATCGCCATAATCGTTAGCAAGATTTGATAATATCTGTAAGCTTAAGGTGGTTAGAATTGCAAAAATAAAAATGACCCAATCAAAAAAACCATTGTATTCTGCAAGACAAGACCCAACTATAATTCCAGAAACCGACAATGGTAAGGTACGTAAACGCATTGCCGAAATCCATAAAGAAAAATTACTCATTCAAATGTTGTTTTAGGGAATCCACTTTTTATCAAAATTGGGTTTACGCTTTTCAAGAAATGCATTACGTCCTTCTTTAGCCTCATCTGTCATATAAGCCAATCGAGTTGCTTCGCCTGCAAAAACTTGTTGCCCAACCATGCCATCGTCTGTAAGGTTCATGGCAAACTTTAGCATTTTTATAGAAATAGGCGATTTTGCTAAAATCTCTTGTGCCCAATCATACGCCGTTTGTTCTAAATTTTCATGAGGGATGACTGCATTGACCATTCCCATTTCATAAGCATCTTGAGCTGAATAGTTTCTACCCAGAAAAAAGATTTCTCTAGCCTTTTTCTGCCCAACCATTTTAGCTAAATAGGCAGAACCATAACCACCATCAAAACTCGTAACATCCGCATCTGTCTGCTTAAAAATAGCGTGTTCTTTACTTGCCAAAGTAAGGTCGCAAACTACATGTAAACTATGACCACCACCAACTGCCCAACCTGGTACTACAGCAATAACTGCTTTTGGCATAAAACGAATCAATCTTTGTACTTGTAGAATATTTAATCTGTGATAACCATCATCTCCAACATAGCCTTGATGACCTCGAGCCTTTTGGTCTCCACCACTACAAAAACTCCAAACACCATCTTTTGTTGAAGGACCTTCTGCGGAAAGTAAAACCACACCAATATTCATATCTTCATTGGCATCAGAAAATGCATCATAAAGTTCACTCGTTGTTTTTGGTCTAAACGCATTGCGAACATTGGGTCTATTGAATGCAATTCTAGCAACCCCATTACTTTTCTTATAGGTTATGTCTTCGTATTCTTTTACTATTTCCCAGTTTACACTACTCATTTATAATATTTTTACCAAAAATAAATTATTTTAAATAAACACAGTCTAAGTATGATATGAAATCAAAATTTCAACTAAACTAAATAGATACCATCTTCTTTAATGACAATTAACTTTTGCTTATAAAGTGAGCCAACAGCTTTCTTAAAGCTTTTTTTACTCATTTCTAATACCGCTTTTATTTCATCTGGATTAGACTTATCTGTAAGATTAAAAAACCCACCATTATCTTGTAGTTCTTGCATGATTTTTTCAGCATTAGGCTCAATATTTCGATATCCTATTTGACCCAATGAAATATCCAATTTATTACCAGGTCTAATTTTCTTAACAATACCTTTTAAATGGTCTCCAATTGACAAATCTCCAAAAATATTGTCATTATATATTAGACCCAAATGCTTTTTGTTTACAATAACATTCATACCGATATCTGAAGGATGTGATATAATAATATCCACTTCATCAAATTGCTTAACTGTGAGTTCTTTATTACTTAAAAACCTATTTGTTTTACTAGAAGCCACCAACCTATTGGTAATCTCATCAAGATAACAATGCACTAAATACCAACCTCCTTTTTTCATTTTGAAAGCCTGTTCTTTGAATGGGCAAAACAATTCTTTAACCATTCCCCAATCTAAAAAAGCACCATGCTTTGTAATGGCGTTACAACGCAATAAAGCAAAATCTCCTTTCATAATATATGGCTTATCCGTTACAGCAACCAAACGTTCTTCATTGTCTAAATACACAAAAACTTCAAGCTTATCCCAAATATTAAATTCTTTAGGTACATATCTGTTTGGAAGCAAAACCTCATTGTTTTCGCCATCACCTAAAAACAACCCAGGATCTGTACTACGTAATATGGTAAGAGTATTATATTCGCCAATGTTTATCATGCTGCAAATGTAGTGATATTACTTTGTAGAAATAAAAAAAGCGTTGCAATTAAAGCAACGCCTAAACTATAATTTTAAAAGATTCAACTAGTAAGTTGATTCTTTATTAAAATGTTTCACTAATAAATAATAAACAACTGCGCGATATTTATTTCGATTAGATTTACCATATCTATCCATGACAGAAGTTATAGCACTATCTAATTCTGAACTATCTTCTAATCCCAATTTTTTGATCAAGAAATTGTTTTTTACTGTTGCCAATTCAGATTCGTCAGAACCAGAAACAGTTTCAGAATCTGCATTGTAAATAGATGGTCCTAAACCAATGGTTACTTTGGTTAATAAATCCATGTCTACAGTAACATCAAATTTGTCTTTTAAATCTGCTGCATATTTTTCAATTAATTCAACTCGTTTATTCATTTTTCAATTTTTTATTTATTTGATACTAAAATTATATATTTTTTGAGACACATTAAAAATACAAAAGTCACTTTAACCATTATTTAATGTAGTCGAAATATGTAAGTAACACTTCATCATTTACAGTTCTTGGTGTAAATATCTCTAATAGTTGAGGCCTTTTAGACTTATCAAAAAAAACATCTAATTGTTTTTGTAAATCTGATTCATTTTCTGCTGAAGAATACTCAAAATCATACATTTCTGATAATTGCTTCGCAGTAAGGTTATGCTTGGTTTCAAAATACATGTCAAAATTATCACTGTCTTTATTACCAGGTAATATTCTAAAAATACCACCACCACCATTATTAATTAAAATAATTCTAAAATTCTTTGGTATATAATTATTCCACAATGCATTACTGTCATAAAAAAAACTTAAATCACCCGTAATAAAAACTGTTTGCTTTGTGTTTTTTGTAGCAAAACCAATGGCTGTACTTGTGCATCCATCAATACCACTAGTGCCTCGATTGCAATACACATCAATAGTCTTTTTTAAGTTAAAAAGTTGCGTATATCTTATGGCAGAACTATTTCCAACCTGAAGTGAGGTGTTTTTAGGAATCGCTTTTAAAACAGCATTAAAGACTTTAAAATCACTGAATTGAATTTCATCCAGATACTTTAGGTGCTTTTCTTGCCTATGCTGCTTTACCTGTATCCAGTAAGGTTTGTAATTACTTTTTTTAACATGTGTAAGCTCTGGTAAGAATTCTGAAAAGAACTGATTTGGTGTAATTTCAATATGCTTTTCTAAACAAAAAAATGTATCATTTGCTTTTTTGCTATCAACATGCCAATGTTGTTTAGGTTTGTAATTTCGAAGAAAGGCTTTTATTTTTTTCGACACGATCAAACCACCAAAAGTCAATAAAATATCAGGTTGTAATTGCTTGAATTCACCATTGCTTAAAGGCGCGATTACCTTATCGATGCTTGGAAAAAACTCTTTATGATGGAAATTGGAAGTGGTTTCAGTAAATACAATAACACTATTATCGTTAGCCAGCTCCTCAATCCATTTTTGTTCAACACTATTTGGAGGAAGAACACCAACCAAGACCATTTTTTTTGAGGCGTCATTCCAGTCATCTAAACAGGCTTCTAGATCAACAGAATCCATTTTTTTTAGTTTTGATTCAACTTCAACAGGTTTTGGCATTTCATAAAGCTTTTCAGTCACCTCATAAAGTGGCTCTTCGAACGGAATATTGATATGTACAGGACCTTTCTTATATATAGCCATATTTAATGCCATATTGATCTCTTCTTCATTTTCTTCCTTTATTTCCTGTCTAATTCCTAAAAACCTTTCTAATTTATTTTCAATGTTTTTAATAATTGCTGGTTCATTATCATTTGTATTTTTTGGAATATTCTCTAAATTTTGTCTTAAACTAGCAGAATACAAAATATGATTCTTATAAACATTAGGTTGGTTTATAGTTTGACCATCTCCTATTCCAATTAAATATTCAGACCTATCTGCCGATAATACCACCAAAGGAATATCGCTATAATATGCTTCCGCTATAGCCGGATAATAATTAAGTAATGCACTTCCAGAAGTACATACCAACGCTACTGGTTGTTGTACTTTTTGTGCCATACCCAATGCGAAAAAAGCAGCACAGCGTTCATCAACAATACTATAGCAATTAAAATAATTGTGATTAGTAAAACCTATGGTTAAAGGTGCGCTTCTACTACCTGGAGAAATAACAATATTTTGAATGTTTTTTACTTTACAAAGCTGTATGACAGTTTGTGCCAATGGAATTTTTGGATGTTGCATGTAAGACCTAAAATCTGAAGTAAAAATAATAAATAGCCATACGATAAAAAATTATTGCAGTACCTTTTTCATCACTAGGGTCTTTAATACGGTCTCATCCCATTCGTCTAGAGCCACAGAGTCTTTTGTAATTCCACCGCCAACATAAATTAATGCTTGATTATTTTTTATTTGCATGCATCTTAAGTTTACAAATAAATCTGAAACATTCTTAATAGAAATGTAAGCATTATTCTCAACATTTTTTCTGTTTGAATTTCGCGACATTTTTTGTTTCAGGTTTAATTCGCCTAAAAATCCAGTATAATATTCTCTATTATAATTTTCATTTTCTAAAATGAATTGCTTGGCCAATTCTTTGGGTTGACCACAAACTGCTGGAGTTGGATGTAAAACGGTTATAATTTGGTGAATATTATTTTTAAAAATACCTGTTATTTTAGTTTTAAGGTGGAGTATATTTCCTGCTCTAACCGTTTCTGTTTTAAATGTTTTAATCCGATCTGAAAACAGGTGAAGTTTGTCAACAATAAAGTCCACAACCAATTGGTGCTCGTCCTTTTCTTTATTTCCCCATTCAACGTCAAGAGTGCCTTCATCCTTTAGCGTTCCTGCTAATGCCATGGTTGTAAATTGATTACCTTCTACTCTTAATAAAGTCTCTGGACTGGCACCTAACCAAAGCCCAACTTTTGGATGATACCAACAATACACAAATGCAGTTGAATACGTATTCAACAAACGTTTGAACGTGCCTATTACGTTGCTATCTTTAAGTGTTACAGTTTCAACTCTTGAAGCAATCACCTTAAGCAAATGTCCAGATTGCGTTGCTTTAATCGCTTTGTCTACAAGGTTTAAATGATGTTGTTTTTCAATGTTATTCTTAACTTGATTTAGACTCTTTTGATTATGTAATGTCTCGACTGCACTCGACATTACAATACCATATTTTATTGAATTTTTAAACGGAATTAAAACAACTTCTTCTTTGGTATCAAATGGTGCAAAAACAAAACCAGATTCAGTAAATTCTTTTGTTGTGTGTAAAGCAGCATCCTGTTGCAGCAAACATTTTACTTCACTTTCATTAGGTTTTCTGTAAACTACAAAAGGCAATTCGTTATCAAATTGATGTTTTAAGTTTTCAAAAAAATCTTCTGAAGTCATTATTTCTTTTTTGGAAGCGAAATGGTTGTGAGCTTACATAACGAAATTAAATTATCGTCATCATCAGTGACTTTGACTTCCAACAATTGTGTTGTTCGTCCTCTGTGAATAAAAGTTGCCTTTGCATACACATAACCATCCCGAACACTTTTTATATGGTTTGCAGAAATCTCAATACCTCTAACAAATACTTCATCCAAATTTGAAAACACATGAGATGCAAAACTACCTACACTTTCTGCCAAAGCTACTGTAGCTCCACCATGCAACACTCCATCTGGCTGATGCACTTTTGGTGTTACAGGCATTTTTGCCGTCACAAAATCGTCACCATAATCCGTAAATTCTATTTCCAGAGCTTCCATTAAAGTTCCTTTGGTTATCGCATTGGCTTGAGCAATAAATTCCTGTTTAGATAATTGCATATATTATTTTACTTTTAAGCTTTATTATGTAAAAGTATAAAAATGAATTCCACCGAAAAAGAAATTTCATACAATATCACAAACACCTATTCTACGCTTAATGTACTTACAGCAAAAACGAAAAATGTATGGTTTGTCTGCCATGGTATTGATTATTTAAGTCGCTATTTTTTGAAATATTTTAAAGATTTAAATCCAGCTGAAAATTACATTATCGCTCCACAGGCAAGTAGCAAACATTATTTAGGTACAAACTATAAACACGTTGGTGCCAGTTGGCTCACCAAAGAAAATACAGTTACAGAAATTGAAAATGTGATGCGAAACTTTGATGCTGTTTTTGAGGCTGAACAGATACCAAAAAACGTAAATCTGATTGTTTTGGGTTACTCCCAAGGTGTTTCAGTAGCCTTAAGGTATGTAGCAAAACGACAATTGCAATGTTCACATTTAGTCATTATGTCTGGTGGTATTCCTAATGAATTGACGGCAAACGATTTTAAATTTTTAAAAGCAAAAGTCTATTTTGTTTTTGGCAATCAGGACGAATATATTAATGATGAAAGATTACTACTTGAGAAACATAAAGTGAATATACTTTATGGTGAGACTGCCAAAATTATATCTTTTGAAGGCAAACATGCAGTAAACACTAATTTTATTAATAAGCTTGGCTCATGAATGCACCAACTCTAACCAACAATCGTGTTAAGCTTTCACTTTTGGATTTAAGCAATTACAAACACATTATACCCATTGGGCAACAGGACAAATTGGTGCAATATTCTCCAACAGATATTATGACGCCTGAATCTTTAAAGAACTATGCACAAATGGCTGTAGACGACTACTACCATAAAACAGCCATTCCTTTTATTATTTACGATAAAGAAAAGCAAGCCTATGCTGGTAGTACACGATATATGAACATACACTGGAAAAACCGTGTGCTGGAGATTGGTTCTACATGGATTGGCAGAGAGTTTCAAGGTACAGGACTGAACAAGAACATGAAATTTCTGATGCTGCAATATGCCTTTGAAGAGATGAAGTTTGACAAAGTAGAATTTAGAGTAGATGAGCGCAATACTGTCTCCAGAAAAGCTGTGGAAAGCATTGGTGGTGTTCTGGAAGGTATATTACGCAAAAACGTGTTGATGCTGGACGGTTTTAAACGCAATACCTGTTGCTATGGTATTACAAAAGAAGAATGGATTGAGATTAAAGGGATAATATTTAAACAACTTTTGTGAGTAAGGTTTTACTTCAATTAATTTATACGGTGTTGAAATCGTTATAATTATTTTACTATTCTAAATTAAAAGATTTATATATTTTATTAAGAACAGCACTTGCATTATTCTCAATGTCCCATTTATTATAATTTCCAGAAGTTGTCACCACTATCAAATTATTTTTTTTGTCTAAATAGATTCTTTGATCGCCATTTCCGACTGCTGCTGGTATCTTAAATTGACTGCCATTAAGATCAAAATTGAAAATCCAAAACTGAAACCCATAACCACCAAAAGGTAAATCAATATTAGATTTTAAAGACTCTTGAACCCATTCTTTTGGTATAATTTGATCTTTTCCCCATTTACCTTCATTGTGATATAATATTCCAAATTTCAACATACCTCTAGATGTTAACCTTAATCCAGAAGCCGCTGCTGGAGAATTTGTTGCTGGTGATATTGTCCATTCAGACTGCTCAATTCCAATAGGTTCAAAAAGAAACTCTTTAGCAAATTCATGCACATTTTTACCATATACTCTATGAATTATTTCTGCAAGTAACTCGGTAGTTCCACCATTATATTTCCAAACAGTTCCTGGTTTAGCTACTAATTTTCTACTTAATACAAATCCAATTCCATCTCCGCTATTAATCATTTGAATTTCACTGTTTTCTGGGTTGTCATAAGGTATTTCTTCATTCCATTCTAACCCTGTAGTCATTGTTAGTAGATGCCTAATAGTTAAAGCTTCTCTTCCGTGATTGTTAAATTGCATGTAATCCTCGAAAAAATCAAATATTGGTTGATTTACACTTTTAATTTTTCCTTGAGCAATGGCAATCCCAATACAAGCAGAAACAATGCTTTTTGAGACACTTCTCATATCATGAAGAGTAGAATCATTATGTTGAATAATACCAATATCGGTTCCCCAGTTTGCATCTTGACCTGAAAAATACTCCTCTAAAACCAACCTATCATCTTTATATATAAGTAAAGAATGCCGATTAGGATAGAAACCGGTTTTAATACTATCTATGAGTTCACTTATAGCATGACCGTTTAGGGATACATCTTCTAAAGTAGAAATAGAGATATCATAGGTTGCCGTCTGATTTTGAATAGGAAAATTATTGTCTGAAGTATGACGGCAGCCAATAATTATAACAACTAAACAAATAATTCCAGTTAAAATTCCTATGTTTTTCATATTCTGTTTTTTTAAAATAACCAACAAAATGTTAGTATTGTTTTAATGGTATACTCAATATATCATTCAAATAGTAACTATTCTTCCAGTTTTTGAAATTTGTAGGTGTTTTCAATTAGATCTACCTTTACCAGGTATACACCAGGCTCAACAGTTATGTTAGCACCATAATTGGTCAAAGTACCTTTAGGGAAACCATTGCCGCCCCAATTTCTAACCCAATTATTATTGGCTCTAAATTTAACTTCTCCTTCCTTTAGTTCTAGAGTTCGAGTCCATTGTGTTAATTCATCATCGTATTTTAATGGTACTGATTGCTCCCATCCTTCAGGTAAACTGGACCCAATAATACCAAGCGACAACACCTTTGACCCAACATCAGGATAATATTGTGAAAGGCGTTCTTGAAACGCCGTAATGCGATTACTTATTTGATTTATCAATCCAACTAGGGAACGCTTTGACGAGCGCAGCATAATTAAGGCATCATAGAAGTCTTGATCATCTAATTTATCTTTGATGATATCATAATGGTGTGATGTATAAGGGCTATGGTTTTCATAGGAGATATCAATGTCATCAATAGTATAATCTGCAGCCGTAATTCTTGGAATTCCCCATTCAGTGAGTTTATCTCCAAAGGCATTGTCGTTTCCCCAATACTTATTAATAGTCTTTTCATTTGATGAGAATCCATTAATAAATAGGTTAATGTCGTTAATTAAAAGTTGTTGCTCTAAATCATTTTTGTTATAAACTTCATCTTTAATCTTAAGATGAATCAACTCATCAAGCGATGGCAGGCTATAGCTATTTAAGCGATGTAATATTACTGGAAGAGCTTCTAGTTTAAACGATTCTGGATGGGCTAATAGACTGTCTATCCATAGGATTTCTCTGTTTTCGTTGTTAATAAAACTTGGAATTTGTGCACTGAGGAGAAGCGCACGGTTAAAAGCTATATCGAGTTCCAGTAAAAAATTCTCATGATTTTTCCGTTGCTCATTTCTATTGTTAAGACTTAAAGCTATGAGTATACCAATAACTACCAGTACAATTTCTCCCAAAGCGTAAATGAGATATTTACTAAATCTGTTCTCCTTGAGTAAATTTTGTCTAATCTTTCTAAAAAATTTGATCATTGGCTGTTAGTTGGTCAAATAAAGAAAATCAACTTTATGATATGTATTGTTTTAATGATTCTCATCGATAAACGAAGTTAGCTTTTAAAATTATATTGTCAAAATAAAACCCTTGACGAGATCAAGGGCTTATTTCATATTAAAGATTTTATGAACTATTCCACGCGTTTTGCCAACATTTCATTTCCACCTTGAAATAAGGTAGCACTGTCTACAACACCATCATCATTTATATTAAAATGAAGTTCTGCTTGAAATGCTTTTGGGTAAAATGTACTTTCAGATTTTGGGAAAATATCAAAAGCAGGTTGTCCTGTAGCTTGCGTTTTTAGCTGGCTGCCTTCTTTTGTTACTGTAAGTATAAAACCAGGTCGTAATTCGTATTTACCAACATAGCTTTCTAAAATACTGTCTGCAACTTCAAATACTTTTTCATATTCAGACACATCTGCTCCTAACTTTTTTAAATAGTCTATACCATTTTGGTTTCCAGGATTGAGCTCAACAGATTTTTTATAATTTTCTATAGCCAGATCATTTTTGCCTTGATACATCAATGCTTCGGCATAACTATCATATACATTAGGCGATTCTGGAAATACTTCTACATTCAGTCTAAAAACCTCTGCAGCTTCTTCTACTTTTCCAGATTGCAATAATTGGTAACCCATGGTATTCATCTCACCTTCATTCAAGTCGTAATCATCAGCATCTTTAACATTATTATAATGTGCCAATCCAGCTTCAATACCATCTTTCTCGATAATTGCAAAAAGCGAATTAGCAACCGATTGTTTTGGTCTATCAAAAGGCTTATCATAAAGTATTGCAGTAATGGCATTAGTCATTGCATTAAGTGGTGCTCTTCCCGTATTGTTCAATAAAACTACTAGCGAATTGTCTTCAGGAATACGTGAGATCAAGGTATTAAAACCATTGATACCACCTCCATGACCAATTACATAAATACTGTCTGTAGAGGTTCCTATAGCTTGTTTACCAACGCCCCAACCATAGGCATACTGTCTTCCAAACGCTGGTGTATGTGGTTTAAAATAGAGTTCCATATACTCTTTAGGCAATAACTTATTAGTATATAAAGCTTGGTCCCATAGATAAAGGTCTTCTACAGTAGAATATATAGAGCCAGCAGCATAAGGAATTGTCATATCCAGATAATCTGAATTCACATAATTGCTACCTCTTTTCTCATAGCCAGTTGCTCGATGCTTCAATATATCTTCATGATGATCAAAGCCTGAATCTGTCATATTCAAAGGCGTAAATATATTTTCATGAAGTATCTCTTCATAAGTCTTATCGGAAATTTTTTCAATGAGCACTCCCAGGAGAAAATAACCAGAATTGCTGTAAGAGAATTTGTCGCCAGGTGTAAAATCTAAAACAGAATCCTGAAACTTTTTTACAAATTCATCAGGCGTAAATGGATTACGACTCTCATCTTGAAAGAATCTTGGAAACGCCGTATAGTTAGGTATTCCTGAAGTATGAGTTAACAAATGGTGTGTGGTTATAATGTCTCCTGTAGATTTTGGGTAATCTGGAAGATATGTGGTAATAGGAGCATGTAAATCTAATTTACCTACAGAAGCTAATTGCAAAATCAACATGGCAGTGAATTGCTTTGTAATCGATCCTAATCGATGTTTGGTGTTGGGTTGATTAGGAATATCCCATTCCATATTGGCCAAACCATAACCTTTTTTAAAGATCACTTTCCCTTGTTCTGAAACTAATACAGAACCATTGAATTTTCCATAATCGGTATAGGTTTGAACCAATTGATCAATCTGTTCAGCTTTATTCTGTGAAAAAGAAATATTGAAAAAGAAAAGAAGAACGAATGGTAGTATTATTTTTGTCAATGATACTTTACTGATATGATTTAATGACATGATGAAGTTTTTATGATTAAAATATTGATGAATTATGTAGTCGAACCTATTACAGGCTATTTATATGTTACTTGACGCTATAACATATTGATTGGTTACAATTTAGTCAATTTTTTTTTGAAGCTTTATTGTTTAAGGTCAATAGTTGTTTTTGTTTTTGCACTTTGAATAGCTGCATCCAGAATTTCCATAACGAGCATGTTATTTTCTAAAGATGATAGATCATAAGGCTTTAAAGTCACTTGCTTATTGATAACTGCAGCAAAAAAAGAAAAGGGGTCATTAAATGGTGCTTGGCGTTCTTCAAGTTTATAAGATTCTTCGGCAAAGCCATCATAACCTTCAGAAATTCGTAGTCGAAGATCGTGTCTGTTGTCTGCATAGATAGCTCCATCCAGTCCGTAAATTTCCATGTCTTTTCTACCAATTGGCCAATTCCATGACGCTTGAATAGTAGCATTTACATTGTTATACGTTAAAATAATGGTTGCATCATCATCTACTTTTGGATTGTTTAAGGCTTGTTGCTGTTGGGTTACTGCGGTTACTGAAATTGGTTTTTTACCATTCATCAGCCATGTCATTAAGTTGACACCATAACATCCAAAATCTGTTATTGCTCCTCCTCCATTTTGAACGGGATCTGTAAGCCATTCCAGAAACTCTTTATTCACTCCAATCTTTTTTGGACCTTTATGACCATCTCTTATCACAACTTTTCTAATGTAACCAATTGCACCATCTTCAACCAGTTCTTTGGCACGATGGTTTGTTGGATACCATGTGGTTTCAAAATTAGTCAGCAAAACAATATTATGTTCTTTGGCAAGAGCTTCCATTTTCTTGGCGTGCTCTAGGCTTACAGCCAAAGGTTTTTCAACCATAACATGTATGCCTTTTGGTGCGCAGGTTTCAACTACTTCAAGATGTTCATAAATAGCACCGAAAGCTGTGACTGCTTCTGGTTGCGTTGCATCAATCATCTCTTCCATAGTATTGTAAACTATATCCATGGAATAGCCATGCTGTTCTGTATAGCGTTTTGCTAAATCTTTATTGGATTCTACAATACCTACAATTTCAAAATCATTTTTATTTTCATTACCAAGAATCCAATGGACATGTGAATGCGTTAAACCAACGACACCAATTTTAAGAGGTTCGTCTTGAGCAAACATATTTAGGTTCACTACGAAAACTATTACTAGAAAAAATCTGAATCTATTATTCATGTCTATAAATAATGCTTTATCAGGAACCTATTTTATTTCTAATCAATAAAATTCCAATCATTATTTCCCATAATGTAAACAGTAAAAATCCACCCATGAACATAGCTTCAAGAACAGGATTAGGTTTGTACACAGGAAGAAAATTAAAGCTTCCTACAGCTGCACTAATTCCAGCTATTGCAACCCAAATAATCATCCATTTTGGTAATATTCTTTCTTTTAATGATAGTATTGCCAAAAATGCAATGCCAAGAAATGCAAAAATGTCACCACCTAACCAAAACATATCTTGAATGCCAACCATAGATTTAAACACACCATTAAAAGCTAATTGTTCGTTAGGTCCTAACTGTTGATATATAGGAGCATGAAAATAGGTGAAAGCCAAATGGAATAAATATGCAATAAGAACAAATACTACACCTATAAGGCTCATAATTAGAAAAGACTTTGACAACGATTTATTCTTCTCATTGATTTTATGAACATAATAAAATAACGGAATCATAAGCATGGTAGCTGTTAGACCAGGCCATCCATAAAGTAACATCATTCCATTATTATTCAGCATATTTTGAATAAATGATGATACGTCTTCTAAATTGCCTGAAATATAGAATTGCATTCCAACAATTGACACAACAAAAAGTAAAGCTGAACCTATACTTGAAAATCCAACTATTCGTTTAAATGTATTTGATATCATAATGTAAAAGTTAAATTAGAAAGATAATTATTTTATAGCATAGCCATAAATATGCGGCTTATTAATCAAATTAATTATTCCTTTACCTTCTTGCATATAATTTGAGTACTCAACTTTGGCAAATCCTATTTGATTAATATGTGAGCCTATATCTCTTCCAGGATTGCAACCATCAGAATACCATTTCCATGGTGTAAAGGGTACAGTTTTTTGGACTAGTCTTCTTCCAAAATTATTTTTGTCAATAACATGTTCCAAAAATAAAAATT
The DNA here is from genome assembly GCF_040117515.1 of Gilvirhabdus luticola. Taxonomy (NCBI): domain Bacteria; kingdom Pseudomonadati; phylum Bacteroidota; class Flavobacteriia; order Flavobacteriales; family Flavobacteriaceae; genus Gilvirhabdus; species Gilvirhabdus luticola. Next base: position 114,447 of record NZ_JBEEEN010000004.1, read on the forward strand.
TACCATTAGGCATTAAAACACGGAAAATTTCTTTTAAAGACTGTTTAAGGTCAACTACAGAGCATAATACTTCTGTGCTAATTACATAATCCACACTATTATCTGGTAGACTTATATTTTCGGAAGTACATTCAAGAAGACGTGCATTAATATTATATTCATTGGCTTTTTCAAAAAGAAATTCGTGCATTGCTTGATTGGGCTCTATTCCAATCCATTCTATTCGTTAATCTTTTAAAAAAACAAAGTTGACTCCAGTTCCAGGACCAAGTTCAAGTACTTTACCATGAATATCATTAAAAAGTTCTGATTTCTTTGTTTTGTTGGTTTCAAAACTTTCATCATCATATTTTTTTAGAAATTCAGCAAAATTCTTCTTAAAATAACCAACCTTATTTTTCATAATAATGATTAATTAATATTTACCTCATTAATTTACGAACTTTAAATGATTAAATCCTAGTTAGGCCAATGGTTCATAACATCCACTATGCCGCCCATTAAAGCTAAAGTAATAATCCAGTACACTAGATTAATAGCAATATTTTTGAATTTTTTTAGTTCGTACATGCCTCCAGTAACCAAAACAGGCATGATGATAAACAGACTTAAAACAAGTCCGTGGAAAGCTCCATGACCAAAAGTATCAAACTCACCTTCTTGCCCAGCAGAATTATTGAAATTGGTTAGAAAAAAGGAAAGAATAAATGACATAACTAAAGAAATAGTAAACAGCAACACTCTGTTTTGTTTTTTAAAATCTTCTTCGGTCAAACCAATAGATTTCATCCAAACAGTTCCAAATATTTTAGGATGATAATAAATCATACCAACAATTGAAGGTGTTAACGTCGCAATAATTAGTGATAGCCAGTTGATTTGTTCCATGATTATAAATTTAAGTTAGTAAGCTAATTTAGAATTTTAATACCTTGAAATCAACTTAAGTTCTGTTAAATTATTCTTTATGAGTACTCTAGTCTTTGATTAATTATCTAATTTTAGATTAAGTCACCTTAAATTCCTAAAGATGTTACAACACAAAAAAATTATACTCATAATTTGCTTACAAATACCGTTAATAGTATCAGCATTTCAAGAAAAGATAAAAGAAAATAATCCTGGTAAACGTTGGGGACATGTGTTAATTTATGACCAATTTAGAGACCAATTAGTACTCTTTGGTGGTACTAGGGAAAGAGGAATTTATCTTAATGATACTTGGATTTGGGATAATAAAAAATGGACTAAAATAAATACTATAGGACCATCTGAAAGAGGCTTTTGTGCAGCAACATTCCATAAAGATAGAAATACTATTATTATACATGGTGGAAGAGGAAATGATCGTACTACATATGGTGATACATGGGAATGGGATGGAAAAGAATGGAAACAGCTTGATGTAAAAAGTGGTTATATCGCAGATCATCATCAAATGGTTTATCTTAATGATGAAAAACAAATTTTAGCTTATGGTGGTTGGAACGGAAAAGATGTTATTGGAGATACATGGTTTTGGAATGGGAAATGGGAAAAATCTAACGAGTCATCACCTCCAAAACGGGCTTCTTTTGGTATGGCTTTTAATACATCCAATAATGCAGTCTATTTGTATGGAGGCTTATGGGTAAATGGACAGTATGCTGATATTTGGAAAAGAACAAAAGGAAAATGGCAGCCAATTGCTGAACCATATAGTAATTCCTCACTTGATCATCATATGTTGATTTATGATGAAAATCGAGATAATATAATTGGGTTTGGAGGAAAAAATTATCGTCGTCAAATGCAGGGTAAAACATTTAAAATAGACAATCGGCAAATCGAAACACTTTCAGAAGAAGGGCCAATAAATAGGCATAGTTTTGGGTTTACTTTTGCTAGTAAACAACAGATGGCCTATTTATATGGTGGAAAGAAATACCTAGGAGACGATCAAATTGCACTTGGTGATTTCTGGAAATGGGATGGAAAAACTTGGAATTTAATACAATAACTAATGTTTTTTATTTGAACTCAATTTTATCAATTTCTAGTATAAAATTTTCTTCCTTTTTATTCCCTATTAAAAAAGCAATTTGCTCTACTTGAATTGATGGATAGTTTGGTTTATCAAGTTTTCTGCCACGAAATGAAGGATACATTTCTTTTAAATTAATCTCAACAGTTTGCCATTCTCCTGTGGTATCAAAATGAGAAATATAGGAAAAGTAATCACTAGTATTAGATTTTATTCTGAATTGATATTTTTTACCGTCACCTTTAACACGTATTATTGCCTTATTATAATTTCTTACATCTTTAGATTTAAAACTGTACATCACCATGGCAAAACCTCCATTGTTTTCTAAAGAAACATGACCTTCAAAGATACCATCTCCTGAATCATTGACATAAAATTTACTGTTGGAAATTCCACCCATGACATCATCATTAACAGTTCTCCAATGACTTATATTAGAATCCTTTTGAAAGTCGAAAATTAGCATACTATTCATTATAAATATGAGATTGATTATTGTAGTAAAATATGTCATTTTTTTATATTATTTTGATTTCTTTAATAAATAGATCATAAAAATGATTAAAAAATAAAGCATAATTAAATGTAATTTCTATTTCTAGTTATTTTTAATTATGCTTTCCGAGCATTGAGTAGGTATGGTAAATTATATAATACCTTTAACGCTTGTTATATTGACTTTGTATTAAGGTACTAATACCTGATTAATAGCATGAATTACACCATTCGTTGCTTGTACATTTGGAATAATGACTTCAGAGTCATTAATAAATACACCTGAATCTAAATTAACGTTTATGTCAGAACCATTTAAAGTTGGTACTGGTCCGTTAGATAGATCTGACGAGTAAACACGTCCGTTTACTACATGATACAATAATACACTTGTTAGGAAATCAATTTCCTCTGGTGTATCAAAATCATCTAAAGAATCGAACCCTTCAAGCGCAGCTAACAATGTAATGAAAGCATCGTTTGTAGGTGCAAAAACTGTGAAAGGACCTCCATTCATTAAAGTGTCAGCCAAACCAGCTTTGGTAGCAGCTTCAAGTAAAATTGAAAATTCAGGAGCAAAACTACTTGCAACGCCAACTAAATTCATTGTAGGTGGAAACAATACTGTGTCAATCACATGTACTACACCATTAGTTGCTTGAATGTTTGCTGCTATAACATTAGCATCATCAATCATTACACCAGAATCTAGACTAACATTTACCGCAGCACCATTTAATGTAGGGACATATCCATTCATAAGATCAGGACTAAACACTTTACCGTCAACTACGTGATACAAGAGTACTTGGGTAAGAAGATCTACTGGGACCTCATTAACACTTGCAAATCCATTATCTGCTAAAAATATATCGAAGGCATTTTGATCTGGAGCAAATACAGTAAATGGACCACCATTTGCTAATACGTCTTGTAACTCTGCTCTTAAAACCGCCTGAACTAAAGATGAATCAATTCCAAAACTAGCAATAGCTAATTCAGTAATATTCATCATAGGAGGTAATAAAACTGTATCAATGGCATGTATGACTCCGTTTCTCGCCATAATGTCGGCCACTATAACATTAGAATCATTAATCATAACACCAGCATCTAAATTTACCTCAACAGAAGCTCCATTAAGAGTAGGTACAAAACCATTAGAAAGATCTCCACTATAAACTACATCTCCAACAACATGATAAAGTAATATAGTTTTGAGGGTTTCTATGCCAAGTTCAGAAACAATATTTCTGTGATTTAATCCTATGGCTGCAAAAGCTTCATCACTTGGAGCGAAAACTGTCAATCTATTAGATGAAACCGTTCCAGCTAATCCAGTTTTTGCCAAAGCTACACTTAAGGTTTTAAACTTTGGTTTTGAACTTGCATTATTGGACTTGCTATTTGCAGTTCTGGCAGCAGTGTTATCATCTTCACCGTATGATTCCAATACTTCAACAATAGATAATGCTTCTTTATCTATAGTAACTTGTTCAACTTCTTCTGTGCTACAAGAAGTTAAAATTAGGGTCGTAAACAAAACAATAAGAATGGATAAATTATTCAGTAGAGATGGGAAACTTACAGTACTTTTTTTTGCTTTCATGATTATTGTTTTAAATTCACAACAAACATAATCAATTTGTCTAACTTTTAATATTATTTATTAGACATTTAGATAAAATGTACGATTTAATCGATATAATGTCTAATTTTTATATTTTTTAATTAGACAAAATGATTTTTAACGCTCATGTCGACATTGCTAAAATATATCCTAAAAGAAGAGTTTAAGTAACCTGGAGTTAAAGAATTTATATGGATTAATTTACCAAACGTTTAACAATCTCTTTGGTTGGAAGTATTTTTGTAGTATGTTGAATACTAGGACCAGCTACCCATACCGTTTTATAGGTTGCTTTTAATGCAGCCTTTTCTGTAGCCTTCATGCCTATTGAAAACCGAATCATCTTCACCCATTTTTTGAGTTTTCGGTTTTTATTAAGCAAATTTTCAATCCATGTCGCCTTTGTTCCTATTTTTTGTACATAAGGCGTATTAATCACTGTGCATGGTGTACCAGATATGCGTTCTGTTACAACGATATCTTTAGCTCCATAATCAACACAGGCTTGTTTATATTCTTCAGTAACATTGGCTTCAGTAGATGCAATAAAAGGACTACCGACAGAAACACCATCAGCTCCATATTTTAACATCTTGTCAACATCTGCTTTAGTTCCAACGCCTCCAGCAGAAATTACTGGAATACTACAATTCGTTTTTAACAATTTAATTAACTCCTCTGGAGTCATACTACCTCTATGTCCACCAGCTTCATTATTAACAGCAATAACAGCATCAGCTCCTAAATCTTCAACCTTATTAGCAAATTTTAAATCAACAACATCGCAAAACACTTTAATCCCAACTTTATGTGCTTGATTAATAGTTTCTTCAGGACTACCTAGAGATGTAATAATAAAATCGCAACCTTCTTCACATAAAACCTCTAGTTGACCTTTATACTTAAAATTAGATTTATTAACGATTAAATTAAATCCAAATGAACCTCCTTCAGTTTTAGCAACTTTTAATTCTCTAATTGCTGCCCTTAATTCTTCAAGAGTCCTATAATTTAGTGCTGGAATACAACCTGCAATACCACTTTTCATAGCTTCCTTTACCATAGCTACATTGGAAACTAAAAACATAGGTGCTTGTATAATAGGATGTTTGATGTTTAATAATTGTGTAAGCTTAGTTTGCATATCAAAGAAGTTTTGGTAAATATAATAAATTAATATGCGTGCATAACAAATTGAAAGGCATAAAAAAAGCGCAACCGACACGGTTGCGCTTTTCCACTACATTATTAATTAAATTGATTACTTCACTTCTTCAAAGTCTACATCTTCTACATCACTGCTTTCACCAGTGCCTTGTCCATTTTGACTTGCAGTATAATCATTAGGCTCTGCTCCTGCTTGTTGAGCTTCGGCTTGTGCTTTGTACATTTCCTCACTAGCTACTTTCCAAGCTTCGTTTATTTTCTCCAATGCTGGGTCTATAACTGCCACATTTTTAGTTTCGTAAGCTTTTTTCAATTCTTCAAGTGCTTCCTCAATGGGTTTCTTTTTATCATCAGATAATTTATCACCAAATTCTTTAAGCTGACTCTCCGTTTGGAAAATCATGGCATCTGCTGCATTTAATTTTTCAGCTTTTTCTTTTGCCAATCTATCAGCTTCAGCATTCGCTTCAGCATCAGCTTTCATCGTTTGAATTTCTTCTTCTGTTAATCCAGACGATGCTTCAATTCTGATATCTTGTGTTTTGTTTGTAGCTTTATCAGTTGCAGTTACATGAATAATTCCATTAGCATCAATATCAAAAGTCACTTCAATCTGTGGTGTACCACGTCTTGCTGGTGGAATACCATCTAAATGAAAACGGCCAATTGTTTTGTTATCAGCGGCCATCGGACGTTCACCTTGCAATACATGAATCTCTACTGAAGGCTGATTGTCTGCTGCAGTTGAGAAAATTTGTGATTTTTTTGTTGGAATTGTTGTATTGGCTTCAATGAGTTTTGTCATTACGTTGCCCATAGTTTCAATACCTAATGATAAAGGTGTTACATCTAAAAGCAATACATCTTTAACATCTCCTGTTAAAACACCACCTTGTATACCAGCTCCAACGGCTACAACTTCATCAGGATTTACCCCTTTGCTTGGTTTCTTTCCGAAGAATTTTTCAACCGCTTCCTGAACCGCTGGAATACGTGTAGAACCACCAACCAAAATAATTTCGTCTATATCTTTTTTTGCAAGACCAGCAGCTTTCAATGCAGTTTCACAAGGTGCAATTGTACGTTTTACTAGATCATCTATCAATTGCTCAAACTTTGCTTTGGTTAGTGTTCTAACCAAGTGTTTTGGTCCACTAGCCGTTGCGGTAATATATGGTAAATTGATTTCTGTTTGTGCTGATGAAGATAATTCTATTTTAGCTTTTTCAGCAGCTTCTTTTAATCGTTGTAAAGACATTGGGTCTTTACGTAAATCCATACCTTCTTCAGTATTAAATTCGTCTGCTAGCCAATTGATGATTTTTTCATCAACATCGTCTCCACCTAAATGTGTGTCACCATCAGTTGATAATACTTCAAAAACGCCATCTCCTAATTCTAGGATAGACACATCATGCGTACCACCACCAAAATCGAATACTACTATTTTTTGATCTTTACCTTTTTTGTCCAATCCATAAGCTAACGCTGCAGCGGTTGGTTCGTTAATAATTCTACGAACTTTTAAGCCTGCTATCTCTCCAGCTTCCTTTGTAGCTTGACGTTGAGAGTCGTTAAAATAAGCTGGAACAGTAATTACTGCTTCGCTAACTGATGTCCCTAAATAGTCTTCGGCAGTTTTCTTCATTTTCTGAAGTACCATTGCCGATAATTCTTGAGGTGTGTACAAACGCCCATCAATATCTACTCTGGGTGTATCGTTATCTCCTTTTACTACTTTATATGGTACGCGTTCTGCTTCTTTTTTAGATTCAGAATATTTGTTGCCCATAAAACGTTTGATAGAATAAACCGTTTTTGTTGGGTTTGTAACTGCCTGACGCTTTGCTGGATCACCAACCTTAATTTCGCCACCTTCTACAAAAGCAATTACAGATGGTGTTGTACGCTTACCTTCTGCGTTAGGTATTACAACAGGCTCATTACCTTCCATAACAGAAACGCAAGAGTTTGTTGTTCCTAAATCGATTCCAATAATTTTACTCATAATATATTCTTTACTGTGTTGAATGTTCTTTTTTAAATTCATAGACTGTTATGTCAATGATTATGCCAACACAAATAAACTGACAAGCTGTCATTAATAACTGAACATTCTAATCTAATTCCTTATATTTTAATTGTATTTTAAGATGTTTATTTAAAATTAACACTCTAATTTTTTAATATGAATTAATCGTGGTGAATTGTCTATTTTTACAATAATATCTAAATAATTATGGAGTGTATTTCTGTTTTTGATATGCTAAAGATTGGCGTTGGTCCTTCAAGCTCTCATACTCTTGGTCCTTGGAGAGCTTCAGAACGTTGGATAAAAGAATTAAAAGACAACAATAAATTTGATAAAGTTGAACAAATTACTGTTGATCTTTACGGGTCTTTATCGCTAACTGGAAAAGGACATGCAACAGATTATGCCATCATGCTTGGCTTAAGTGGTGCAGATCCTGAAACTATTCTTACCGAAACTATTCCTCAAATCATTTCTGATATTAAGCAAAATAATGTCTTAAAGTTTAATAACGAAAAACCTATCATTTTTAATCCAAGTACAGACATTGTTTTTAACAAAAAATTCTTGCCCTTCCATGCCAATGCAATGAAATTTTCAGCAACTATAAATGGCAGAAAATCAAATTCAATATTCTACTCTATAGGTGGTGGTTTTGTGGTTCAAGAAGAACGGAAAATTTCTAAAGCCAATAAAATAATTTTTTATTGCACATTTCCATATCCTGTTGAAACTGGTGCAGATCTTTTAAAATATTGCAACCAATTAGATAAATCAATATCTGAAGTAGTTTTAGAAAATGAAAAGTCCATAAGATCACTTGAAAGTATCAATTATGAATTACAACGTATTTGGGATACCATGTTAGAATGCATGTATATTGGTTGCCATTCAGAAGGTAATTTGCCTGGTGGCTTAAATGTAAGACGGCGAGCTTTTGATATGTATCAAAATTTAATAGGAAACTTACCTTATAATTCGCCACAAGAATGGTTGGTAACTATTCGTCAAACTGAAGTAAAATTTAGACAGATATTAAAATGGGTAAGTTGTTTTGCCTTGTCTGTTAATGAGGTCAATGCTTCTCTAGGTCGTGTGGTTACGGCACCAACAAATGGAAGTGCTGGCGTTATTCCAGCTGTATTGATGTATTATTTAGTTATTGAAAATCATGAGGCAGACTTTGAACACGTCAAGAAGTTTTTATTAGTTGCAGGAGAAATTGGTAGTATCTTTAAAAAGGGAGCAACCATTAGTGCAGCGATGGGTGGCTGTCAAGCTGAAATTGGTGTTTCTTCGGCGATGGCAGCAGCAGCACTTTGCGAGCTTCTCGGTGGAACTCCAGAACAAGTAGTAGTTGCGGCAGAAATCGCAATGGAACATCATTTGGGTTTAACATGCGATCCAATCGGTGGATTGGTACAAATTCCTTGTATTGAACGAAATGCTATGGGTGCTATTAAAGCTATTAATGCTGCCGAATTAGCTTTAGATACAGATCCTAAAAATGTAAAAGTACCATTAGATAAAGTTGTTTCTACTATGTGGGAAACTGCAAAAGATATGCATACAAAATATAAAGAGACATCAGAAGGTGGATTGGCGATTGGTGTTTATCTTACTGATTGTTAATTTACTTTTTAATTACAATCTGAACGTCTTCTAGTATCAATTAGGTAGATTATTTTCCACGTTTTTCCTTCTTTAAATAGTTGAAAAGAATTTACACCACAATGATGAAATTCTCCATTAAACCAGAATTCATAAGGTGTCCAGACACTTGCAAGATTACCATCAATTTGAATGTTATAACTTAATAACTTCTCTTCCCATTTTTCGTTTCCTGGCCTATTAGCAATTGCATTAATCAATTTATTCGGTTCGTCTGTGATAAGAATGTCTTCGCCTTCTTTGTTTTTGTAAGCAGTTTGCATAAGTATTTTGTCGATTAAAACTGATTTCAAAAGAATGGTGTCTCCTTTGTGAAACCCTTGAAAAAAAGTATCTACAACTAATTTAACTTTTGCTTCTTCACTTTCCTGTGAATAGGATGTTACAGAAATAAATACAATCAGAAAAGCTATAATACGTGTCATACTTAAAAAGTTTTAGCTAAAATATATGATATAAACACTTTACATGTCCTTATAAATAAAATTTTAACAATAACTACTTAATTTACTACTTTTACAAAGTATCAAACTTTTATTAAGACATGTCTGTAGCTAAAAAAGAATATAAAAGAATTACGGTTAAAACCTTGGTTGATATGAAAGCCAACGGCGAAAAAATCTCAATGCTTACTGCTTATGATTACACGATGGCTAGAATAGTAGATGGAGCTGGTATTGATGTTATCCTTGTAGGTGATTCAGCCAGTAATGTGATGGCTGGTCATGAAACTACTTTACCAATTACATTGGACCAGATGATATATCATGCATCTTCTGTAATACGGGCTATTGATCGTGCTTTAGTTGTAGTTGATATTCCATTTGGAAGTTATCAAAGCGACCCAAAAGAAGCACTTCGTTCAGCCATTAGAATCATGAAAGAAAGTGGAGCACATGCGGTAAAAATGGAAGGTGGAAAAGAAATTAAAGAATCCATTAAACGTATTTTAAATGCAGGGATTCCTGTCATGGGACATTTAGGCTTAACACCTCAATCCATATATAAGTTTGGTACCTATACAGTTAGAGCAAAAGAAAAAGAGGAAGCAGAACAACTTAAAGAAGATGCTTTAATGCTTGAACGTGCAGGCTGTTTCGCTATAGTATTAGAAAAAATTCCAGCCAAATTAGCTCAAGAGGTTGCTGAAAGTGTAAGTATTCCTATTATAGGTATTGGGGCAGGAAATGGTGTCGATGGTCAAGTATTGGTATTGCATGATATGCTGGGCATGTCTCATGAATTCAACCCTCGTTTTTTAAGAAGATACATGAACTTATATGAAGAAATGAATAATGCCATATCTCAATATGTAAGTGACGTGAAAAATCGTAATTTTCCGAATGATAGTGAGCAATATTAAGTTAGATTATTAGACAAGTAGATTATTAGATTTGATAGATTTTTTAGATTATTAGAACATTATGCATCGCTTTAAAGATTTAGAGATTTGGAAAAGAAGTAGATTATTTTGTTCTGATATTTATAAGATTACTTCAAAGTTTCCCGAATCAGAAAAATTTGGTTTAACTAATCAATTGCGTAGGGCTTCTGTTTCTATTCCTTCAAATATTGCCGAAGGTTCTTCTAGAAAATCAGATAAGGATTTTTCTAGGTTTCTAGAAATTACTTTGGGCTCTGCATACGAGATAGAAACACAGCTATTAATTGCTCATGATTTAAAATTTATTTCAGAACATGAAATAAATCAACTATCTAATGAATTAGCTGAAATTATAAAAATGACATCTAGATTTAAATCTACCTTAAAATAAATCTAAAAATCTAACATGTCTAAAATTCTCTCTAACAAATCTAACTTACAAATTCTATATGAGGATAATCATATCATTATAATAAACAAACGTAGTGGTGATATTGTGCAAGGAGATAAAACTGGTGATGCGCCTTTAAGTGATATTGTTAAAGCGTACATTAAAGATAAATACAACAAACCAGGTAATGTCTATCTTGGTGTGGTTCATAGATTAGATAGACCTACAACTGGCATTGTCCTTTTTGCTAAAACCTCTAAAGCTTTAACACGTTTGAACAAAATGCTGGTTGATAAAAATATTAATAAAACTTACTGGGCAATAGTCAAGAATAAACCTGAAAAAGAAAAAAACACCTTAATTCATTGGCTTAAAAAGAATCCTAAAAACAACAAGTCTTCAGCATTTATAAAAGAAAAATCAGACGGTAAAAAAGCTATTCTTCATTATGAGTTAACCAAAAAACTAGACAACTATTATTTGCTTGAGGTAAATTTAGAAACTGGTAGACATCATCAAATACGCTCACAATTGGCAAGCATAGGTTGTCCAATTAAAGGTGATTTAAAATATGGTTTTGATAGAAGTAATAAAGATGGAAGTATAAGTTTACATGCAAGACAAATTGATTTTATTCATCCTGTCTCAAAGGAAGAAATAAATGTAACAGCACCTTTACCAAATGATCCTATTTGGAATGTCTGCAATTAAAAATTCTTATTGTGTTAAGAGCTTAAATTCAATCAAATCATTTGTGAATTTTTGAGCCAGAGTATTAATTCCTTTCTCACTCAATTGAAAAACTCTTGGATAGCCACCAGTAGTTTGACAGTCTCTCATTAATATTATCAATTTACCAGAAGGAGTTAATTGAACGGTTCCAGGCAAAACCAACGATGTTATTATGGGCTGTATTTTATTTATTACCAATTCATTGAGTTGGTATGCCATCCTGTTATTCTCTTTTGAAATTGTGAATTTTTGAGAAAATAATGTCTTTTTTTCTTCTTTAGAAAGTTTATCAAATTCTGGTCCTTGATACGCTTCTACAATATTGGACTTTAAAGAACGTGTATCCACAGAAATACTATTGAAATTACAGTCTTGTATATTCTCATTTATTATCAATAAATCATCCTTTTTAATTATCTGCGATTCCGTAATATTCTTATACATACTTCTACTATTCATGGCTAAATGTGTTTGAAAACCACCTAGAACAGATAAATACGAACGAACGCCATGATTTAATCTTCCAAAACTTAAAACATCACCTTTTTTAACTGAAATAGGTTTATTATTTTCTATTAGAATAGAATTCAATATTGGGCTTAAATCAGCACCTGTAATGCAGATTACGGTGTCTGTTTGAAACTCTAGAACTGGGCCTTTAATGGTTATTTCTAATCCGGCGTCATTTTCGTCATTACCAAGTATGGCATTTGCAAGCTTTGCTGAATAACTATCCATGACTCCCGAAATCGGTACTCCAAATTGCCGATATCCAAACCTTCCTAAATCTTGAATGGTTGAATAAAATCCTGGACTGATGACTTTAACCACTTAAAACCTCACTTTCCATTTGATATGTATTGGTTTTAACCAATTCGGTTATTTGGAGATGCTCTTCTAATGAAACTGGATAAAACTTAATTTTGTCGCCTCCTTTGATTAGGCAAGGAACATCCTCACTAGAATTAAAAAGATGAATTGGAGAATTACCTATGATATTCCAGCCTCCTGGACTTTCATTTGGATAAATGCCTGTTTGGTTTTCACCAATTGCAACCGAGCCTTTTTTTATGTGCAGTCTTGGATTATTTTTTCTTGGAAAATGCAACTCTTCAGCTAAACCACCTAAATACAGAAATCCAGGTAAAAACCCAATAAAATAAATGGTATAAACTGGATTGGTGTGAAGCCTAATTAGTAGTCTTAAATCAATGTTTTTTGACTTTAATATTTCTTCACTATCAATGCCAAAAGACAGGTCATAACAGACTGGAATTTTCCATAGTTTAGAGGATAAAACCAAGTCTGTTTTCTTAATTTTGTAGAGTCTACTTAAATTTGAAATTTTAATTGTAAAATCATTTATAAAATTTTTGTAAATAATTAATATTGAATTATATGCGTGATTTACTTCAACTATATATTTAGATGCATCATTTTCAATAACTTGTTTAAATTGCAAAATATCTTTCAGAATATTTTCATCTATTCTATTCGGCCATTCTATTAAAATAGCTTTATCACCAAAAGGTTTATATGTTAATTGGAAATTAGCCAAAATGTTCTTTTAAACCTTTTATTATTTGAATTGCATTTGGATTATCTCCATGTACACAAAATGTATCAGCTTTAATTTTAACTTCAATTCCATTTATTGTTTTTACTTTACCTAAAATAATTTGTTCCACATGTTTAATAGCCTTATCTGTATCTATAATTACTGCATTTTTGTTCGTTCTCGAAACAAGTGATAAATCATGATTGTAATGTCTATCAGCAAAAGCTTCAAAGGTTACTGGTATATTTTGTTCGGAAGCCAATTTAGCAATTACAGAACCATACGGAGCATACAATTTAATTGGATAAGCAATACTTTTAACTACTTCTATAATTATATTGGCAGTCCTCTTGTCTTTAGCTGCCAGATTATATAAAGCACCATGAGGTTTTATATGATGAAGTTGCAAATGTTCCTTTATTAAAACATTCAATAAACTACGTATTTGTTTCTTTAAGGTAGTGTAAAGATTGGCACTGGATATTTCAATGATCTCTCTGCCAAAATGCGTTTTATCTGGAAACGATGGATGTGCTCCAATTTTAACGTGATGTTGTTTGGCCAGCTTTACATTCTTTGTCATGATCTCAAAATCACCGGCATGCCCACCACAAGCTATATTACATGAAGAAATAAATGGCATAAATTGAGCTTCATTATTTAGTCCTTCACCAACATCAACATTTATATCTAAAAAAGTATGCATCTAAATAACATTGAAAACCGTTAATAAACTCTTTGCTCCTAAAAAGATAGTAATTGTTAAAATAATAAACCCTAATATATTTTGAGTTAAAGAATTTTTATACGTTTCTAAAACTAAAGAACGATTCATTATCCAAAGCAAAAATCCTGCAATAACAGGCAATAAGATGCCATTGGCAACTTGAGCAAATTTTATAATTTCTATTGGTTTTATACTTATTGATGACAATATTATACCTAAAAGTAAAATGAACATCCAAACCATTCTGAACTTTTTTGCACGTAAATTAGCATTCCAACCTAAACAGCCATTTGCAACATAAGCTGCTGCCAAGGGTGCTGTGATAGCACTGGTGATTCCAGCTGCAAAGAGTCCAATAGCAAGAAAAACTTTTGCATAACTGCCAAAGAATGGCGCTAATCCTTTAGCTAAATCTGTTGCATTCTTAATATCTTGTGTTTGGATGGCAGCTGCCGAAATAATGATGCACATAGAAACGACTCCACCTAAAACAACGGCTATTATTAAGTCTTTTCTTGCATATTTTAGATCATTCTTACTTTTCCATTTTTCTTTAACTAAAGAAGCATGTAGAAAGAGATTGTAAGGTACAACCGTTGTACCAATCAGCCCAACGATAGTCAATAAACTTCCTTTAGGAAATGTTGGTGTTAATGTATGTTTTAATATTTCGGAAAAATCAGGTTCAGTTAAAACAGCAGTAATAACAAAGGCAATACTCATAATGACAACCAAAAAGATTAAAACTCTTTCTAAAACCTTATAATTACCAAGATATAACAAAGCAAATGCAATAATGCCAATGATGATGCTTACACCATTTATTGAACGGCTACCAATATTGATATTTAATTTACCGATTAGCGATTCAAAACCCAGAACACTTCCTGTTATATTGCCAGCCTCATAAGCTGCATTACCAATAACAATTGCGAACAGTATAAGTAAAATAGCAACGGCTTTGATGTACTTATTCTTAATCTCTTCTCTGATGACTTCAGACAATCCTTTTTGAGTTACAATGCCCAAACGCGCTGCCATTTCTTGCAAAACTATTGTGGCTATTATAGAAAGCACTATTGTCCAAAGTAAAACAAAACCAAAATTGACACCGGCCAACGTACACACGGTAACCGTTCCTGGTCCAATAAAAGCGGCAGCAACCAATGGTCCTGGTCCAATATTTTTTAACCAAGCCATCCTTCTCTATCTAAACTTCTATATTGAATCGCTTCACTAATGTGCGAACCGTTTATTGCTTCAACACCTTCAATATCTGCAATGGTTCTGGCTACTTTTAAGATTCTGTCATATGCTCTAGCAGACAAACTTAAGCGTTCCATTGCTGTTTTCAACAATTGTTTTGAAGCCTCATCTAACTCGCAATATTTTCTGATTTGTTTTGAGTTCATTTGAGCATTATAATGTACCTTATCAGAGTCTTTAAAGCGATTTGTTTGTAGTTCACGTGCAGCCGTGACACGCTTTCTAATGTCAATTGAAGATTCTCCTTTTCTATCTTCAGAAAGTTTTTCAAATGGTACAGGAGTCACTTCTATATGAATATCAATTCTATCCAATAAAGGACCAGAAATTTTACTTAAATAGCGTTGCATTTCGGCAGGACTTGATGTGACGGGCGCATCAGGATCATTAAAGTAACCTCCAGGACTCGGATTCATGCTGGCAACCAACATAAAACTGCTCGGATACGTCACTGTAAATTTCGCTCTTGAAATAGTCACTTCTCTATCTTCCAAAGGCTGCCGCATCACTTCCAAAACACCACGTTTAAATTCTGGTAATTCATCTAAAAATAAAACACCATTATGAGATAAGGATATTTCGCCAGGTTGTGGATACGCACCTCCTCCAACCAAGGCAACATCGCTAATGGTGTGATGCGGACTTCTAAATGGACGTTGCGACATCAACCCAGAATGTGCTTTAACACCACCAACTACAGAATGTATCTTTGTGGTTTCTAAAGCTTCTTGTAAGGTCATTGGTGGTAAAATACTTGGTAAGCGCTTTGCTAACATGGTCTTTCCAGCTCCTGGTGGACCAATTAAAATAATGTTATGTCCGCCAGCTGCTGCAATTTCCATGCAACGCTTGATACTTTCCTGTCCTTTAACATCTGAAAAATCAAATTCTGGGAAGTCCAGATTTTTATAGAATTCTTCTCTGGTATTGATGATAGTTTGCTCAAGCTTTTCGCCTTTATCAAAATAATCTATGACTTGCTTAATATTATCTACACCAAAAACTTCAAGGTCGTTCACAATAGCAGCCTCTCTAGCATTCTGACTTGGAAGAATAAATCCTTTGAAACCTTCTTCTCTAGCCTTTATTGCAATAGGTAATGCGCCTTTAATAGGTTGCAAACTTCCATCAAGGGAAAGCTCACCCATGATCAAAAATTGGTCAAGGTTTTCAGCTTTAATTTGATTTGAAGCAGCCAGAATTCCTATGGCTAAAGTTAAATCGTAAGCCGAACCTTCTTTGCGTAAATCGGCTGGAGACATATTGATGATGATTTTCTTTCCAGGAATTTTATAACCATTGTTTTGAAGTGCTGCGGCAATACGATAATTACTCTCTTTGATAGCATTGTCTGGTAAACCAACCAAATGATAACCTATGCCTGTATCTACATTGACCTCAACAGTTACTGTTGTGGCTTCAACACCAAATACTGCACTACCAAAGACTTTTTTGAGCATAAATTGAATTTGATTAAAAGTAAGAAAATTTGACAAATTATAATTCCAATAAAAATTAGTATTATTACTTGAAGTTTCAATTCTAAATATGACTAACTCAAAACGTATTGGATTAGTACTTGGTCCAATTCTATTTATACTTATCAGATTATTTTTTAAGCCAGAAGGTTTAAGTGATGAAGCTAATGGAATTCTGGCTTCTACATTATGGATAGCTGTTTGGTGGATCACAGAAGCCATCCCAATTGCTGCAACAGCATTACTACCTATTGTGTTGTTCCCACTTACTGGAAGTTTGGATATTGCTTCTACAACTGGGTCCTTTGGTCACAAATATGTGTTTCTGTATATGGGTGGATTTATTATTGCCATTTCTATCGAGAAATGGCACCTTCATAAACGGATTGCCTTAAATATCATAAACTTGATTGGTTCTAACGTTAAAAAAATCATTTTGGGTTTTATGGTAGCCACTGCATTTCTATCGATGTGGATTTCCAACACAGCTACGTCTGTGATGATGTTGCCTATTGGTATTGCCATTATAAAACAGCTTAAAGACAATCCTAAAACCGTTGAAGACGAAAACTTAATCTTTGGCAAAGCATTGATGCTGGCTATTGCCTATAGTGCGTCAATTGGAGGTATCGCAACACTTATTGGTACACCACCAAATTTGGTTTTAGCTGGTGTGGTTATGGATACCTATGGTTATGAAATTACTTTTCTACAATGGTTTATGTTTGGGTTTCCTATCTCCGTTCTTTTAATAATAATTTGTTGGAAATACTTAACATCTTTTGCATTTAAATTTGAACAAAAAGAATTTCCTGGTGGTAAACAAGAAATCAATAGATTGCTGAAATCTCTTGGTAAAATTTCATACGAAGAAAAACTCGTTTCCATTATATTTGCTACAACAGCGTTTTGTTGGATAACACGCTCGTTTTTACTACAAAAAATGTTACCACAATTAGATGATACCATTATTGCTATTGTGTTTGCATTGATTCTGTTTATAATCCCTTCAAAAAAGAAAAAGAAAAAACTGATGACCTGGAAAGACGCCAAAAATTTGCCTTGGGGAATTATTATCCTATTTGGCGGTGGAATGGCTTTAGCAAAAGGGTTTGAAACCAGTGGTCTAGCCTTATGGATTGGAAACCAAATGACCTCACTTGTTGGAGTCACAACCATTCTCCTTGTCTTGCTTTTGATAGCTTCTGTAAACTTTTTAACTGAAATTACTTCAAATCTAGCAACCACAGCAATGTTATTACCTGTTTTAGCTCCTTTGGCTTTAACGATTGATTTGCATCCGTTTATTTTGATGGTAGGTGCAGCTGTAGCAGCCTCTTGCGCTTTTATGTTGCCAGTAGCAACACCACCAAATGCTGTAGTATTTGGTTCGGGTTATTTACGAATTCCAGATATGGTAAGTAAAGGGTTTTTGATGAATATCATATCCATAATTATTCTAACACTTTTTGTGTATTTTATACTGCCTGAATTGTGGAATATCACTGTTGAAGGCTTCCCTGAAGTATTTAAACATTAATTCGACAATAACCATTTGTGAGCATAACGAATTCTTCCTCTTAAACCTGCTTTTACAATATGGTTATAAGTACTAATTGGTAGTTTGAAGATAATTTCTTTAGCTAGTTTCTCTTTTTTACCTGGCCCTTTTAGCCTGAATTGAGTTGCTTGTGTTGGTCCATACATCAAATGAAACCAAAGTTTTGGATTGGTAATCAAATATTTACCAAGTGGTGGATAACAACCTATAATTTTAGATAGATCATTCATAAAACGGTGATAATCCACCAAACTTCTAATACGTTCTGCATTACCTTCAAATTGATCTTGATATATCTTAAGATCTTTTTGAATATAATCTTTCATAGCTTCTTTAGATGGCAATTTCATGTCACCTGAAAAAATTAAAGCTGCATATCTTGATTGCATTTCCATAATGGGAAACTGGCTTCCAAATCCTGGTCTTGCCCAACCAATCCAAGCTATTCTATCCCCATAATCTAGATGAAACATGTGTTTGAACATACTTCTCGGGTCACAAGCTTTTAATTGGTCTGGCATAAAATGGACTACATTTCTATATCCTGTACAAAATACAATTGCATCAACATTTTCTAATACTTTACCTTGATTATCAATAAGATATTTTTGGCTATCATCAGCTTGAACAATGTCACCAACTATTTCGCAACCATGATGTGCAACTGCTTTAGGTAAAGCCAAAGTTTTAGTGCCATAAATTCCCCAGATTCCATTTTTGGCTGGAACTCTTTCATTCAAGTCGGCCAGCACATCAAAAACAGGGTCTTTTCTTCCGCGCTCTAATTTAAGAACAAACGGACTTAAATGTCTGCCATATTCTCGAGGTAAATCCCAGATGCCGCGATGTGTAGAAACATCGGCTGCGTGCTCACCTCTTTTTCTTGGAACTATCCATCCTGTTGACTCTCGGAGGCTTACCCAGGATTTTTTAGCTACTTGAGCAATTTCGTAAGCAACATCTGAACCTGATTCTCCACCTCCAACAATAAGTACTCGTTTTCCTTTGAAACTATCGGCATTCTTGTAGTCTTTAGAGTGTGAATATGATATGTTGTTTAATTGTTTATGCCAATCAGGAAATCTAGGAATGTTATTATTTCCTATAGCTAAAACAAGATGTTTACATTGTAGTTCTTCGACAGAATTTAAATTAATAACCCAAGAACCGTCTTTATTTTCTATAACTGTTTCAACTTTAGAGTTAAATTGAATATGGTCTGTAACTTTATAATGTTTAGCGTAATCTTTCCAGTATTTTACAGCTTCATCTTTAGTCCAAAACGAATGGCTTTTACCTTCGCCTACCCAAAAATCTGAAAACATACTGAAGGTAACCGAAGAGGTCAATAATAAGTTATCATACCCTTTAGCAAAAACACCACCTAACGTGTTTGATTGCTCTAAACAAACTACATCTTCAAAACCTTTTTCAAGTAATTCTTTGGTGGCAACTATGCCTCCTGGTCCGGCTCCTATGACTACACAACTAATCATAATGTGTTTATGGTTTACTTACTTTTATATTTGCTCCATCTAATAATGATATGACGTTTTCTTCATTATTTTCTAATGGTATTATTTTATCTTTAAAGGCATTCTTTAATTCCCTTGGAATAATTTCGATCAACTCTGAATATAAAATTTTATTATCTATTTGGTGGTCTTCAGCGACTTTGATCTTTGAATAAAACCCAATGCCTTGATCATATTCAGATTTAAAATCATCTTTCAGCCAATTGGGTAAATTTACCAAAACCGAGCCTAAAAATTCTTTATCAAAATCAATATTGGAATTGTAAAGTGTTTTGCCTAACACTTGTCCTTCTAAAATTTGATTGTGTGCTTTTATTAAAGACTCACCTTTTATATTAAAAAATTTAACTATCCCTAAAGTTCGAGAAATATTCTGGTCATCATTCAACTCAATAATTCTAATATCATGATTTTGCTTTACAATACGCATTTTAATAGTACCGAATAACTTTTCTAATGCGCTGGTATGAAGATTTTCATAATTCATTAACACTTTCGGTTTTCCTGGTCATAAAATAAAAGACTAACATTATTAGGCTTAAAATTAATAAAACAGCCGCTATTATAAGATATAATTGTGATTGTGTTACAATATCTAAAATTGGCAGTAGAATGATTGGCGATAAAAACTGTCCCATAAACCAAAAAGTGGTCAGTCTTCCTATTTCTCTTCCTCTAATTTCTAAAGGCGCTAATTGCATCACCCAGACATTGGCATTTGGAATCATGACTCCCATTCCCAATCCACCAAGTAACATAGCCACCATGACCATTGCGTACGAATTACCATATGCAATGCATACATAAGCAATCGCCATGAGTAAATAACCTAGTCCGAAAATTTGCTTGAATGCAAATTTGTCTTTAATCTTTGAAAACGAAATAGCTCCAATGGCAGAGAAAAATGTGCTAGAAGCTATTGCTAGACCAATTAATGAATTCTTCTCAACTCCAATAGATTTTAAATAGAAAGGTATTTGAATAGGAATGATAAAAAACATGATCCACATGAGCATTACATTTGCAAATACAAACCATATAATTTTAGGCGATTTAACTGTTTTAACTTCCTGATGAGTATCTTCAGCTTTTAAAGGCTCCTTCAGATACAGATATGCAAAAGGAATGATAAGGATTGAAAATAAATAAAGTAAGAATGGAACTCGCCAGTTAATATCTGCCAAAATACCACCAAGTGAGATAAAAATTATTCCGGCTAAAGACATCACAGCTATTTGAATACCTGCAAATTTTTGTCGTGCTTTTCCATGATAATAATCAGCGACCAAAGTTGTTACAATGGTCATGGTAATACCAACACTTATACCTAATAAGGCTCTTCCTGCTAAAATTGCATAAAGATTATCAAGCCAATATCCAGAAGTACCTGATATTGCATATAAAACCAATGCTACTCCTAATAGTTTAAGTCTACCTATCTTATCAATGACTAAACCTGCAGCAATAGCACTTAAAGCAATAAATAAACCAGGAAACGATAACACCATTTTTACCAATTTTCCACCATTGGGAACATCAGAAAATGTCTTTGTCATATCTGGCAAGGACGCGGATATGGTTATCATAGACATGATGGTTAAACTACTAACTAATAATAAGGCTAATTTAACTTTCCAGCTTTCAGAATTCATTCGCAAATACCAGTGGTTAAACCATCTGTCCTTTCATCAATTTTGGAAGCATCTCTTTAAAGTTCTCCTTTTTATTTAAATGTGGCAGTGGATCTTTTGGTTCTTCAACACCTAAAAATTTACATAATGGTGCCCAACCATCTCTTACATCATAAACCAATAATTTATCAGCAGGAACGTGTGCCTTAACTTCTGCTATATGGTCGTTCCAGAATTTTTCGGCAAAGGCTTTATCACCAAAATTACCTTGTAGTCTTTCAGCAA
Organism: Gilvirhabdus luticola; assembly: GCF_040117515.1. Taxonomy (NCBI): domain Bacteria; kingdom Pseudomonadati; phylum Bacteroidota; class Flavobacteriia; order Flavobacteriales; family Flavobacteriaceae; genus Gilvirhabdus; species Gilvirhabdus luticola. The sequence continues at coordinate 136,016 of NZ_JBEEEN010000004.1, forward strand.
AAAACACTTTTTTAAACCACTTAATACATTTAACTACATTGCGAGCTCTTGCGTTAAACAGTAGTTTACTCAACATTTTAATTTTTTCTCCTGGTGTTTGAGGTCCTGCTCTAAATACAGTACTGTCCACACTTTTGTACCAACTTTCAAAATCTCTAACAGTAAGAATTACTTTGGCATCTGGATATTGCTTCATATGCTCTTTGTACCAAGGATAACCTGGAAAATCAACTGTACCATCATACCCATCATATAAGCCATCCCAATCTGTATCTCCAGTATCATCTAGAGTTTTCCAATAATGAAGCCTTTCAGGGTTAACCAAAAGCTCCTTCATGTGATAAACATGTTTACAATATCCCAAAGTTACAAGAGACACTTTTAATGTATTTGTTCCTGTTCTTGGCAAACCTGCTCCAATAATTTTTATAGACATCTTAATTAGTTTTAAATTTAGTTATTATTAATGAATACTATCCTTTTCCATTGCTGGTGGAGGTGGTGGCATTTTGAATATAAATGGTTCCGGTTGCGGTGAAATGGGTTTTAACTCCTTACCCTTAAATGCAGGGAAATCTGGTGTAAAATGTGTACTTCTAAATTGGGCATATATAAAAGGTCCTACTGGCTGTGGAATTGAACCATCAGGCAAAGTATATCCATTATTATAAGGGTTCCAATACTCCCAAGTAATTTCTTTGTCTGGAGTAACTTCAAAAAAGCGACCTCTTACTCCTTCTGTTATAAGCGTATTTCCATTTTTTAAGCGATGAGCTCCAGAGACAAACGGAGAGTAAAACGAATATTTATCAGGAGCAATATATTCCCAATAAGATTCATCCGGACCAAAGCTTCCTTTATCTGAAATTGTATAAGTCTCACCTTCGATTTCCGGTAAAACCCACTCAATTACAGAACTAAAATTTCCAAAATCACCTACTGCAACATGTGGGTCAGGTGATTGTGCTTTAGCTAATGCGGCACCCAATGAAGGTAATTTGTTGTCAGGATTGTGAATGTTATTATTAAAAGCCATTAGATGACCTTCCCCTGGATAACCTTTTGGAATCCATTTGACATCGTGCTGTACAAAAAGTTTTTGATCTTCTTTCGTTCCTCCAGCATAATTTTGAGGGTTGCCCCATCTATAAAGCAAATCCCCAGAACTACCTTTAGCCTCCTCTGTTGAAATACTATGATCTATAATATAAATTTCATTGAAGCCTGGACAACTGAAAACAATTTGATCCAATTCTGCATTATATGAAACAGCATTCACATGTGTGATATCTGAACGCTGATTATCCACATTAGCATTAGAAGTCATTATACCCATAGCTTTCATTTGTTCAATTTGTGCCTCATCCATAAGTGGTCCAGATTCCGATTCCGCACTATGAGTATTGATATTTATTTTACGCGGATGGTTTTTTATTATGCCGTAGTTTGCCTTGGTGGAATCAAAATCTTGAACAAGATGATCCCACATATCCCATTCCCATACAATTTCTCCACCACGTGGTCTAATAGGTTTAATTTCAATAATCTTATCAATCCAGAGTCCTCCTTTTAAAACGCGTTCAGGATCACGTCCTGCCGCGATGGATTCTTCAGGTGTTCTAGCCTCATAGCAAATAGCAAGTACATTCCCATTTGGCATGACTTCTATATCATGGTGAAGCAGTTCTTTTTCGGTTGCCAATTTATAATCCCAAATCAGGTTACCATCCCAATCATATTCGCGTATGATTCCTGCCTGCCCGCCAAAAGCAAAAACAGGAAAATTTTCGTCTCTTTCGAGCCTAAAAAGATGCCCATTTTCAAAAAGGTAACCGTTCAGCATTGTATTCACTTCGCCTGGCCATTTATGAACTATATTTCCATCCAAATCCATTAAGTAGGTATCTGTACCGAAAGATGGTGAAAATAGAACATACCCAGGTGTCGCCATATCGGTTTTTGATATCAAGCCTCTTTTTTCAGTAACACCGGCAAGTGCTCTTGTCTCTTCAGATTTCCAGACTCTAACTACAGGTTTTTCTACTACTTCTTGTGGTTGTTCTTTTTTACATGAAACAGCTATAAACAATACAGCTGAAAAGGAAAGAAAAAATATTTTTTTCATATTGGTTAGGTGTTTTAGTGTTTTAGTTAATGCTCTAAAAGCAATTTTCTTGTAGGTATAATTAAATATTCGGGGAAATATGATTGATTATTAAAGACCCTAAAAATAAGAAATTTAAAATTTCTAAACTATAATTATTCTTCAGTTTCTTCTTCCTCTTTTTTAGGGGGAAGTTTAAACACTTCCGGTTGAGGATCTAATGGTTTTAATTCTTTATCCTTAAAAGCAGGATGATCTGCTGGAATAAAGTTTGACCTAAAATTCGAATAAGTAAAAAACCAAGGTGCTACAGGTGTTCCATCTAAATGGTGAATATTACCCCGATAAGGATTTAAATATTCCCAGACAATCTCACCATCTGGTGTGACCTCAAAATATCTTCCTTTTGGTCCTTCATTAATAAAAGTATTACCGTTTTTAAGGCGTTGTGCACCTGAAACAAAGCTTCCGAAAAATGAAATGGTGTCTTTTGCAATATACCTCCAAACAGGTTCTTCTAAACCAAATCTTTTGTTTTCGTTTAAAATGTAATTTCCGTCTTTATCTACCAAAGGTTTAATCTCATAAACAGCAGAATAGTCCAAACTATCTGGACCCATAGGAATATCATTATTAAAGAATGTGAGGTTTCCTTCACCTGGAAAACCTTTATCTATCCATCTTATATCATGCTGACCAAATGACTTTTGGTCTGTAGAGTCGCCTTGTTTATAATTTTGTGGATTTCCCCAACGATATAGAAAGTCACCTCCTTTGCCCATTTTTCCTCCAGTATGTCCAGCGGCTTCTTCTGTGGTCGTACTATGGTCTATAATAAAAACCTCATTTAAGTTTGGAGAACTAAAGGCAATTTGATCCAATTCTTCATTATAATTTATGGCATTAAAATGATACACATCAGAGCCTCTATTTTCTACGGTTTGGTTTCTCCAAAGTCTTTTCATTTTATGTAAAACATCCAAACTGTCTTGCGATATGGGTTCCGGTAATTTTCTACCTCTACTTAAATCTAACAATTCTGGATGTTCAGACACATCACCATAATTATCTTTAGTTTCATCGAAATCTTGAATTAAATGATCCCAAACTTTCCATTCCCAAACAATATCGGCTTCATAAGTTCCCTTTGGTGTTAACTCAACAATCTTATCTGGCCACAAACCAGCTTTTGGCGTATTTTCTGGATCTCTTCCAGCTTGAACGACTTCATCATACGACCTTGATTCCCAAGCTATGGTCAAAATATTACCATTTGGTATTAATGCTATATCATGATGGTTGTGGTATTCTCTATTTGAAAATTCTAAATCCCAAAGCATTTTACTGTCCCAACTTATTCTTTGTAATCGACCTGATTCTCCACCTCCTGCAAAAACAGGAAAATCAAGATCTTCAGCATTTGTTGTAAGTGAACCGTCGTCGTTTAAATAAACACTTCCCATTTGATTAGTGCCTTTCCATTGGTGCACGACTTCTCCCTTACGGTTAATTAAATATGCATATACAGAATTTGGTGGTGTAAATAAAATATAGCCCGGCAAAAGCCCTTCAGAAGTTTTGGTTAAACCTCTCTCAATATAATGACCAAACATATTTCGGTCTTTTTTTTCTTGAGAATAGGCGTTTTGAAAGTTTAAATTGAAAAGAATGAAGAGGGCAATAAAGTAGGCAACATAGTGTTGACTTTTTTTCATTTTTGGATTGGTTTTGGTTAGTTGAAATAATTATTTAGTTACCAAATGTACAACAAAAGATTTTTCTTACATAAAAAGTCCATTAAATAATTGTTTACTTATATTCTAAAATAAAATCTAAAGCTCTTTTTTCATTATAAAAGATATTATCTTGAGAAAAGAAACCAACATGACCTCCATATTCTGGTATTTCTAAAAATAGATTTGCATTTCCCTTGGCTTCTTTAATTGGGAAACATTCAGGTGATAAAAACGAATCGTTCTTTGCGTTTATAATTAAAGTTGGTATCTTAATATTGTAAAGAAACTGGAGACTGCTGCACTTTTCATAATAATCTAATGCATCTTTAAATCCATGTGCTTTTGAAGTATAAATATCATCAAAATCTTTTAATGTTTTAATTGCTTTAATGTCTGAATAAGAAATCAATTCCGGATATTTTTTTTGTTTTTGCTTAAGACTAGATTTGAGCTGAAACCTAAACATTTCATGGTAAGGTAAATTTTTAAATTTATGCAGCTCTAAAGAAGCTCCATTTAGATCGCATGGTACCGATATAGCAATACAAGCCTTTATTTGATTTGGAATAGTAATTCTTTCGCCTAAATATTTTAAAACCACATTACCACCAAGACTAAATCCTTTAATAAATATTTCTCTGTACTTATTAGTAGAAATGATATGGTTAATAATTTCATTTAAATCTTCCGTTTCTCCTGAATGATAAGTGCGATATTTGAGATTATCTTCTCCACTACAACCACGAAAATTTACACAAACGGCATCTATATTATTTTCATTGAAAAGTTTGGCGTTTCCCGTCATATAATGGCGCTGCGCATTGCCTCCAAGCCCATGAAGTAAAATAATAAGTTTGTTTGTTTTTTCTTTTGAAAAACTCCAATCTAAATCAAGAAAATCGTCATCAGATAAAGTAAGACGTTCACGTTTTTGATTAATCTTTATTGGCTGTCTAAACAGTCCGGAATATACTGTTGAAAGAGTACCGTTTCTAAAAATAAAAGGAGGTTTGTAAGATGAGGGAACAATAGGCATTAGTTTTTATGCTTTAAAGCATCAGTCGGTTTGGGAACAAAATGATGTTTTCCTCCTGCTCTATCATCATCAAAAGTTACAGGAATATCATCATTAAGTGTTCGTTCATTCCAAGTGAGATGTTCTTTACCATCATCTTTTTTAACCATGGTGATACAATCTTCTACTGGACAAACCAATGAACATAAATTACAACCTACACAATTCTCCTCTATGATACTTGGAATTCTTATAGTTCTATCTTCAGATAAGGCAATGGCTTGATGTGCACCATCATCACATGCAATATAACATAATTCACAACCTATACATTTATCAGCATTAATTTCAGCAATTACTTTGTGTTTTAAATTTAGATGCTTCCATTCGGTGACATTAGGTAAAGCTTTGCCCGCAAAATCGTATATGGTTTTATAGTTTTTCTCTTCCATAAACTGTCTCAAACCAGCCTCCATTTCTCTCACGATACCAAAACCATAATGCATCACTGCAGTACAAACCTGCACTGAAGTTGCGCCTAACAAAATAAACTCTACTACATCACGCCATGTTTCGACTCCTCCAATACCAGAAATTGGTGTTTTTGAAATTTCTGGATGTTGTGCCAACTCTCTAATCATGTGCATGGCGATAGGTTTTACTGCTGGTCCACAATAACCTCCATTAGTACCTTTGCCATCAACAATGGGTAAAGGCGCATACGTATCTAAATCAATTCCAACTATACTTTTTATTGTATTTATTAATGAAATGGCGTCGGTTCCACCTTTTACTGCAGCTAAACCTGGATCAGTAATTTCTGAAATGTTGGGTGTTAATTTTGTAATTACTGGAATAGTGGCTGCATTCTTTACCCAACCAACAATAGTTTCTAAAACTTCTGGTTCTTGACCAACAGCAGAACCCATTCCACGTTCACACATACCATGAGGGCAACCAAAATTAAGTTCAATGCCATCTGCTCCAGCATTTTCAACATCTTTGATTATTTGTTCCCATTCAGCCTTACTTTCTACCATTAAGGAAGCTATAACTGCATGATCTGGAAAATATTTTTTTACTTCTTCTATTTCTCGAAGATTATCAGCTAAAGGTCTATCGGTAATCAATTCAATATTATTGAAACCCATCATTCTGGTATTTCTATAATTTACAGAACCATATCGACTAGATACATTTACCACAGGAACTCCAAGCGTTTTCCACACGGCTCCACCCCAACCTGCATCAAAAGCTTTCATAATTTGATAACCTGAATTTGTTGGTGGCGCAGATGCTAGCCAAAAAGGATTTGGTGCTTTGATTCCTGCAAAATTTATTGATAAATCGACCATAATTTGTCTTTTTGTTAATTTAACCAGTTATGAATTCCTTGTGCTGCCATTTTACCGTCGTAAGCAGCATTAACTACTTCTGCTCCTCCATTAATGGCATCTCCTCCAGCAAAATATTTTGGATTTGAAGTTTGAAACGTATTATCATCAACTATAATTCTCGTTTTGTTATCTGTTTCTAAATTATCAATCAATTCATAAAGACTGCCTTGTTTAGCCTGTCCAGTAGCTTTGATTACCAAATCACATCTTACAATAAAAGTGTTGTTCATGTTTGTATGTAGGTTACCATTTACTAATTCAGTTTTAGCAAACTTTACACCTTCCACTTTTTCTTTTCCAACAATAGCAATGGGTGTTAAATTAAATAAACTGTCAACTCCTGCGCTAATTGCCAAATCATATTCAAAACCATAAGCTCCCATTTTTTCTTTGGTATTGCGATAAGCCAAAACCGTTTTTCTCGCTCCCATTCTGGCAGATTCTGATGCTGCATCCATAGCAGTATTTCCACCACCAATGACAACAACTTTATCTGGTACTTCTAACTTATGTTGTTTGTTTTTCAATTCTTCAATAAACTCAACTGCTCCAATAACACCATTTAAATTTTCACCATCCAATTCTAAATCTCTTGTTGTTCCTAGACCAACACCAAGAAAAATAGCGTCATATTTAGATTCAAGAGCAGATAATTCTTGTTTTGAATTAATGTTAGTATTGTATTTAATATTGAAACCTAATTGGTTCTGTAAATATTCTACTTCTTTTAAAACTTCCTCGTTTGTTATTTTATAAGGAGCTACACCATGAACTGTTAAACCCGAAGGTTTATCTTTAGCTTCAAAAACATCAACATCATAACCCAAAGTTTTGGCTTCACAAGCACAGGCGATACCTGCTGGACCTGCACCAATTACTGCAATATTTTTTCCGTTAGACTTTCCAATAGAAAATAACTTTTTATTAGTATTAATGGATTGATTTGTAGCATAATTTTGAAGTCTACCTATTTGAATTGGAGGCACATCCTGATGATTGTAAACACAAGCTCCTTCGCACAAAACACCAGTTGGGCATACAATACCACAAGCATTACCGAGCCAATTAGAATCGAAAATTGTCTTCGAAGCACCAATTATATTGTTTGTATGTATCTGCTTGATAAACAGAGGGATGTCGATATGGGTTGGACAAGCTTGAATACATGGAGCATCATAGCAGAATAAACACCTTGAACTTTCATAATACGCTTCGGTATCATTCATTAAAGGTTTCTTTTGCTTAAAATTCTTGTTGAATTCTGCTTCAGATTTTGGTCTTTTGTATTCTGCCATTATAAGTCTGTTAAGCGTCCATAAGTTTCTGGTCTCCTATCTCTAAAGAATTGCCATGTTGAACGAACTTCATCTATTAAATCTAAATCAAATTCTGCTACTAATAATTCGTCATTATCTCTAGAAGCTTGTGCAAAAATTTGACCTCGAGGATCAACAAAATAAGATTGACCGTAAAATTTACCTAGATTCCATGGTTTTTCTTCTCCAACACGATTGATGCAACCCATAAAATAACCATTGGCTGCTGCGTGGGCCGGCTGTTCAAGTTTCCAGAGATATTCACTCAAACCAGCTACCGTTGCTGATGGATTATAAACAATTTCTGCACCATTCAAGCCTAATACTCTGGCGCCATCTGGAAAATGCCTATCATAACAAATATAAACGCCAACTTTGGCATATTTGGTCTGAAATACTGGATAGCCTAAATTACCAGGTTTAAAAAAGAATTTCTCCCAAAATCCAGTGGTATGCGGAATATGATTTTTTCTGTACTTTCCTAGATAAGTTCCATCTGCGTCAATAACAGCTGCTGTATTATACAAAACTCCTGCTTGTTCCTTTTCATAAATGGGTACAATAATGACCATATTGTATTTTTTGGCCAATACCTGCATTTTTTCTGTAGTTGGTCCTGGAACTGATTCCGCCGAGGCATACCATTTTCTATCTTGTCCAGGACAAAAATATGGAGTGTTGAAGATTTCTTGCAAGCACAATATTTGAACGCCCTTTTTTCCAGCTTCTTGTATGTATGGAATATGCTTGTCATACATCGCATCCATGATTTCTTGAATATTTCCTTCTCCTTCTGTCATTGGAAGGCTCATCTGTATGAGTCCTGATTTTATAATTCTTGGCATATTATCTAAATTACAGTTTTTGATGTTTTTCCTCTTGGTATAAATTGTCCGAAACCTGCTTGAAGTTTACATTCTTCATTCTCTATGGCAACTTGACCTCTTAAAATTACAGTTTCGGTTTTTCCAATTACTTTTTGACCTTCATAAGCCGAATAATCACAATTCATGTGATGTGTCTTTACAGAAATTGTATGTTCTTTATTCGGGTCGAAAATCACAATATCTGCATCGCTACCAATAGCAATGGTTCCCTTTCTAGGATACATTCCGAAGATTTTAGCCGCATTGGTTGAAGCTACTTCTACATATTTTGTTAATGATATTTTTCCTTTATGAACACCTTCTGAAAATAACAACTCCATACGATGCTCTATCGCAGGATGGCCGTTTGGTATTTTTGAAAAGTCGTCTTTTCCCATTTTCTTTTGTTCCCACTCGAACGGACAATGATCTGTACCAACCACTTGTACCAAGCCTTGATTAATACCAGACCACAATGCAAATTGATCTTTCTTTTCTCTCAATGGTGGACTCATCACCCATTTAGCACCTTCAAAATCTTTTTCATATAAAGAAGCATCTAGCATTAAATACTGTGTACATGTTTCTACAAATACTTTTTGATTGCGTTGTGTTGCTTTTCTAACAGCATTTAAGGCTCCTTCGCAAGTCATGTGTACAATATAGCCAGGACAGTCTGTATAATGTAACATATCTACAAAACGACCTGATGCTTCGGCTTCTGTAACTTCAGGTTGTGAGAGATAATGGTATAATGGAGACAAGTTGCCTTCTGCTCTGTTCTTTGCAATTAATGAATCTATCATATCTCCATTGGTTGCATGAACTGTTACCAAACCACCATGCTTTTTAACCACTTTCATAAGCTGCACCATTTGTCCATCGTCAATCATCAAAGCGCCTTTATAGGCCATAAAAGTTTTAAAAGATGAAATTCCTTCCTCTTCAATCATCTGTACAACTTCTTTAGCTACATTGTCATTAAAATCTGTAACAGCCATATGATATGAATAATCTCCTATAGCTTTCCCCTTAGATTTTTGTTGCCAAGTTTTTAATGCATTATGGAGTGAATCTCCTTGTGTTTGTAGAATAAAATCGATGACCATTGTAGTACCTCCATGGAGTGCCGCTCTGGTTCCTGTTTCGTAGTCATCACTGGAGTAGGTTCCCATAAAAGGCATATCGAGATGTACATGAGGATCTATACCTCCTGGGAAAACCAGTTTATTTGCAGCATCCACGACTTTATCTGCGTTGTAATTCAAATCTTTTCCAATAGCAACAATCTTTTCTCCTTCAACATAAACATCAGCAATATAACTTTCTGATGCTGTAACTACACGACCATTTTTAATTAGAATTGACATTTTTATAATTGACTTAATTATTTCTTATTCTGTTTAAATTTACAAGTTTTTAATCAGTTTTACTTTTTAATAATCTATTTTTTGAGTTTTGGTTCTAGATATTAAACTCACAATAACACCAACAGACATTGCCAAGATAAAGGATGGACCTAACTCTCCAACTTTTTCAAAAAAAATACCTATACCTTCAATAGACGTCATACCAAACTTAAAAATTGGTACTGATATAAAACCAGCTATCATTGAAGCTAATGCTCCTTTTTCATTAAACCCTTTCCAAAATAGTGATAAAATAATTGTTGGACAAAATGTAGCTGCTATACCTGACCAACCAAAAATAACAAACCAAAAAATTGTTCTTCCAGGTACACTTACAGCAACAATAATAGCTATTAGAAGTGCAAGTATTGCAAGAACTAATGTAATTAATCTGGATGTTTTTGCCAGTTCTCTTTCAGTTTTATTTGGCTTAAAGATTTGTTGATAATAGTCTCTAGAAATTGCGCTCGAAGCTACAACCAAAAGTGAATCTATAGTTGACATAATTGCCGAAAGTACCGCAGCAATATAAATCCCTATTAAAGTTAATGGCATAACTCGTTCAACCAAAAGTGGCAGCACATTTTGTGCTCCATTTCCTAAAATAGCTTCAACATCTGCATCGACCGAAGTTAAAAGGTATCTTCCAAAAATACCTATTAAAACTGCACAAGAATCCGTTAGTAAAGTAAAAATTATAGCAACCCAACGACCTTTTTTTATTTCAGCTGTACTTTTTATAGACATGAATCTGATAAAAAGTTGTGGTGAGCCCATAAATCCAAGTCCGATGAATGTAAAACCTAAAATGGTGAAAAGATTCACCATATTAAAGCCGCCTTCACCCCAAATATTCAAAAATGATGGATCTAATTTTAGCAATTCGTCAGAAACTGAAACACTCGAACTAATAGAAAAATAAGCAACAATAGGTAAAGCAACCAAACCTAAAAGCATGATTAACCCTTGAAACAAATCAGACCAAGCTACAGCTACAAATCCTCCAGAAAAAATGTATGTTAATACAATTATAAAACCAACTATAGCTCCTGTAAAATAATTCCATCCTAAAAAAGTCTCAAAAGCTGAACCTGTTGCGTCTATTTGTGCACTGACATAGATAACTACAAACAGAGACAACGCTGTTGCAGCAACAATTCTTAAGGTATGCGAAGTTGATTTAAAATGACTTACAAGGTAATCTGGTATCGTGATCGAATTGTATTTATCACTTAATTTTTTAAAGCGTTCTGCCATAAAAAACCATGAAACAGTAACACCAAGAACTTCTCCTAAAACTACCCAAAATGCTGAAACACCTACCATGGCACCAAGACCAGTTAAACCCAACAGTAACCATGCGGATTCTCCTGTTGCTCTAGCAGAAAAAGCAACGACCCAATAGCCAAGGTTTTTACCGCCTACATAATAATCTTTAGTGTTTCTTATTCGTTTTGTAGCAAAATATCCAATTAGAAAAAGGATGGAAAAATAGAGAAATAGTATTGTGTATTTTAGAATCAAACGCGTTTCTTATTTTTTCATTAAAAAGTAATATAGTGAAAACGAAATGATGAATCCAGTAAACCAAGATAATGAATACAAGAAACTTAATGCTGGCATCCAATAGCCTACTAATGCCAAGAAAACGCCAACTGCTAAAGCGATCATAGCTGAAGTATTAAAACCAGTTTTTCCGTAGGAATAAACGCCTTCTTCTTTATATAGTTCTGCTAATTCAACTGTTTTGTGTCTAATTAAAAAATAGTCACAGATCAAAATTCCCAAAACTGGCCCGAGCAATCCGCTTACAAAAATTAGAAACCCTGAAATTTCATTTAGTAACCACCAAGGCATAATTAAAATACCTATGATCCCTGTAATTGTTCCTCCTTTTTTAAAACTTATTTTTTTTGGCCAAAGATTAGAAAAGGCGTTAGATGGCGCAATAACATTCGCTGCAATATTCGTACTTAACGTTGCAATAATCATAAAAATCTGTGCTACAATAACAACTACTGGATTCTTGAATTTAGCAATTAGAGATACTGGATCCCAAGGGGCATCGTCTGCAATGAGAATGTCTTTAAAATTTATAATTGCAGCACATGTTACAAATATGCCAACAAAAGAATAGAGCATCATGGTTACTGGAAGGCCAATAAACTGCCCTGAAACCTGATCTTTTTGAGTGGACGCATAGCGAGTTATATCTGCTATGCTTATAGACATCGTTGCCCAAAAACCAACCATTGCAGTTAGCCAAAGTAAGTAACTCCATAATTTACTTCCAGAGGCATTTATATCAATTAGTTTTGCTGTTACAACACTTGACAATACTTCTGAATCTCCTTCTGTGTTTCTGAATTGGACTTGAACATTATCTGAAGTATTAATAAGAACTGGGTTTTCAGTGAATGCTTGCCAAGTTGAATTTTCATCTGATACAATATTATATTCTGTAACTTTTAGATGGCCTTCTTTGTCTTTTAGTGAATTCAGATTGAGATAATATAAATCATTTTCAGAGGATATTGTTGCTGCTGTTTTTTCAAGCTGTACACTTTGGTCTAATACAATGGAAAATCCTTCAGCTTTTGCATAACTCCAATAAATAAGTACCAATCCGATACCTATTAAAATAGGAGCTGAATAGGTTTCAAGCCATTTAATGCTTTCGGTGCCTTTCCAGATAAAGTACATATTGATAATCCAAAACACGCCAAAACCAACAAATTTTCCGACAGATAAACCCAACTCACCTGTTGAACCAGTAATGGCATTAAAAATGGCATAAATGGCCAAACCACCAATCCAAGTTTGAACACCAAACCAACCACATGCTATAACACCTCTAGCCACAGAAGCTAAATGAACCCCTTTTGTACCAAATGCTGCTCTACCTATTACTGGAAATGGCACACCATACTTAACTCCAGCATGACCATTAAGTACCATTGGTATCGTAATGATTAAATTAGCCAAACCAATAATAATTAAAGCTTCATACCAATTCAAGCCAGTTTTTATCATATAAGAAGCCAACAAATACGTAGGAATACATACAGCCATACCAACCCAAATTGCTGCCAAATGCCACTTGTTCCATGTACGTTGATTAGCTGGAACAGGTGCTAAATCTTCACTGTATAATGGTGAATTTGAAAGGTCTTCGTGTAATTCTACAATGTCTTTACTCATATATTAATTACAATATTTATCAGCAATTGAAATCGCTTCAGAAATAATTTTTAAACCTTCATCTACTTCAATTTTACTGATATTTAAAGGAGGCGCAACAAAAATCCAGTTCCATCGTACAAAAGTGAACATACCAAGTTCCCTGATTTTTGAGGCCATAAGGTTGGTTACTGTCATATCTTCAGTCTTTGCATTCCAAGGCGTGATAGGCTCTTTGGTTTTTCTGTCCTTCACCAACTCAATACAACCTAATAAACCTGTATTTCTAAAATCGCCAATAGACTTGTGTTTCTTTTTCAGTTTTTCAACTTCTTCTTCAATGTACAATCCCATTTCTGCAGCACGATCTACTAAATTCTCCTCTTCAATAATTTTTAAATTCTCTAATGCTGCAGCACATAGAGTTGGATGTGCAGAATACGTTAATCCAATTGTCATTGGATTGCTATTGAAATGTTCAGCAATTTTATCTGTGACCACAACACCACCAAGTGGTAAATAACCTGAAGTCAATCCTTTTGCTAAACACATAATATCTGGAGTAGTATCGTGATGATCTATTCCAAACATTTTTCCTGTACGCCCAAAACCACTCATAACTTCGTCATCTATCAAAAGAATTCCGTATTTATCACAAAGCTCACGAACATGCTTTAAATACATTGGTGGATACTTAATACAACCTGAAGAACCCGATTCACCTTCAAACAAAATAGCAGCAACACTATCTGGATTTTCAAATTGAATTACACGATCTAGATGATCCAATGCAAGCTTACCACATTCTTCAATAGAAGTTGAATTCCAAGGACAACGGTAAGCATAAGGGTTTTCTACATGCACAACATTAGGCATAGCCTGACTATCTACAGGAAACCGTCTTGGGTCTCCACTAGCTGTAATTGCTCCATAAGTAGCACCATGATAAGCTCTGTAATGCGTAATGATCTTATGTCGTCCAGTGTACATTCGTGCTAGCTTAATGGCATTTTCTATAGCTTCAGCTCCACCTAATGTAAAGAAGGTTTTGGTGAGATTCCCAGGCGTGATTTCAGCGAGCTTCTTACCAAGTCTGCCACGAACATCTGTTGCCATTCCTGGATAGACATAACTCACCTCTTTCATCTGTTTGGCAACAGCTTCAGTTATTCTCTGATTGCCATGGCCAATATTCACGTTCATTAATTGAGAAGAAAAATCAAGATAGCGTTTGCCATCTCTATCGTAAATATATGAGCCTTCTGAATAAGAAGCATTGATTGGGTTTAATCCTCCTTGTTTTGACCAAGAAAATAAAGTGTAATCGAGATTGTTTTGAATTATTTCGTCATTCATTGGGTGTAGAATTATATTAGCTCATCCAGTTGGTTTTGGCTTCTGGATTCCATTTGATAGTTGTTTTTTTATTTTGAGTCCAAAATTCAATTGAACTTCTACCTGTAATATCGCCAACTCCAAATTTGGATTCGTTCCATCCTCCAAATGAAAACGGTTCACGAGGTACAGGAACTCCAATATTTACCCCAATCATTCCTGCACTGGCTCTTTCTATGACTTGTTTTGCCAAACCACCACTTTGTGTAAAGACAGCTGCAGCATTACCATAATTAGAACCATTCTCTATTTCTATGGCTTCATCTAAATCTTTAGCACGAATAATTGAGATCACAGGACCAAAAATTTCTTCTCTGGCTACAGACATATCTGTTGTTACATAATCAATTATGGTAGGACCAACATAGTAACCTCCTTCTTTTCCTTTTACAGTTGTATTTCTTCCATCTAATAATATTTTTGCTCCGTTTCTTTCGGCCTCATCAATGTAACCTTCTATTCTTGTTTTAGCTTCGGCCGAAATTACAGAACCTAGATTTTGTCCTGGCACTATTTTTTTAGCCTCATCAATCATTCTATCAATGATATGCTGAACCTTATCTACTCCAACCATAACTGATGCCGCCATACAACGCTGACCAGCACAACCAGACATTGATGCCACCACATTAGAGGCTGTCATTTCTGGATTAGCATCTGGTAATACCAACAAATGATTTTTTGCTCCACCAAGCGCAACACAACGCTTCAAGGTTGAAGTTGCCCTTTTGTAAACAATTTTTGCCACTTTGGTAGAACCAACAAAAGAAACAGCTTCAATACTAGGATGATCGCAAATAGCTTCAACAACATCTTTACCGCCATTTACAATATTGAAAACTCCATCTGGAAGCCCAGCTTCTTTGAGCAATTCTGCCATTCTAACTGTACTTAATGGCACTAATTCTGAAGGTTTTAATATCATTGTATTTCCTAAAACCAATGCATTGGGAACTGTCCAATGCGGTACCATATTCGGAAAATTAAAAGGTGATATTGAAGCAACAACACCAAGTGGTTTTCTCTCTATTCTACATTCAACCCCTTTACTAACTTCCTGAACTTCGTTTACAATTATTTGTGGAATGGATACTGCAAACTCACAAAGCTCCATACTTTTTTCAACCTCTGCTCTGGCTTCACTATGAGTTTTTCCATTTTCAAGATGTACTAACTCTGTAAGTTCTTCTATATTTTTTTCAAGTAATGAACGATATCTGAAAAATATCTGAACACGTTCTTTAAACGTCATAGTAGACCATTCTGGAAAAGCTTTTTTAGCTGCTTTTACTGCACTGTCAACATCTTTAGCTGTAGATAAGGGTAAATTGGATATTACACTGCCATCTAACGGACTGATAACATCCATTAAATTTTGACTATTAATTTCAAATTTGCCGTCTATATAATTTTTTACATTGGAAAGTTTTATCATCTGATCCATAGGAATAATCAATTTATTTTAGACAAAAAAGAACACTCTTATATTTATCAGAAATACTGATAAATTCTAATCGCATTCTACTCAAATATATAAATTAATTAGCTTCTAATGAAGTAAACTTAAACGAACTTCCGTTGAATAAACCTTTGTCGCTTAACTTTAAAGAAGGAATAACAAGCAAAGCCATAAAAGAAAGTGTCATATATGGCGCATGAAGCTCACTTCCTAAAGCTTTTGCCGTTTTATCCAATTCTGCATATTGTGTGCCAATGGTTTCGCCATCTTTATCACTCATAATACCTGCAACTGGAAGGGAAACGACTTTTTCTGAAGTATCGGAAACTGCACAGATGCCGCCTTTATTTTTAATAAGTAGATTAACGGCTTTACAGATAGCTTCATCGGATACACCAACAGCAATGATGTTATGCGAATCGTGTCCGACTGATGATGCAATAGCACCTTCTTTTAATCCGAAATTATTGATAAATGCAATCGCTGGCTTTTGATCTTGATAACGATTGACTACCGTCATTTTTAGTATATCGTCGTCAATATTAGATACTAGGTTTCCATACTTAACTAATGCATCTTTAATAATTTCATTAGTCACAAGTTGACCTTCTAAGGCTTCAATAACACGAATTCTTGTTGCTGAAGATTCAAATCTAAAATCTGAAACTTCTTTTTTATTGCAATTGAAATTATTTAAAACTTCAAAATCTACAGAATCAATTTTTGAGACTCCATTATTGTAAACCAATTTGCCATTAATATAGGTTTGAAGTGTTTTAAAATCTTTTAAATCTTCTACTATAATACAATCTGCAAAATCACCAACCTGCAATAAACCAACATCTAGATTATAATGCTTAACAGGATTGATACAAGCTGCTTGGAGTACTTTGAATACATCAACATCTTTAGTAACTGCTCTAGCACACAAACGGTTTATATGATCTATCATTAAATCGTCTGGGTGTTTATCGTCGCTGCAAAACATCATGTTTTCAAAATGTTCTGGAAGTAAATCGATTAATGCTTCAAAATTCTTGGCTGCGGAACCTTCTCTAATGATAATCTTCATACCTTTTTGAAGTTTCTCCAAAGCTTCATCATAAGTGAAGCATTCGTGATCTGTTGAAATTCCAGCATTGATGTATTTGGTAACATCATCACCACGTAATCCCGGAGCATGACCATCAACAGGTTTGTTAAAATGTTTTGCCCAAGCTATTTTTTTTAGGACCTCATCGTCATCAAATAAGACACCAGGATAATTCATCATTTCTGCGAGATACTTAATATCTGGATTTTTAAGAAGTTGTTTAATATCGTTTGAATCTATGACTGCTCCAGCAGATTCAAAATTGGTAGCAGGTACGCATGATGGAGCTCCAAAATTGAATTTAAAAGGAACTTTCTTTCCGTTTTTAATCATAAACTCTATGCCTTCAATACCAAGTACATTGGCAATTTCGTGAGGATCTGAAACTGTTCCTACTGTGCCATGTTTGACTGCAAGACGAGCAAACTCACTGGGTACCAACATGGAACTTTCAATATGAATATGAGCATCAACAAAACCAGGAAGAATGTAATTATTTACACCATGCTGTTTTTCTGAAATAGATGTAATTCTGCCTTTTTCAATAGTCAATTCGCCTTTAAAAATGCGTTTATTAAGTATATCAACTATTTGGCCTTGTAGTGTCACTAATAAATATTAAGTAATCAAATATAATAGATTACAGATCAAATTTAGAATGATAGAATATATAAATTGCTATTCAGAAGTGATATTGAAAATATTTTTGCTTCGGTTTTGAAAATTTTCTAAACCAGCCTTTAACCAGTCAAAATATTCTGATGCATTTGGTGTATATGCAGTTGTATGGTTGAGCATATTCATTTTATGGTCTAAAAGCACATAGAATGGTTGTGAATTGTTCTTGAAATTTATAGTTTGTAAAGTTGCCCATTTATCACCAATAGTTTCAATATCTTTTATAGTTCCGTTTGGTTTGAGATATAGAAATTGATCAGCTTCTGAAAGTTCTCTTCTGTCATCAACATAAAGCGAAATAATAATAAATTCTTCGTTCAGCAAATTAAAGACATTGGCTTTACTCCAAACATGTTCTTCCATTTTTCGACAATTTACACATGCCCAACCTGTAAAATCAAGCATAATGGGCTTATCTTCCAATTTTGCTGCCGCAAGACCTTCATTTAAATCTTTATAACAGTTTAAATCTAAAGGACATTCTGAATTCTTATCATATAAACTATATGGTAAAGGTGGTGGAAAACCACTCAACAGCTTCAAATTTGCTGCCTTAGTATTGGTTAAACCAGGAATTAAATACACAACAAAAGCCAGTATTAAAACGGCAAATGAAATTCTGCCAAAGCTTAACTTTTTTATAGGGCCGTCATGTGGAAATTTTATTTTGCCCAATAAATACAGTACCAATCCCAATCCTATGAAAATCCAAAGGCCTATAAAAACTTCGCGCTTTAAAAGTCCCCAATGTTCAACCAAATCTGCATTGGATAAAAATTTAAGTGCCAAAGCCAACTCAATAAACCCTAAAACTACTTTTACTGTATTTAACCAGCCACCCGATTTTGGTAAAGAATTTAACCATTTAGGGAACATGGCAAATAAGCTAAAA
This sequence comes from Gilvirhabdus luticola, assembly GCF_040117515.1. Lineage (NCBI taxonomy): Bacteria > Pseudomonadati > Bacteroidota > Flavobacteriia > Flavobacteriales > Flavobacteriaceae > Gilvirhabdus > Gilvirhabdus luticola. Next base: position 154,556 of record NZ_JBEEEN010000004.1, read on the forward strand.
GGTAATGCCAATGCCAGACCAAAACCACTCATACCCAATGTTAGTTGAGTTGCACCTCCATCTGAAGACAACGAACTACCCAACAATGTGCCTAATATTGGACCAGTACAAGAAAAAGAAACTATTGCCAAAGTCAATGCCATGAAAAATATTCCAATAATACCTCCTATTCTGTTTGCCTTACTATCTAATGCATTACTCCAAGAAGCTGGAAGTGTTAATTCGAAATAACCGAAAAACGAAAATGCAAACACTAAAAAGATGAAAAAGAACAAAATATTTAAGGTGACATTAGTTGAGATGTTATTGAGAATTTCAGGATCTAATGAATCCAAAACATGAAAAGGGATACTTAAAACAACATAGATTAATAAAATGAATAAGCCATATAAAATTGAATTGGCCATTCCTTTTTGTGTATTATCTGCACTTTTGGTGAAAAAGGAAACCGTTAAAGGAATCATTGGAAAAACACATGGAGTTAGCAAAGCAATCAAACCACCCAAAAACCCAAGAATAAAAATGGTTAAATTACTCTTTTCTGATACTTCTTGTGTTTCATAGTTCTCCGCACCTATTATATTTAAATTTAGTTGTTCTGAAAGTTCTTTACTCCTATCATCAACGGAGGCTACAGTCGTATTCTTAACATCTTCACCTGTTAAAGAAGTTACAAATTCGTGTGTGGTAGGTGCCAAACAACGCTCATCATCACAGACCATAAAAAAAACCTCGGATGAAATTTCTGTAAAATCTGGATTGAGTAATTTTATTTTTTGCTTAAAAACTGCCTTATTCTCAAAATATTTAATTTCCATTGCAAACACTTCATCAAAGTAAGGCTTGACGTCTGGCTCTTTGGTTTTGCCAACAAGTTTGTAATTTCCTTCTTGATTGTGATAGGTGAATTCTGTAGGCAAAGGACCATCATCTCCTTCTATAACTTGCGAGTACACATGCCAATTTGGCTCTATTTCCGCTATAAATATGAGTGTGTATTCTGTATCAGAAACTTTTTCAACGGAAGATGACCATTCTACAGGATCAAAAATCTGTGCATTTAAACTTGCAGTTAAAAGGAGAAATATCGTAAAAATTGGAGCTAAATATCTATTCATTGCAATGTAATCTTAACAATTTTTTCTGTGGCTTCAGTTATTTTAAATCGATTATCCAAACGCTTATTAATTATCCAAACAATGTCATTTTCAGAACACAATAACCATGTGTTTTCTTTTTCAAGTAATGATAATTTTTCGTCTTTAAAATATTTACTCAACTTCTTTTTCCCATGCATTCCGAAAGGGTAAAAATAGTCGCCTTTTTCCCATTGTCTTACGTAAAGCGGAAATTTTAACAAATCTTTATCAACATAAATCGACGATATGCCTGTTTCTTCAATTTGCTTAACTAATTCAAGATTTAATCTTCCAATGGGTATTTCTATGTGTTGGGATACTTCAGAAATACTTATCACGTTGTAATTATCTGAATGTTTTTTAGAAAGAATCAACTTTTCTCTATCTTTTAATAATCGATGCGAATCTGATGTAATAAATTTTCCAGATTGAGCTTTTAATAAATTTAAAACATCATCCCATTCGTTGAAATTGTAGTCTTTTAAAAGTTCATAGAGATATGCTTTAGGGTTGTTTAATTTTTGAATTTCTGCAATATTATAATGAATTTCAGATTTTGAAATATGTTTTACTACATCATCTGAAACAGCTTCTATTCTATCCTCTACAATCTCATTAACATCTTTTAAATGCTGTAACGTATTGTTAAAACTCTGGAGTAATTGTGAATTAATTTCTTTTAAATTCGGAATTACTTCATGTCGGAGTTTGTTACGAACGTATTTGGTTGATGCATTACTACTATCCTCACGCCAATTTAAATTATTGTCTTTTGCATAAGCTTCAATATGTTCTCGTGAAAACTTTAGTAATGGTCTTACTATTTTGTCATTGATTTCTGGGATTCCCGTTAATCCATCTAATCCAGTTCCTCTAGTTAAATTGATTAAGAACGTCTCCAAGTTATCATCTGCATGATGAGCGGTCAAAATATAATCAAAGTTTAATTGTTCAGCTAACTCAACAAACCAATGATAACGCAACTCTCGCGCTGCCATTTGGATTGAAAGCTTTTTTTCATTAGCATAATCTTCTGTACTGAAATTTTGGATAAAAACTTCTAGATTTAGATTTTCGGCCAGTTTTAATATAAAATCTTCATCTGCATCACTTTCTTTTCCACGCAAATTAAAATTGCAATGTGCCAGCGAAATATTAAAATTAGTCTTTGCACAAAGATGCGTTAGGACAACACTATCGATACCTCCAGAAATAGCAATTAGCAATTTGCTTTCTTTTAAAAAGTCAAGTTTAAGATTTATATGTTCTTGAAAGTTTTTAAGCATAGTGCAATTTACACTTTGTTTAACCAATTTAAAACCGTTTCTATAAACTCATCTCGGCATAAATCATGGTGCAACTCGTGATAACCATCTTTAAATAGCTTTAAACTAGCATTACCTGTTTTTGCACTAAAAATTTCAGAACCTTTATGACTTGTAATTCTATCTCCAGTACCATGTAGAATTAACATTGGCACATCAAGTTTATTGGCGTTTTCAATAGCCCATTCTCCAGCTTCAATGACTGGAAAAGCAAACATTGCACTTATTTTATCATGCACTAAAGCATCATTTTTATATTTTTCAATTTCATTTATATCCCTAGAAATTGCTTCAACTTCCAACTCACTTGGCAATGTAAGAGAAGGCCAAATTTTAAGCAAAAGCTCGCCTAAAGTTACTTTCCATTTTGGAGGTTCGAAGGCTAATCTTAAAAACGGACTTGTTGCTATAACACCAATTACATTATGGTTTTGTCTCAATACATAATTAATTACCAGATTTCCGCCCATACTATGTCCATAAAGAACTATAGGTTTGTTAGGAAATAGTTTCTTTGCCTTTTCTATTACAAATTCAACTGACTCTAGAAGTGCTTTATAACTTGGACAATGACCACGTTTTCCTCTTGTTCTACCATGACCAAACTGATCGAACGCTATAACTGCAATTTTATTTTTTATTAAATGCTTAATCACCGATTCTTCAAATCTGGAAGCGTATTCTACCATACCATGAACCAGAACAATAACTTTTTTAGTAATTTCTGGTTGCCAATATTGACCAAAAAGATCGGTATCATAAAGCTTAAATATAAATGTATCTTGCATAATTAATTTTCTAAAACAGTTCGCATTGCTTTCGCTTTTACCAAGCATTCTTCATACTCTTTTAATGGGTCGCTTTTTGCAGTAATTGCTCCACCAACAGTATAGGAAACATACTGATTTGTTTTGTTATATAAAATGCTCCTTATCACCACATTAAAATCAAAATCACCTTTTGGCGAAAAATAACCAATTGCTCCAGAATATACGCCTCTTTTGGTTTCCTCGAGGTTTTCAATGATTTTCATTGCAGAAATTTTTGGAGCTCCTGTCATACTTCCCATTGGGAAAGTTGCCTTCAATATATCTATTGGGTTTACTTCATATTTAATCTCTGCAACAATAGTAGATATCATTTGATGGACCTGCTTAAAGGAATACACTTTACAAAGCTCCTCAACTCTAACAGTACCTTTATTGGCCAATTTAGACAAATCGTTACGAACCAGGTCCACTATCATGATATTCTCACTTTTCTCCTTTTCATCGGCTTGTAAGGATTGTTTTAAATGTTCATCTTCAGTGACACTTTCTGAACGCTTTGCAGTACCTTTAATAGGTTGGGAAATAACTTTATTTTCTTCTTTTTTAAGGTACCGTTCCAATGAAGCCGATAAAACATATTTGTCATGACATTTTAAAAACGTTGCAAATGGAGGATTAGAAATTGAATTTAGCTTTTGATAGGTTTCAAAAGGATTAATACTGGTATCTTCTGCATAGAATTCCTGGCAAAAATTCGCTTCATAGATATCTCCTCGATGTATATGAGATTGCATTTTTTCTATTTTCTCAAAGTATTCATCTTTATGAATTCGTAGTTTAATTTTTATTGGATTGTTTATAACCTTTCGACTGCGCTCAAAGAGACAATTCTTTATTTTATGAACATTTTTTAAATCTTCTTCTAATTCATCTTCAACTGTATTTACATATAAAGTTTCAATAACATTTTCCTTTAATAAAAACAGTTTTTTCGGTTGAAAAAAATACAAATCAGGAAATTGAAGTCCATCAAAGTTATTGGATTGCAAATCTTCAACATCGTTCTTTAAATCATAGGATAAGTAACCAAAAATCCAATCTTTTGTAGTATTCTGATACTCTTTTAAATCATCAAAAGCCTTATAAAAGTCACTTTGAATGCTCGTAAACGCATCAACTGCTAGTACGGCATCGTAATTTGAAAATTTTTGGTTGAAGTTGTTGGAATCTAACCAAACCACATCATCAAATTGTTGACTCCAAAACAACAATTGTTTTTTGAATAGTTCAACGTTTTTAATATTATGTTTATTACTAGTTCGCAATGGGAAAATAAAACACAAATAACCGAATTAAACATAGCATAAGCAAGTGAATTAATTTATGTCTTTATTAACGCAGTATTTTTATATTTAACAAGTATAATTTATACCTTAGCATACAAATTATGGACTAATATGAATAAAAAAATAATTCTTCTTGTAACGATATTCCTTTTTAATCTTCATAACATACATGCAGAAGATGATTGGAGTTCAACCGGACATCGGGTTGTAGGTGAAATTGCAGATCAATATTTAAAAGGAAAAACTAAACGACAAATTAAACGCTTGCTAAAAAATAAATCTTTAGCTTTTGTATCAACCTTTGCAGACGAAATAAAATCTGACAGACGCTATAACGAATTTTACACTTGGCATTATATAAATATGCCTTTAGAGTCTAATTATGAAGATTCTGAAAAAAATCCAAATGGCGATTTAGTAACTGGTATTAAATATTGTAAAAAAATAATTAAAGATAAAAATTCGAGTGACGACGATAAGGCCTTTTATTTAAAACTATTGATTCATTTAATTGGCGATTTACACCAACCGATGCACATAGGATTGGTCGAAGATAAAGGAGGTAACGACTTTAAACTACAATGGTTTTATGAAGACACCAATTTACATTCGGTTTGGGATAGAAAAATGATAGATAGCTTTGGTATGAGTTATAATGAGTTAGCCGAAAATGCTGATGTGTTAAGTAAAGTACAGATAAAGGCAATACAGCAAGGCTCTGTAATAGATTGGGTAAACGAAACACATAAAATCACAAAAAAAGTATACGCTTCTGTAGAACCAGATGAAAATTTAAGGTATCGCTACTCCTATCTGCATTTTGATACTGTTAGGTCACAATTACAAATAGCTGGTATAAGACTGGCTAAAGTATTGAATGATTTGTTTTAATAAAACTTATCATACATAACTATAGCGTTATTATAGCTTGTATGTTTCATAATATCATTCGTGCTACTTGATACTTTCATTACAGAGATATTATGTCTTAAATCCAACCTTTTAAGATCATTTCCTCTGCAATTTAAATAAATGAGTGATGAAAATTCTTCTATTCCTGTTAAGTCCCTAATACCCTGATTTGATACATCAAGTGAAATAACAGATTGCACATCAGATTTTAAAACCAAACCATTTACTTCTTCATCACTATCAATACCCAAATCGATAAGTGCTTTTTCAAAATTCTCATCAGGGATTCTCACATTTTGAGAAAGGCATATATTGCCAATAAAGACAAATATCAGTAATAATACATATTTCATAATTGTTGAGTGTTAGTTAGACACCCTTAATATACAAAATATGTTAATAGAACGTTAAATTATGAAGTTTATTTTTTCAACTAGTTCTTAACCAACTTTTTAGAGAAGCTACCTAAATCATTTTTAAAATTCAATAAATATATACCATTCGAGACAGTTGAAACATCCAATGTATTCAAACCTTGTTTAAATGTACCTTCTAATATCTGTTGCCCTTGAAGACTAATAAGCTTGTAATCTGCATCAATCATCATGTTAATTTCAAAAACATCTTTTGTTGGGTTTGGATAAATTGATATACTAGACAAGTTAAATTTATCTGTACTTAATGGCGGACACGTAACCATATAATCGGTCCAGTTATCTATCGTCCAACCTCCATAAGTCTCCGCTAATGCTGGATTATCTACTTCAATACATGCAAGTAAAGGGCTTTGTTGGGAATTCATAGTAGGCATATTGTGATTGTTACCATTCTTTAAGTTTAGGCTTGTTAAATTATCACTTTGATTACACCAGAAATATAATAAGTTGTCCAACATACTTACATCTATGCTTGTAAAATTTCCATTTGCAATGTCCAGTGTTAAAAGCCCAGTATTGCTTGTAAAATCTAAATCAGACAAACCAGTCGAATACGCCCAAAGTGTTTCTAGAGCTGTTGTTGGTGGAAGCATTAAATTAGTTAGCGAATAACAATAATAAACATCAAGATAATTAAGGTTCATTAAACTACTGGCATCTAAAGTACTTATATCTGTAGTATCACAATCTACATAAGTAAGTGAATTGGTAGGTGGTAAAAGAAGGGTAGTCATATTAGGATTATTAAAACATCGCAAATTTTGTAAACCTGTTAATCCACTTGCGTCTAATGAAGGTAAATCATTAGCTTGACATCTTAAATTAGTAAGAGTAACCGTTGTTGGCAAAGAAAGTGATGTCATATCATTTAAGTAGCAATAAAGCGTTTGTAATAAAACGTTTTGCTCAACATCTAGCACATCAATATTATTATCTTGGCACCACAAACGCCAAAGAGCCAAGTTATTGCTCACATCTAAAGTCATTAAATTATTATTGTAACAATCTAAAATTTCTAAATTAGGGTTTTGGCTTACATCTAATGAATTTAAACCGTTATTTTGGCAATACAAATACTGTAAGTTTGGACTATCTGAAACATCTAAACTCCCAAGAGTTGGATTATTATAGGATCTTAAAAACGTTAGATTGCTATAAGGAGTTAAATCTATGCTAGTTAGAAAATTGTTGTAAAATTCTAGCTGTTCTAAAGTGTTTGAATTAGGCAATAATAAACTTGTAAGTGAATTATAATAACAGTAAACATGAGTAAGATTAGTATTACTTCTTAAATCCAACATAACAATATTATTATTATCACAACTTAAAGTTTGTAAAGAAGTAAAAGCTTCTATTCCAGATAAATTAGTAATTCCTAATCCGCCTACATCTAAAGAAGTAACTATACTAGCATCTGAATTTAAGATATTTCCATTCAAACCATTTGTGTCAATTGTTAGATCAATTAAAGCTTGTTCAAAAATCGGATCTGAAATAGGCGTAGTTTGTGAATACAAAATATTTAAGCTAAAAGCTAATAGTAAAATAAAAAGTAATTTTGTTTTCATTGATTGATTATTTAAGATTTAAAAAACAACACAACACAAGACGATCATCACATAAAATTGTGTGAACATGGAAACTTTTGGGACTGCAAATATGTGCTACAAAACTGTCAGTTCTTGTAAGAGAAAACCTAAAGTAATAAATATTAAGGTTTTATGCAAAAAAAAGCGAAACGATTGGTTCGCTTTTTTTTTAATTTTCTTTAAACTTCTTAATTATACATGCAATGCTCTATCTTCTGTTGCTGCCAATGCAGCTTCTTTAATAGCTTCTGTAAAGGTTGGATGAGCATGAGACATACGTGATACATCTTCTGCAGATGCCCTGTATTCCATTGCTACTACAGCTTCAGCAATCATATCGGCTGCACGAGCTCCTATCATATGTACGCCAAGTATTTCATCTGTTGTTTTATCGGCTAGGATTTTTACAAAACCATCCAAATCCATACTGGCTCTGCTTCTTCCTAATGCACGCATCGGGAATTGTCCAGTTTTATACTCTACTCCTGCTTCTTTTAATTCTTCTTCTGTTTTACCAACAGCAGCAACTTCAGGCCATGTGTAAACTACGCCTGGAATTAAATTATAATCTATATGCGGTTTTTGTCCAGCTAAAGTTTCGGCAACAAAAACACCTTCTTCTTCGGCTTTATGTGCTAACATTGCACCTTTTACAACATCACCTATTGCATAAATATTTGAAGCACTTGTTTGCAAATGTTCGTTTACTTCTACTTGTTCTTTGTCATTTAATTTAACTCCTGCGGCTTCAGCATTTAAACCATATGTATATGGACGACGACCAACTGAAACCAAGCAATAATCACCTTTAAACTCTACTTCTTCGCCTTTTTTGTTATCTGCTTTAACAATAACCTCATCACCTTTTCGCTCTACAGATTTTACTTTATGAGACGCGTTTATTGAGAATTTTTGCTTCTTTAAAACTTTGTTCAGCTCTTTAGATAAGCCTGAATCCATAGTTGGTATAATCCTATCCATAAACTCTACCACGGTAACATCGGCTCCTAAACGCTTGTAGACTTGTCCTAATTCTAAACCTATAACACCACCACCAATAACTATTAAATGTTTTGGTATTTCTTTAAGTTTTAGAGCTTCTGTAGACGTGATGACTCGCTCTTTATCCAACTTAATAAACGGTAAATTCGATGGTTTACTTCCTGTTGCTATAATGGTGTTTTTTGCTTCTATTTCTTCTTCCTTTTCACCTTTAATTACAATGTGAGTAGCATCTTTAAAAGAGCCTAATCCATGATAAACATCAATCTTATTTTTTTTCATCAAGAAATCAATACCTCCTGTAGTTTGATCTACAACTGCCTGTTTTCTAGCGATCATTTTTTCCAAATTCACTTTAATGTCACCTGGAATTTCAATACCATGTTCTTCGAAATGCTTTACAGCATCTTCGTAATGATGTGAAGAATCTAAAAGTGCTTTACTTGGAATACAGCCAACATTTAAACAAGTACCTCCTAGTGTTGCATATTTTTCAATAATTGCGGTTTTCATTCCTAGTTGGGCGCATCGAATAGCTGCCACATAACCTCCAGGTCCAGAGCCAATAATGGCTACATCGTATGAATTCATATAAGATTTTTTTGTAGTTCTTTTAAAATCGAACACAAAAATACAAATGTTTTATGGGAAGGCAATAAAAAAATGACGACTTAATATAACGCAATTTTTGATTCCTTTAAGCCAAGAGTTAATAAATATTCCTTGACTTCTAGTGACTCGTTTCCTCCTCTTTCGGCATGATGTAATAATGTAAAACCATGTGGTCCTTTTGAGTGAAGAATACTCGGCGAAAAATCTAACATAGGTTTAATAATGTCCATTCTTCCAAATAAAGCGGCAGTAAAAATATTAGCCTGTGCGCCTTGGTCTAAAAAGTACTGCACAAGTTCTTTGTTTCCAACATGACTTGCTGCACCCAGTCCAGTTTCAAAATCTCCATGTTTCCAGTCATGTGCTGCATTTAACAGTGTTGGATGTTCTGCTAATAATTCCTTGACGCGATCTGGATTACTATGGGATTTACCAACAAACTCTTGAACCAGTGCTTTATCCAATTGAGGATCTTCTTGAATTTTGTTAAAAGAATATAGCGGAACTGTTGGTATTAATAAAGAACCGATACCAATTGTTTTGATAAACTGATTACGTTTCATAATGGATTAATTTTGAAAAAAGGTAAAGCGCAAATTTGAAATAACCTTATGGTTTAACATTGCTTTATGTTAAACTTTATGATGGAAAACCAAGCATGTCGCCCATACCAACAGTAAACAACCAACAGCCGTATATGACATGCTCTATAGACACCAATAAAGTTGATTTTGATTGATTATAGGTTAAAGCAAAAAGCAATCCTCCAATAAAAGTAAGAATAATGACCAATGTGTTTTTAAAGAATATATGACCTAATGAAAAAACAATGGCATTAATAAATATGAACAGGTTTGAGCTAGAAAATAATTTTTGATAACGTTCAAAAAAGAAGGTTCTATAAATAAGTTCTTGAGGGTAAACAGAAAGAAAAGTATAAATAAAAAGAATGATTATCCATAATTTGGGCTTATTGACAACAACTGAAAAAAGATTTGACCTATCAAAAAACAACACATATAAAAAGGTTAATACGGCTATACCAATAAACTTGAACAATGTCGTTTTCCAAAATTGCTTCCAATTTAAATTTGGATTAATTTTGAATGCTTTTTTCTCTATCCTTAATAGAACAAAAACGATATATATAAAACCTACCAATCCAATACCAACTTTTATTTTCCAATCAAAATTAAGGGCAAAGCTTGCAGGCACTATGACAAAAGCAATAAAAAACTCGATCAATTTATAGGAGACAGATTTCATCATTCAATAGTAATTCCTGTTGTATGTTTTACTTCATTTATTACAAACATACTATGTGTACTTCCAATATGGTCAATATTCGTTAATTTTTTTACCATGAATTCTCTAAAGGCTTCCATATCTGTAACCAAAACTTTCAGCAAATAATCATAATCTCCACTAATATGATAACATTCTAAAACTTCATCTAGTTTGGCAACTTCCCTTTCAAATTTCATGACGTAGTCTTGTGAATGTTGCACCAGCTTAATATGGCAAAAGACCACAAATGATTTATTAATCTTTTCTTTTTTAACCAATGCCACATAGCGATCAATCACCGCTTCACGTTCTAATTTCCTTATGCGTTCATAAACTGCCGTTACAGACAGATTCAATTTATTTGAAAGCTCTTTATTGGTTTGCTTACAGTCCTGTTGAAGTAATTCTAGTAATTTTTTATCGGTTGTATCAAAAGCCATAATGAAAAATATTCTGAAACATTAAATATATTTTAATATATAAAATAAATATAACTATAATATTATAAAATAATAGATTTATTTTCTAAATAATTAATTATCTATTGATTTATTGTCTAAATATATCGTATTTTGTAATATCAAATAAATCTCAAACTATGGCTTTTAAACCAGCAAACAACATTCAAGACTTACAATATTTTGGAGAATTTGGCGGCGTAAATCCTTCCATTTCAGATTCATCAACCTATACCTTTCTTTCGGCAAAAACTATGTTTGACACTTTTGAAGGCAATGCAGATGGTTGTTATTTGTATTCACGTCACTCGTCACCTTCAAACCTATATTTAGGTGAAGCTTTAGCCGCAATGGAAGGCACAGAAACAGCAAATGTAACTGCTTCTGGTATGGGAGCAATCACAGCCGTTTTACTACAGCTTTGCGGTGCTGGAGATCATGTGATTTCTAGTCGAACAATTTACGGAGGCACATACGCCTTCTTGAAAAATTTCACGCCAAGGTTTAATATCGAAACCTCATTTGTAGATATTACAAATTTAGATCTCGTTGAAACTTCAATTACCAAAAACACAAAAGTAATTTTTTGTGAATCTGTTAGCAATCCGCTTTTAGAAGTTGCAGATATTAAAGGCCTGACCAGAATAGCAAAAGAACATAATCTCAAACTTGTGGTAGATAATACCTTTTCTCCTTTGAGTATATCTCCTGCAAAATTGGGAGCAGACATTGTAGTACATAGCCTTACAAAATTTATTAATGGAGCTTCAGATACCGTTGCTGGTGTAATATGTGGTACACAAGAATTTATAAATGATCTACGAAATGTAAACGATGGTGCTTGTATGTTATTAGGCTCCACAATGGATAGTTTTCGTTCTGCTTCAGTATTGAAAAACTTAAGAACATTGCATGTAAGAATGCAGCAACATAGCAAAAATGCCTTATATCTGGCAGTAAAATTTGAAGCTGATGGATTGAAAACAGTTTATCCTGGTTTAAAATCTCATCCTTCACACCAACTTTTTAAAAGTATGATGAACCACCAATATGGCTTTGGAGGCATGCTAACTATTGACGTTGGCTCAATTGAAAAAGCAAACCAATTGATGGAACTCATGCAAAATGAAAACCTAGGCTATTTAGCTGTAAGTTTAGGTTTTTATAAAACCTTATTTTCAGCACCAGGCACATCAACGTCTTCCGAAATTCCTGAAGAAGAACAAGAGCAAATGGGATTGAGTGATGGGTTAATTCGTTTTTCTGTTGGTTTGGATGCCGATATAGAGCGTACCTACCAAATGATGTGCAGATGCATGGAAAAACTTAATGTTTTTGAAAAAGAAGTTCCGTCAATTTAAGTTTGAAGAAATATTTAATCTTTTCCTTTTAATCTTTCCCATAATGAAGAAAGTACTTTTGAAGGATCTTCTTCATTGCGTTCAAAAGGTTTCATATTCAACCTATCTCCTTCTTCATAAAGCATAAAGCTAAAGACCGAAGAGTTTGGATTATTGGAGTCAGCTAATGGATAACGTAAATCGTTATATCTATACAAATTATCTCCAATTTTATAAACACTAAAATAATTATTGCTAAACCAAGACAATCTTTGAATATCCTCAAACTCATTTTCATTCAAATCACTCACTTTAGGAATTTCAAACCAATCTGAAAAATAAGCGCTATTATCTAATAAAGAATAATATGCTATATGATAATTGTCTGCACCTTCAGCAATACCATACCACAACACATTATTAAAAATTGTTGGTTGTGCATAAAATCTTTGATATTCAATATGTTTAGTTTTTAAAGATCTTTTAAAAACCGAATCTATATACAACTTATTTCCTAATGTAAACATCATATATGCTGAACTTATGCCCAACCCTAAATTTAAGCATAGTTTTCTATTTTTTGAATTTCGTTTAAAAAACATCATGACGATTAAGCACAACAAAAAAGGAATTGTGTAGACTGGATCAACTACTGCAATGTTATTCAAGGCGACTCTATAATTGGTAAAAGGCGAAAATAGTTGTGTACCATAAGGTGTAAAACAATCGAGAATAGGGTGTGTAAACAATGATAAAAAGAAAAGCCAAATCCAATCTTTTAAGGTTGTTGTATTTTTCCTTTTTCCTGAATTATACAATCTGAACACAATCCAACCAAACAAAAAGGCTCCCAATACTGAAAAGAGAATAGAGTGCATAAAGCCTCTGTGGAATAGCATAATATCTATTTCATTATTGTACAACCAACTTCCAACGAAGACATCTAAATCTGGAATGGTGCCACCTATTGCACCAAAAAGCATAGCTTTATTACCAATTTTTTTTCCTAAAGCGGCTTCGCCACATGCGGCTCCCAACACGATTTGAGTAATAGAATCCATAAAAGGTTTGTTAGACTACATAGTTCTTTCGATTTGCAAAGGTCTATACAAAATTGTAACATTACAACTCAATTAACACAATATGCAAGACGAAAATAACATTTCTGAATTTAAAGCTGGAGAACAACACATTATTGAAAATAAGGAACTTAATATTTTTGAAGCATTAATTCCAGTTGTCATTCTAATGGCTATGTTGGCCTATAATATCTTTTTTGTTGAAGGACAAGAATGGTTTGGTGCTTACACAAACCAAATTATCTTATTACTTGGTGGAGTTATTGCCGCAATGGTTGGTATCTTAAATAAAGTAAGGCTTTACAGAATGTTTACCGAAATACTAGAAAATTTAAAAAGTGTTTTTATTCCTATTATGATACTTTTTTTAGTTGGAGCTTTAGCTGGAACATGGCTGGTAAGTGGTGTTATTCCAGCCATGGTATATTATGGTTTAAAAGTTTTAAGTCCAGAAATATTCCTACCTGCTTCTGTGATTATTTGTTCATTAATTTCTATTGCTACTGGTAGTTCTTGGACAACTTCTGCAACCGTTGGTATAGCCTTAATAGGTATTGGTAGTGCACTTGGTATTAATGCAGGAATGATTGCAGGTGCCGTAATTTCTGGTGCTTATTTTGGTGATAAAATGTCGCCTTTAAGCGATACCACAAACCTTGCACCTGCTATGGCCGGAACAGATTTGTTTACACATATTAGATATATGTCAATGACAACTGTACCAACATATATTGTAACACTTATTATATTCTCAATTATAAGTTTTACTATTAATACTTCTGGTGATGCCGATGTTTCAAATTTAATGTATTCTATCAAACATACTTTTCATATTTCACCTTGGTTATTTATTGTGCCTTTAGCAGTAATTGCTCTGATACTTTTAAAGACAAAACCTCTTATAGCTTTAGGAACTGGTGTCATACTTGCTGCAGTTTTCGCATTTATTTTACAGTCAGATGTTCTGATGCATTTAGGACCATCAAAATTAAGTTCTGTTGTTCAATCTGTTTTCACTGACACTCAAATTTCTACTGATAATGAAAAATTGAATGATCTTTTTTCATCTGGTGGAATGCAAGGCATGCTTTGGACCATTTTCTTAATCATCTGTGCTATGGTCTTTGGTGGTGTTATGGATGCCATTGGCGCTTTAGCAAGAATTACAAAAGAGTTGCTTTCTGTAGCGTCAAGCATCTTTGGATTGTTTGCTAGTACAGTAATAAGTTGTTTAGGTTTAAATACTATTGCATCAGATCAATATTTAGCTATTGTTATACCAGGAAAGATGTTTAAAAAAGCATTTGAAGACAAAGGACTTGCTCCAGAAAACTTAAGTAGAACACTTGAAGATTCTGGTACTGTAACATCTGTGTTAATTCCATGGAATACATGTGGAGCTTATCAAGCTGGTGTTCTGGGCGTTGATACTCTGCATTACGCTGGGTACGCTTTTTTTAATTTCTTAAGTCCTTTTACCACACTATTATTTGCCGCATTCAGAATAAAGATTAGGTTATTAGCAAAAAAATAGTTTTTACAGATCTATTTAGTTTTTTCAAAAAAAGATTATCTTAGTTAAAGTTCTCATTAAGAATAATATAGCTTAACAATTTAAAAAATCTAACTAAACAAAAAATTATGAAAAAACTTGTAGCGGAATTTATCGGAACTTTATGGTTAGTTCTTGGAGGATGCGGAAGTGCTGTTTTAGCAGCGGCTTACCCAGAATTAGGAATCGGATTTGTAGGTGTTGCCATCGCTTTTGGTCTTACCGTATTAACTATGGCTTATGCCATTGGGCATATTTCTGGATGTCACCTTAATCCAGCTGTATCCATCGGACTTTGGATTGGAGGTCGGTTTGACAAAAAAGAACTTATACCATATATTATAGCTCAAGTACTTGGTGGTATTGCTGGAGCTAGTATTTTATACCTTATTGCCACTGGAAAATCTGGATTTCAAGTTGGTGGTTTTGCAGCCAATGGTTATGGTGAGCACTCACCGGACGGATATAGTATGTTGTCTGCATTGGTTACAGAAGTGGTTATGACTTTTATGTTTTTAATTATCATATTAGGCGCTACACATTCAAAAGCACCGAAAGGGTTTGCTGGTATAGGCATTGGATTAGGCTTAACTTTAATTCATTTAATCAGTATTCCTGTTACAAATACATCGGTAAACCCTGCTCGTAGTACGAGTCAAGCTATTTTTGCTGGTGGTTGGGCAGTCGAACAATTATGGCTTTTCTGGTTAGCTCCAATTGTTGGTGCCATTTTAGCTGGTATTATTTATAAAATGATGTCACCTGAAAGTGATTAGAAAATTATATACTTCAATAAAAAAAGCGCATATTAAATGCGCTTTTTTTTATTCCATATTTAAATAAAAATTAATCCAAATCAAACCGATCTGCATTCATCACTTTTACCCAAGCACTTACAAAGTCTTTAACAAACTTTTCCTTACTATCATCTTGAGCATAAACTTCGGCGTAAGCTCTTAAAATAGAATTCGAACCAAATACCAAATCAATTCTAGTAGCAGTCCATTTAGTTTGACCTGTTTTGCGATCACAAATTTCATAAATGCCATTTATTGGCTTCCAATAGTTAGACATATCTGTTAGGTTTACAAAGAAATCATTGGTAAGAGCACCTTCCCTATCCGTAAATACGCCATGCTTTGTTCCTCCATAATTAGCTCCCATGACACGCATACCTCCAACCAAAACTGTCATTTCTGGTGCGGTCAATCCCATTAATTGTGTACGATCTAGCATCAACTCTTCTGGACTAACCACATAATCTTTCTTTAACCAGTTTCTATAACCATCAGCAAGTGGTTCTAATGGTTCAAAAGATTCTGCATCTGTCATTTCATCAATAGCATCTCCACGTCCAGGTGCAAAAGGTACAGTAACATTCATTCCTGCATTTTTAATAGCTTTTTCAACACCCACATTTCCTGCTAATACGATAGTATCTGCAACACTAATTCCAAATTCAGCAGCAATAGGCTCAAGTACAGATAGTAGTTTTGACAATCTTTCTGGTTCATTACCTTCCCAATTTTTTTGTGGCACAAGTCTTATTCTCGCGCCATTAGCTCCTCCTCTATAGTCTGAACCTCTAAAGGTACGAGCACTATCCCAAGCTGTTGAAACCATATCTGCAATGGAAAGACCTGAAGCTTTAATCTTTTCTTTAACCGCTTCAACATCATAATCCTTCTTCCCTTTTGGGACACTGTCTTGCCAAATCAAGTCTTCTTGAGGTACATCAGGACCAAAGTAGCGATCTTTTGGGCCCATATCACGATGTGTTAACTTAAACCAAGCACGTGCAAATGCATCTGAAAAGGCTTCAAAATCATCTTTAAACTTTAGAGATATTTCTTTATAAATCGGATCCATTTTCATAGCCATATCAGCATCTGTCATGATAGGCTTTTTTCGCGTGACCATATCTTCAACATCTACTGGCATATCTTCTTCTTTAATGTTTACTGGTTCCCATTGCCAAGCTCCTGCTGGACTTTTTCTGGATTCCCATTCATGATTAAATAGCATCTCAAAATAACCATTATCCCATTGTGTTGGGTAGGTAGTCCATGCTCCCTCCAAACCACTAGTAACAGAGTCTCTGCCTTTTCCAGAACCATTGGGGTTTATCCAACCAAATCCTTGATGTTCAACTGAAGCGCCTTCTGGTTCAGGACCCAAAGCACCAGCATCTCCATTTCCATGAGCTTTTCCTACTGTATGACCTCCTGCCGTTAAAGCAACGGTCTCTTCATCATTCATAGCCATTCGCTTAAAAGTTTCTCGTACTTGAGCGCCTGTTTTGATAGGATCAGGATTTCCATTAACACCTTCTGGATTAACATAAATTAACCCCATTTGTACAGCTGCTAATGGATTTTCCATAGTTGCTGGATTATCAACATTTTCATAGCGTTCATCACTTGGAGCTAACCATTCTTTTTCAGCTCCCCAATAAATATCTTTTTCTGGATGCCATATATCTTCTCTACCAAATGCAAAGCCAAAGGTTTTGAATCCCATACTTTCATAAGCCATATTTCCAGCAAGTACCATAAGATCAGCCCAACTTACTTTATTACCATATTTTTTTTTGATAGGCCAAAGCAATCTCCTAGCTTTATCCAAATTTCCATTGTCTGGCCATGAGTTTAATGGAGCAAACCGTTGATTCCCTGTACTGCCGCCTCCGCGACCGTCTGAAATTCTATAAGTCCCAGCTACGTGCCAAGCCATACGAATCATTAAACCACCATAGTGACCCCAATCTGCTGGCCACCAATCTTGGCTATCTGTCATTAAATCATGAAGATCTTTTTTCAAGGCTTCAACATCTAATTTTTTTAATTCTTCTCGATAGTTGAATTTTTCTCCTAAAGGATTTGTTTTAGTGTCATGTTGGTGTAAAATGTCCAGATTTAATGCATTTGGCCACCAATCCATAACTGACTTTTCAGTAGCTGTATTTGCACCATGCATAAAAGGACATTTTCCATTTGTTGAACTGTTCATACTGTTAAATATTTAGTTTTATTTTTTAAATTACGAATTGTATAAAAATAATAATTACTTACTCAAAATGCATTATAAAAATATTTTAATATTTTATATCAAAATTGATAAAATTTATGAGGACTAACGACTAATTAATTGTTAATTTTACATTTACATAAAAAACTTAAATATGGCAACTGTTACATTAAAAGGAAACCCAATAAACACTAAAGGTAATCTTCCTTCAGTAGGAAGTAAAGCTCCAAATTTTGAACTATCAAAAGATAATTTATCAGATGTTACTCTTGACGATTATAAAGGATCGAGAGTAATTATGAATATTTTTCATAGTATAGATACAGGTACATGTGCCGCATCGGTTAGAGAATTTAACAAAAAAGCAAGTGAACTTGCAAATGTAAAAATACTTTGTATCTCTAAAGACTTACCTTTTGCAATGGCTAGATTTTGTGGTGCTGAAGGTATTGAAAATGTTGAAACGCTTTCTGATTTTAGAAATGGGAATTTTGGTGACAACTATAACCTCACATATATTGATGGACCCATTCGTGGTCTTTTAGCCCGATCAATTATCGTGTTGGATCAAAATGGTAAGGTTTTATATACCGAACAAGTTCAAGAAGTTGTTGAAGAACCTAATTATCAAGCTGCTTTAGACGCCTTGAAAAATGCCTAAAAAGGAAAAATTTTTGGTAAACAGAATTAAAAGTATAAATTATGCTTTTAGAGGAGCTGTTCTACTAATAAAAACAGAAGCTAGCATACAGATTCAATTAGTCATTGCCATTTTGGTTACTATTGCTGGGTTTTATTTCAATCTTAATATTACTGAATGGATTGTTCAAATCTTGGCTATATGCATTATAATGAGTGTAGAAGGATTAAATACCGCAATCGAAAAGATTGCAGACTTTGTTCATCCAGAACACCATGCAAAAATTGGTTTTATTAAAGACATCTCTGCTGGTGCAGTTTTTATTTCGGCTATTTCTGCAATTATAATAGGATTAATTATATACATTCCGAAGATTTTTTAATATACGATTACCTGTAGGATAAACGTTAGTAATTTGTATTTTTGTTCAAATCAATCAGGCATTAATGGCTAAAAGCAAAAAAAAGAAAACCACCTCTTCAAAAATTAAAAAACCTAGTTTCAAGTTATCAAGTCAGCAAAAACTAATTTTTGGTAGCTTTTTAATTATTTTTGGTATTCTTTTATTCACAGCTTTTCTATCTTTCTTTTTTACCGGAAAAGCAGACCAAAGTATTCTTTCTGAATTTGGATCAAGAGAAAGTGAGGCCCAAAATTGGTTGAGCAAATCAGGTGCATGGTTAAGTGATTTCTTTATATATAAAGGATTTGGCATAGCATCCTTTGTGTTTTCTGGACTCATTTTTCTTTCAGGCATTTATGTTATTATGGATATAAACAAAACCAAATTATTAAGACATTGGTTTTGGGGAACACTTGTTGTCATTTGGTTTTCGATATTCTTTGGTTTTTTTATACCTAAAATAGATTCTCTTTCTGGAACTATTGGTTTTGAAATCAATACGTTCCTACAAGACTACATTGGGAAAATAGGAATCATTTTACTTCTCCTTTTTGCACTTATAGTGTATTTGGCAATTCGTTTTAAGGTAACAGCCCAAAGCTTTATTTCAATATTTAAATCGGCCAAGAAAGATATTACAGACGAATTTTCAAGTCATCAAAAGACTCAAAACAATGATAAAGACACTTTTGTTCATATCGATAATGATTTAACCGCTGAAGCTGAAGATATAAAAACCGCATTTGACATTCCTCTTGATAATTTAGAAACAAAAACAAAATCCGAAAAGCCTGAAGTTGTTGAAGATCGGGTTGAAATGGAAGTTGAAAAAATTGAAGAAGAACAATCGGAAACAGATAATCTGGCCAATAAACTAGTAGAAGATTTTGGACAATTTGATCCAACTTTAGAACTCGGGAATTACCAATTTCCGCATTTAGATTTATTGAAAAAATATGATACTGAAGGCATAACAATAAATCAGGAAGAACTTGAAGAAAATAAAAACAGAATTGTAGAAACCCTCAATAACTATAAGATTGGCATTGCAAGTATAAAGGCAACCATTGGACCAACAGTAACATTATATGAAATTGTTCCTGAAGCTGGAATACGAATTTCTAAAATTAAAAATCTGGAGGATGATATCGCTTTGTCCTTATCTGCGCTTGGCATTAGGATCATTGCTCCTATTCCAGGCAAAGGAACTATTGGTATCGAAGTACCAAATAAAAATTCTACGGTAGTGTCGATGCGTTCGGTAATTGCTTCAAAAAAATTCCAGAATGCCGAAATGCAATTACCCATAGCTCTTGGCAAAACCATAAGCAACGAGACCCTTGTTGTAGATTTGGCCAAAATGCCTCATTTACTGATGGCTGGAGCTACAGGGCAAGGAAAATCTGTTGGGCTTAACGCAGTTTTAACTTCTCTGCTTTACAAAAAACATCCTGCTGAAGTCAAGTTTATTTTGGTCGATCCTAAAAAAGTTGAACTTACACTTTTCAATAAAATCGAAAGGCATTATCTCGCAAAACTTCCGGATACAGAGGAAGCTATTATTACTGATAATAATCTAGTTATCAATACATTAAATTCTTTGTGTATTGAAATGGATAATCGTTACGAATTGCTTAAGAATGCATTTTGTAGAAACATAGCAGAATACAATGCTAAATTTAAAGCCAGAAAGCTTAACCCAAACGAAGGACACCAGTTTTTACCATACATTGTTCTAGTTATTGATGAGTTTGCAGATTTAATCATGACTGCAGGAAAAGAAGTAGAAACGCCCATTGCACGTTTGGCCCAATTGGCTCGTGCCATTGGTATTCATTTGATTATTGCAACGCAACGACCTTCGGTAAACGTAATAACAGGAATTATAAAAGCCAATTTCCCTGCCAGAATTGCTTTTAGAGTGACTTCAAAGATAGATTCCAGAACAATTTTAGACGGTTCTGGAGCAGATCAGCTTATTGGCCGTGGAGATATGCTTTATACTCAAGGTAATGATTTAATTAGAGTACAATGTGCTTTTGTAGATACTCCAGAAATCGATAAGATAACAGAGTTTATCGGTTCACAAAAAGCATATCCTGAAGCTTATCAATTACCCGAATATGTTGGTGAAGAAAGTGGCACAAGTCTTGATGTAGATATAGACGATAGAGATATTCTATTTAGAGAAGCTGCAGAGATTATTGTTACAGCCCAACAAGGATCTGCATCACTTTTACAGCGTAAGCTTAAATTAGGTTATAATAGAGCTGGTAGATTAATAGATCAGTTAGAAGCAGCGGGAATCGTAGGCCATTTTGAAGGTAGTAAAGCAAGACAAGTTTTAGTGCCAGATTTAGTAGCTTTAGATCAGTTATTGGAAAATGAAAAAAACAGTTAAAATGAAAACAGTTAAAAGATTATTCTTCTTAATCTTATTTTTTATAAGTATTTCTTTAAATGCTCAAAATAAAGAGCAGGCCAAAGCCTTATTGAATGAAGTCTCTCAAAAGGTAAAGAGTTATGACAATATTTCTATAGATTTTAAGTATGCACTAAACAACACTGAAGAAAATATCAATCAGGAAACTCGAGGTGATGTTATTTTACAAGGCAACAAGTATAGACTCAACATTCTTGGAGCTACACGTATCTTTGATGGAAAAACACTTTACACTATTAGTCCTGATGATGAAGAAGTGACTATCTCAAGTCACAACGTCGAAAGTGAAAATAGTATAACCCCAAGTAGAATGCTGACTTTTTATGAAGAAGGTTTTACTTATGCCATGGATATTGTTCAAAATATAAAAGGCAGAAAAATTCAGTATGTTAAACTAACTCCAATCGATTCTCATTCTGAAATAAAATATGTTTTGTTAGGTATAGATGCACAGACCAAACATATATATAATTTAATTGAAGTTGGTAAAAATGAAACAAAGACAACACTAACGGTCAATTCTTTTAAAACTAACGAACCCTTATCAAAGGCAATATTTTCTTTTGATGAAAAGAAATACGGAGACTACTATATCAATAAATTAGATTAAGTCTTTATTTGAAAATATTAGACAGATACATATTAACCACTTACCTTAAGACCTTTATTAGTGTGTTTGTCATACTCATGCTAATTTTTGTTTTGCAAACCATTTGGCTATACATCAAAGAACTGGCTGGCAAAGATTTAGATATTTTTGTGATCGCCAAATTCTTAATCTACTTTACTCCAAAACTTATTCCTTTAGTTTTACCTTTAACCATCTTATTAGCTTCAATTATGGTTTTCGGAAATTTTGCCGAGAACTACGAATTTGCTGCCATGAAATCTACAGGTATATCACTTCAACGTGCTATGGCAAGCTTAAGTGTCTTTATAGTTATTTTGGGTGTTGTCACATTTTTCTTTTCTAATAATGTCATCCCTTGGGCAGAATTCAATTCATTTAACTTAAGAAAGAATATTGCCAAACTAAAACCGGCCATGGCTATTGCAGAAGGACAGTTTAATGAAGTGGGTAATATAAACATTAAAGTTGCTGAAAAAAGTGGTGATAGAGGGCAATACCTCAAGGATGTTGTTATTCATAAAAAATCACCAAAAGGTGTAGGAAATTATACGACCATTATTTCAAAAACGGGAGAGCTTATAGGCGAAGAGAAATCAGATATTATTCAACTGATACTTTTTGACGGAAATTACTATGACGACACACCACCTAAAAATTATAAAGACAGAAACAAGAAGCCCTTTGTAAAAAGTGAATTTGAGAAATATACATTCAATATCGATTTGTCTAATTTGAATGATGTGGATTTAGATGAAAAAGGATATTCAGATAAATACGATATGCTCAACATGAGTGATTTAAGT
Organism: Gilvirhabdus luticola; assembly: GCF_040117515.1. NCBI lineage: Bacteria > Pseudomonadati > Bacteroidota > Flavobacteriia > Flavobacteriales > Flavobacteriaceae > Gilvirhabdus > Gilvirhabdus luticola. The sequence continues at coordinate 177,351 of NZ_JBEEEN010000004.1, forward strand.
TACACTATAGATTCATTAAAAATTAAAAGAAAGGAAGATTACCAAGATTTTTCATCGAGTTTATATAATCGTGCTGGCTTGTCAAATTTAAACAAAGGCTTAAATATTAATGATATTGAAAGAAACAAAAAAGGACAAGATACTATAAGCAAAGAGCACTTTCTTAATTATTATAATCATAGTAGAAAAGTGCAATTAATATCTATGGCATTAAACTCGGTAAAAAGTACTAAACAAATTATGAGTGTAAAAGAAATCAATCTAAAAACAAGAAATATCTGGTTAAATAAGCACATCATCGCCCTTCATGAAAAGCTTGCATTAGGCTTTGCTTGTATCATATTATTTTTTGTTGGAGCACCATTAGGAGCTTTAATTAGAAAAGGAGGTATTGGATTGCCTATGGTTATAGCAATTCTACTATTTTTAACCTATCATTTCATTGGTATATTTGCCAAAAATAGCGCTAAAGACGGTAGTTTTAGTCCTGTATTTGCAACTTGGTTTTCTACTCTAATCATGTTGCCTTTAAGTATTTTTCTCACTAAAAGAGCAACAGCAGACAAAGGCTTGTTTGAGTTTGACAATTTCATAGAACCGTTAAAAGCCATGTTCAACTTTAAATCTAAAAATTTTGAATCTGAAAACGTTTCATCCAAACATAAACTTCATGAATTTAATGATGAAAAGTTAATCGATATAGCCAAAAACTATAAGAAATATAACTATTCAAATACAGATTTTTTAGATACCATTAATGTCCTAAATTCAAGAAATATATCTTATAAAGCCTTAAGAAATGAAGGTATTATCATTCCAGAAAGTATAGATGAATCTGAAAAGATTTTGGATGATTTTAAATCACATTCAAAGTATGCTCTATCGCATTATATCATATCTGTAGCTCTTTTTATTTTGTTCTTTGTGTTTAGAAACAATAAGCTGCCTTCACTTGCAGAAGCCTCTATTCAGTTAAGTCTGATGGCCTTGGTTATTTTTATGGTGTATTACTTTATTTCTTTCAAAAACTTGAGGCAATTTTATCGTTGCATCAATAGGCTGAAGAATAAACCAAATGTTATGCTTTTAATATTAGGGCTTCCATTTTATTTTATTCCTTTCATGCTACTAAAGTATAAATTGAAGCAAGACTTAAGACAAAATTCTTTAGATAGTTTAAAATAAGCAATATCTTTGCCATTATGATTACGACTAAAACAAAACCATTAAGCACAAAAATATTTATGTTTCATACCATAAAAGAGGCTATAAGCGATATAAAGAAAGGGAAGATTGTTATTGTTGTAGATGACAAAAACAGAGAAAACGAAGGAGATTTTATAGCTGCAGCCGAAAAGGTTACACCAGAAATGATCAATTTTATGGCTGCCAATGGACGAGGATTAATATGTGCTCCGTTAACCGAAGATAGATGCAATGAATTGGATTTAACCATGATGGTTCAGAACAACACGGTGTTACATCATACACAATTTACAGTTTCTGTAGATTTAATTGGTCATGGTTGCACCACTGGAATATCAGTACATGATCGTGCAAAAACTATTAAAGCTTTGGTTGATGACAATACGAGACCTCACGATCTTGGTCGACCTGGTCATATCTTTCCGTTACGTGCAAAAAATGGTGGTGTTTTAAGACGTACAGGTCACACAGAAGCCGCTGTAGATTTGGCACGACTAGCTGGTTTTAAACCTGCTGGTATTTTGGTCGAAATACTGAATGAGGATGGTACTATGGCAAGATTACCCCAACTTGTAAAAGTTGCAGAAAAGTTCGGCCTTAAAATAATTTCAATTGAAGATTTGGTCGCTTACAGGATGCAGCACGACTCTCTGATTGAAAAAAGAGAAGACTTTAATTTAGAAACCAGATTTGGAAGTTTTAGATTAAGAGCCTACCAACAAACCACAAATAACCAAATACATATTGCATTAACCAAAGGTGAATGGAAAACAAACGAATCTGTTCTGACTCGTGTGAATTCTACATTGGTTAATAATGATATTTTGGGTACGCTTACCAATAATCCAGACAAAAAATTAGACGACATGTTCAATCTAATCAATCAAGCTGGAAGTGGTGCTATAATTTTTATTAACCAAGAACCTCAGTCTATGAATTTGTTAAAACGCCTTAATGTTTTAAAAGAATCACAAATTGAAGGTAATGTTGTAAAAGCACCGAGAATAGAAATGGACACCAAAGATTTCGGTATTGGAGCCCAGATACTTCATGATTTAAATATCCATAAACTACGTCTAATTTCTAATAGCGAGCAAACAAAACGTGTTGGCATTATTGGTTACGGATTAGAAATTATTGAATACGTTGGGTATTAATCTGTAACTTCAAACGTTTTAAGCATATTTTTGCTAGACGTATTTGGAACTTCAGAGATTAAAGCATACTTGCCTGGTGATAAATCCACTTCAAAATATTGTGTACTTCCAGCTGGAGCATCATTGGTGCCACCCAAAAACGTAACACCGTCCGGAACAGGATCCATTAAACCTGTTGGTGTTGCCCAATTCATCCAGGCTTCAAGTTCTTTTAAATCAGCATTTTCTTCTAGCTTAACAAGATTTACATCATGTCCAACAAAATTTTCATGCACTATCTGATCTTCATAATGAACAGCAAAAGTGTGCTTTCCTTTAGTGATTGTTCCTTCGTAATTAATACCTTGTGTGCTTGAAATCCTTATATCTAAATCTGCTTCTGGAGGTGTATTACCACTATCTTCATCTAAAACATGTATTTCTTTGGCCATTCCCATAGAGGTATGAAACTTACCATCTGCCATTTTCACATAACATTCCATTATATAAAGACCTGGATCTAATTTTACAGTGGTAATACTAGTTTGTTTTGGAGATAGTAATCCAGAGCCTCCGGTAAATACGATTTGACCAAACCACTCAGGTAACTTCCCAAATTCAGCCATAGCCTTATCCATATCTCCTTGCATAATAAATTCCATGCCATTTTCAAATGGAGGTCCAACCTCTGCTATGGTATTCTGGATTGTTTTTCCTTCAGGATATTTATCTAAAAGAAAGAAATGGGCTTGAGTAGATTTATTAATATACTTAAAGGTATTCCAACCTGATGGAATCGTGTCTACAGATTGGAAATCCATAACATTGGTAACAATCTCTATATAATGTTCAGTTTGTTTAACGTCTTCTGTTTCTGTGTCGTGTAGTTTTATTTGTTCCTTTTTGTCGTTTTTACAATTAAATAAGAATAGGAACAAAAGACATAGTTTGATAAAAAATAAAGTTGATTTCATTGGTTGAGAATTAGTTAATATTCTCTAAATTAATAATTATGATTCAATTGAAAAAATTAAAATTTATCAAACTAAATATTTAGATATTATCTCAACCATTTTTTGTGATCTATTAACTACTTCCTTTTCTGTCCAAGATAATTTTATTAAACAAGAAATATTACGCCCAATAAAGTGGTCTGATTGTGAGAATGATTTTGTTTTGAGATACTTCAATCCTTCCTTAACTTCAGCTGATAGAGGATATAGCGTTTTCAAGGTCTTTAAATGCTCCCACTTTCTGATGTAATGCCAGTTATTGTCGTAATAATGAAAGCAGCCATCAACTCCAGCTTCTTTTAATGCTGTAGTGGCTTTTCTGGCGGTTTCTAAATCTGGTAAAAAGAAGCTTAAAAACGAATAACTTTCTACTCCGCCTTCAGGAACTGTTCTAAATGTAATTTGAGGAATTTTTGATAGGGCATTTCTTAAAATTGTATAATTTTTCTTTTGTATTGCCACAAATTCATCTAAACGTCGTAACTGTGCCAACCCAACAGCTGCATTTAATTCTGATATTCTAAAATTATATCCTAAAAACGGATGCGTTTCTGCACCTCTATCGTTTCCAATATGGTCGTGCCCATGATCTGAAAAGTGATCAGAATGCTTGTAATAGGTTTCATAGTTGGTTAACACGGCTCCGCCTTCTCCACAGGTGATAATCTTTACATAATCCAGAGATAGACAACCTAAATCACCAATACTGCCCAGAGGCTTGCCTCTATAAGTTGCACCTGTCGCCTGTGAAGAATCTTCTATTAAGACTAGATTATGTTTTTTACAGATGTTCAACAAAGTGTCAAGATTTGCCATGCTTCCACACATGTGTACTGGCATAATGGCTTTGGTCTTTCTCGTAATGGCTTCTTCAACCGCTTTTGGATCTAGAGTCAAAGTGTCATCAATATCTACCAAAATAGGAATAGCTCCTAATATCATAATAGCTTCAAAACTGGCTACAAAAGTAAAGACAGGCATAATGACCTCGTCTCCTGCTCCAATACCAGCCGATGCCAATGCAATACTTACTGCGGCTGTACCACTGGAGACTAGTTGAGCATGTTTTACCTGAAATTTGTTTTCTAATTCCTGTTCTAATTGTCTGGCTTTCCAATGACCATTACGCATGCCATCAAAACCGTAACGCATTAAAACGCCGTTTTCCAATACATCGTTTAATTCTTTACGTTCGGCATCACCAAACAATTCAAATCCTGGCATATATTATTAGATTAAAGCTTAAAACTACAATTCTATAGTACTTTCTGCAATGGTTTTTCTTACTTTTTTAAAATCGGCAAACATATCGTCTTCAGCCCTGTAACCAATAGGCATGACTAACACAGATTTCAGTCCTTTGTCTTTTAATTGAAATATATCATCATATTTTGTTGCAAAAAATCCCTCCATGGGGCAGGCATCTATTTGCTCTATGGCGCAAACGGTCATCAGGTTGCCCAGTGCAATGTAGGCTTGTTTTGTAGACCACTCCTGCCTTTCTTGTACAGACATTTGTTGCATCATACGCTTTAGGTCATCTCTGTAAGGGTCTAAAATAGTATTGGAAGTATGTCTTTTGTCTTGAATATTATCAAACAAATCATCTACATCCGTATCGGTAATATTATCCTGAATACAAAGGACCAGTAAATGTGAAGCTTCTAGCACCTGTCTTTGTCCGTAGGAATGTTCTATAAGGTTTTTTCTTATGTCTTTGTCCGCTACCACCAGCATACTAATGGTTTGTAGGCCAAAAGAGGTTGCTGTAAGATTGAATGCTTCTTTTATAATCTGTACTTTTTGTGGACTCAAGTGCTTGTTAGCATCAAACTTTTTGGTAGCATATCTCCATTTTAAATGTTCTATAACATTCATAAGTATTACTTTTAGACAAAGATAACATAAGCACTACATATTTTGCAGGCGGTTTGATAAATTAAGTCAATATGTGTATAAAAAATAGTTTTAAAAAATTAAACATAAATTTGAAAGAAATAAAAAAGGGTTCTATATTTGCACCCGCTACGGAGAAATGGCAGAGTGGTCGAATGCGGCAGTCTTGAAAACTGTTGAGGGTCACACCTCCGGGGGTTCGAATCCCTCTTTCTCCGCAATATGAAACCATATTCTTTTAATTATCAAAAGGTTATGGTTTTTTTGTTTATATTTTAGTCAACATTTAGTCATTTCTTTAAATAAAGCTAATTCGTCAAAAGAAATTTCATCGATTTGGATTGTTTTCGTTATCATAATTATTATTTTTAAAGTTCTATTATAGTTTTTAAGAATTAGATCATCATTTTACAGATGGTTTTTTAACTGGCCTTAAGTTCATCTTATTGTTACAATATGATTTAAACACATAGCCGTTCTTCCTTATATCCCTTGCTATCCACTGTGCAATGGCATAGTGCCTATTTTTAAAAGGTTTAAGGCGTTCAAAATACTTTTGAAAGACTTCCATCAGGACTTTGTCTTTTTTTGAGATTAACACTCTATAATTAAGATCATTTTTCGTGTACGTTATGGCTCCATCACCATTTTTTGTAATGAATACCTTAAAATTGGAAATTAACATAATTTGATGATTTTATTAATGTAAAAGCTGAAAAAGCTGCAATTCTTTTTGATAAGGAAATTATATGAATCAAGAGAATATTCAAGGTGAAAGTCCTAACATATATGTATGAATTACATAACATATATATGTATAGTTTAACTACTAATTCGGGAATTAAACAGTCTTTTAAAATTGAAAATAGTTCCGAAAAACAAGAAACTCCTACTGTTGTAGTGTTGTTTAGTTACATCTTTGGTAGAAAAAACACCTTTTTTTACAGGGAAAGGCCCTTAAGGTGTGCCTTTAGACAGTTAAGTCAGTTCGTTCCTACAATCTTTTTCAAAAAGGATTATACTATTTTGACCTTAAGTATGGAGCATAGATTAATGTATAGCCCAAACCAGCAAAGGTTAGTGAAGCGGTTAACGTGACCCCTAAAAACAATGTGGCAAATATTGACAGTCCAAAAATGGATAGATCTATTAGCCTATTGCTTTTCACAATGGCATATCTGACATATCTGTTGCTCTCGGCTATAGCTATTAGACCCGCTAAAGTTATGGAGCCAAAGAATACATAGGTGGCTATTGTAGAACTTACAAGCACACCAATGCAAGATAAAACAAGATATATCAGAGCACCTTTTGTGAAGGATATTGGATTTACCTTTTGAACTCTGATAAATCTCGGATTAATATGCTTATCAGGTTTTTCTATAGAAGGAGGCTTTCCTTGAAATATCTCCTTCAATTCGTCTTTGAACAAAATCATTGTTAGACTGTTTGGGTTCTAATGTTATTATTAGTCTTGACCCGTTCTTTGATATCCCTTATCTTACAATAGAACTGGCTTGTAGAATGTTTAACTCGCTTTGGCGACCTCAACAAAGATTGTTGTGACTTCTTTGTTTTAAGTTTCCTTGCGTTCATTATATCCTCTACTGTTTTGTCGAAGATATTAAGCTTGTCAATTATCTTTGCCTCTGCATAGCAAACGGTGTCTGCCATTGTTTGAAACCCTAAATGCATGATACCTGCCGTTACGTTGATTCCGATAACAGCTACAGCTTTTACTTTTGCTTTATTTCTTGTGTTCATTGTTTTGTTGCCTGTTTCCAAGTCTTTGTTAAAATTAGTATTGACTATAAAATCTGACTCCTCCGATTTGTGCTCATATAAGAACTTATTATAAACTTCATGGGTGTCATTGAATTGAACCTCTTCAAGACTTCCCAAAGAAATCTCGAAGCTCGGATATCTTTGATGGAGCTCCGTATAGATATCGCCTAATCTGGTGTTCTTCCATAATTGGAAGATTTCATTGTTTTCTAAAGCTACATAGCCTTTGTTGGACAATAGAATAACTATATGCCCATCTGTTGTTTGCATAATAAAATGCCTGTTTCCAGGACTTTATTGATTAATAAAAAAAGACTCTCTTTTTGGTCTAAAAAAAGGAAGCCCCCGTACCAAAAAATGAATTATAAGAAGGGGGTAAATGCATACTGTTAAGTGAATGAATTTGAATGCCAAACAGAATACTTAACTATATAATTGGTATATATTACAATTTATAATTGGTTTATTTGACAATTATAATATTTATTTTTATATTTGATCAATAACTCAAAAGTGGCGACAACACATTAAATACGGCAACAAAAATTATGATACAAGCAAGATTTGTAGATGACTCTACTATTGAGGTCACTGCACAAGACGGAGAAAAATTTACTTGGAATACCTATTTTCCGGTTCCTAAACAAAATCAACAATACTACGCAGGAAGATTTCCATATTATTATCAAAAATATTTTGAAGACAATATTAATATGAGTTTGTCTTATTGGATCTGGATAAAAATGAATTATGACGAAGGTCTTGGAATTTTTGGAGGAAAGGGTGATAAGGAAGAGGAAAGGATTTTTCTTAATCATGAAAGGGTAAGAATTGGAGCAAGAATACGAGAATTGAGGAAAGAAAAATATATTGATGCTAAAAAGCTTGCTGAAGCTGCAAATATTGATGCAGCAAACCTTAGCCGCATTGAACAAGGACGTTATTCTGTTGGATTAGATATACTCTCTAAAATTGCACTTGCGCTTGGAGTTAAACTCGAATTGATTGATTTTGTTGAACCAAAAAAATCTTAAAATAATGGTCAATATGAATCGCTTTATAAAGGAAAGGAAATGTTGACATATAATGACATCATAACGTTGAGAGATAAACTTGCGAATGGAGAAATTGATTTAGAATCCGCGCAAGCACAATATTGGAAGGATTTTAAAGAAGAACAAAGGTCTTGGCATACAAAAGACTGGAAAGAAAGAAAGGCAAAAATTATTAAGGACAAATGTGAAATATGCGGTAGCAAAGAGACATTAACGTTACAGCATCGTTCTCATCCAAAGAGCTATTCTGAATATTTACGAGAGATAAAAAGGTCGTACACTAATGAATATATAGAAAACAATTCAGAAATTGATAAATCTAAATTTAGAGATCACATATTAGAAAATTATGATTATATGCCGACTCCTTTATGCCCAAGTTGTATGGGTAAAAATCCAAACATTAGGGTAAGTAAAATTCCAAGATATCGTTGTGGGGATTGTAAACACGAATTTGATGAGGCGGTTTATAGATCAGCAATCGAAATGATTTCTATTTTTTATGAAGATGAGGATGCATATGAAGTTAGAGATAAGTGTTTTGTCTCAAAGGACAAATGGGAAAATATTCACAATCTATCAAATGTTAGATATTGGTATCAAAGGCAACAAGCAATAAATAAAGATGCTGAAAAGATTGGGAAAGAGGCATTTTTACTCTACCTAAATGATACTATTAAATACCTTTCCTTTGAAGATACAATAACTGCTTGTAAAAAATGTGCGTTTAACTATGATATAAACAGAATGGAATTATGTCCCGAATGTAAACAATATTACAAAGGGCTTCAGTATCCAACCTGTATTCAATGTCTGCCGGATGAAAAGCGCAAAGCCGCAATAGAAAGCATTGGGTTTGCAAAGGAGATGCGAGAAATACATAAAAGGCTTGGAATTGACTAAATAACATCAGAAAATGTAATTTATAAATGAATAATATACCTCTTTCTAAATCAACATATATTAGAGGTTTACAATGTGAGAAATCATTGTACCTCTACAAGCATTTTTATCATCTAAAAGACCCTATAGACCCTCAACTACAAGCTATTTTTGATCAAGGTCATGAAGTTGGCATATTAGCCCAGAAGCTTTTCCCAAATGGTGTTGATGCATCCCCTGAAAGTTATTATAACATGAGAGAATCTGTTATTAAAACGAAATCTTTTATTGATAACGGTGAATCTGTAATTTATGAGGCAACTTTTGAATTTGATGGTGTTATAGCAGCTCTGGATATACTTGTTAAGGATAATGAAGGCTGGAAGGCCTATGAGGTAAAAAGTTCTACAAGTGTTTCTGAAACCTATTTAAACGATGCCGCAATTCAGTATTACACTATCATTAATTCGGGTGTAGAGCTAATGGATATTTCGATAGTATATATCAACAATCAATATGTAAAAAATGGAGGAATAGATGTACATGAACTTTTTACCATAACCTCCGTTTATGATGAGGTTCAACAACTATTGCCAAATATTCCAAATAAAATTGAACAATTTAAAAACGTTATTGGCAATAATTCTGTCCCCAAAATTGATATAGGAGAACATTGTTCTAAACCTTATGGCTGTGATTTTAGAGGACATTGTTGGAAGCATGTTCCAGAATACTCGGTATTTGATATTTCTAATTTAGGAACGAATAAAAAGTTTGATTTATATAATAATGGGATTGTGACTTTTAACCAAATAGATTTGGAAAACAATCCTCTTAATCAAAATCAGTTTTTGCAGGTTGTTAGTGAGCTCAACCAATCAAGTTATATTGATTACGAAAATATTTCACATTTTTTACGAGATTTGAAGTACCCTTTATATTTTCTTGATTTTGAAACAATAGGAACAGCAATTCCTATTTATGATGGTAGCAGGCCATATCAGCAATTGCCGTTTCAATATTCGTTGCATATACAACACATCAAGGATGGAGATCTAACTCATTACGAGTATTTGGCAAAGCCAACAACAAATGAAGATCCTCGAATTGATTTTGTAAAAAAATTAGTAAACGATTGTGGTGATTCAGGAGACATTATTGTTTATAATATTGGTTTTGAGAAGGGGAAATTAAATGATTTAATGGCTTTGTATCCACAATTTTCTAGTGAGATAAGTAATATTATAGACAGATTAAAAGATCTAATGATTCCCTTTAAGAATAAATGGTATTATACTCCGGCAATGAAAGGGAGTTACTCTATTAAATCGGTGTTGCCTGCTCTTGTGCCGGAACTTTCCTATCAGGATTTAGAAATAAAAGAGGGTGGTACAGCAAGTAATTTATTTCTCCAAATTGTAAAGGGTGAATTTAATGGTGATATTGATAAAACAAAAAAGGAATTGTTAGAATACTGTAAGATGGATACCTATGCTATGGTTAAAATATTAGAAGTTCTATATAAGTCATGAACTGGCATAAAACTTTTCTTTTTAATATTCAGCTTTATTTGTTTTCTAATTTGCGACAAATCTTTACGGCACTAATTTCAGCATAAGTCCGTGCAGAAAAACTTTTATGCTTACCATGTTCGTTAGGCAGAATAATTGGGTCTTCTCCATAAAGACAATATTGTACCATTAAATCATTTGGTGTAACGCCGGGTTTCCAATTATGTTCAAAAAATTCATCAACAATTTTTTGGGCTCCAATCATTGCATCTTCATAAGAATCATATTGTCCATGATTATATGCTTCGGATTCGTCCATGTAATGATAGTTGTCATAAATTCTTAAATGAAATTTCTGATTGTTAGACATTTCCTCTAACACTTTTTCATTTTCATTATGTCCTGACTTGCTTTCATTAATGGTTTTATAATTAATTGGTTTTTCCTCTGACTCTTCATAACCATATTCCCTTTTTAATATCTCCCTTTCCATATTGGTTATTTGATTTGCTCTCATTTTCTCCAACTCTTCTTTAACTAATTCCCAATAACCTTTCTCATTTATATTATCAGAGTTATATTTTTTGTTTTCATAAATCATCTCACTGACGAAAATGCCAGCATCATTGAAAGGAGTTCCTCGAAAATCCCATTCCCTTAATAATTCTTCTGCCTGTTCTTTTGGTGTCATTTACTAATTCTTTGTTCTAACATTTTAATCATTTAACATTTTACTTAATTATAGAATTTCTTCTTTGATATTTAACTCTAACAAACTTAAAATTTCATTTCCTAAATTTGGATTGAGAACCTTTTCTTTCATCACCTTTATAAATCCCAGTTTACACTTATTCTCACCATCTCTACCTTTATGAAATGACCCATAGGATGTTACTTCTGGATTTGAGGATGGATATAATAACATACTTTTGGAAGAGTTCCAATACATGTTGTAGGCGAACATTTGTTTTAAGTCGTCATCACCCGGTTTTTTAGGATCAATCACTTTCCATTTAGTGTCAATAACAAACGTTTCTTTATCGCCTTCATCATTTGTTTTGGTTAAAACAATATCTGGTTTGATACGTTTGTTTTCCCAGAATTTATCACTGTTTTGAAACCTTACTTTTAATCTATCATCTTGATTTTTTGCTAATACTCTATAAACGTATTCCTCCCAAAGCTTATTCATATCAAATAGCAAAGCCAACATATTTTCGTCACCACCTTTGATATCTGGAGAATAATTGAGCAGAATCATTTTAGAAATTTTCAGAGCTTCATCGTATTTAGTTGATTTACGATTGGCTACCAAACTATCAAAATGACCCTTATTTATTTCTTTCTCTTTGATCTCCGGAAAGTTCCCTAATGTTCTAATTATATTATCTGACAAGGATGTATTATTGGTAATTGTCTGTAACACTAAAAGTGCTTTGTATAAAATTTGATTAATCAAATGATCATAATCGTAAACTTGATGCGTAGTAAAAAAGCGCTCTTTATGAATGAGATTACTCTGTATGTTTTTCCCAAAATCGAGACGACCTTTAAGTGCATTTAAATTACCGTTGTTCTTTCGGTACTTCTTTATAAGACCATGTTCCAATAGGTAATTAACTTCTTGTAGAAATAATTCAAAATACAAATCAAGTAATGAATGATTTCGCTTCCTTAAAGAGGCTTTACTCACTGAATCTACTCGAATCTTCTTACATTTTGCAAGCATTTTAAGCAATGCATCATGCCAATTCTTTTTTTCATCTTCTGTGCTCTTTTGCTTATCAGCTTTTGGAAGAATTTCTATCGTAATATTTCCGATCTGAATAACACCTACAAAATGTTTGAATTTAACACCATTGCGAATGCCATCAAAATAGATATTATTGTTTACATCGTTATACTGCCAGAGTTTATTTATAACCTTTTCACCAAGTTCTTTACCTTCCGAACATTTGGAACGTATGGTTAACTTTTCATATTCAAAAACTCTGATTAAGCGACTCATTTAAATCATGTTAAAATCCCAATTTTTTGAAGGACTAATTTTATAAACAGATCTTTCCTTTAAGTCTGAAGACACATCAGAATCGTAGCCTTCAAATTTTGCAAATTCAAACGCTTCTGAATCATCTTTAGTCACAAAACTATCACCAAGAACCAATCCTATCTTCCCATAATCGCCAAAGAAATATTCTTCTAATAATGGTATTACTTCGTTTTCAAAACACTTTTTCAAAGAAGGTAAATCATTAACTTTTAAGAAATAGGAATGCCCTATTTTATGATCCTTATCAATAAGTTTCTCAATTCTATTATTGATAGTTATTAATAAATCTTTCAAATTAATTCCATCAACAAGGCCATTTACTTTTCCTGAACTACCTTCAGTTAAAATTAGCTCTGGTTTAGGAGGTTTTTCATCAAAAGAAAAACGTCTTCTTAAAGCTGTGTCTAATGCTTCTATGCTTCTATCTGCGGTATTCATTGTACCGACTATATAAACGTTGTGAGGCACTTTAAATGGATCTTTAGAGTATGGTAACGTTACTTCTAATTCTTCTGTGCCTCCAGCACGTTTATCCTTCTCAATTAATGTGATGAGTTCTCCAAAAATAGAAGACACATTACCACGATTAATTTCATCTATTATTAACACATAATCCTTTACTTTTTTAGATTCAGGTTCAATTAGTTGACCATGATTAACAAAAAAGTCTTTCTTTAACCCTTGTTCGTCTAATTTGTATAATGTTTGTTGACTAAACCCTCTATTGTACAACTCTTCAACAGGAATATTTTCGTCTTTAAAAAGCCATTCGACTTTTCTAAAGTGACTATATCTAATCGGGGCATTCGCATCAAATTCATATTCTCCAGTGACTTTACCCAGTGCTCTAACAAACTTATTACCATTACTTATTATTACATAGCTCCCAACTTTGAGGTAGTATATAAAATAGTTTAAAGGTTGTGCATGACTTTCTCCCAACTCTTCTGTATCTAAACAAAAGTCTTTGATTTCACTTTCGCTCATTCCAGTAAAATCAAGACCTCCACCAAAACCAATAGCTATATAATTATTGTCTCTACAATACTCATAAATTTCTTTGTCTTCTGATTTATTTGAATCTCCCAGTGATAGTTTGTAAAAAATAGCTTTGTTGAATTGCTCTTCACTCCAAGACAATTTACCTTCCTTTTTCATTTTTACTGCACTAATACTACTATCTGCCAATTGACATATTTTTTTAAATACACCATCCTCAATCTCATAAAAAACTTCTTTGTTTTCGTTTGTTTTAGGTTTAATTCCCTCAACAAAATCTTCATAACTAAAAGATTGATGAAAAGTGCAAAATGCAATTTGACCATTAGTATTATCCCAATTTTTGATTAAGAGTTCTTTAAATCTTTTATTTAAAGCATTTCGATTTTTTTTATTTTCTGCATAAAAATCGGGGGCTACAATTTTTAAGGCTTCGTTAACCGTGTTAAATGTTTTTCCTGTACCTGGAGGACCAAATAAAATTTTATTTAAAACTGCATTGTTTTCTTTCATTTTTTCAGTTTTAATGAATTGCGATCTAAATGATTTATCAAATACTGCTCGTTCAAACTCCGGATTGTTAAACTTTTTATAACCCGATAGTGTTGAACGACTTAATTCTTGCGTTATAGCCTCAAAACAAGAGGCTCTATTTATATTTAATTCCTTCTTATCGCTAAATTTTGTATGATAATGTTGTAATGGTCCGTCAAAAGATTCATAATCATCACCCAATTTCTCTGCTGTCATTATCCAAAACTTTTTACCTTTTGAATGTTTTAAACGCCAAACAAATCGTTGACCGATAGTTAAATTTAAATACCTATAACCACATGTATAAACAACCCTTTCATCTCCCTGTTTTAAACTTAAATGATTTACTATTTCATCTAAAAAATTGAAATAAAATAAAAGCTCATCATTACTGAAAGCATTAATTGAAGCAATAAAATCATTATCACCATTTTGATTATAATCTGATTCTTGATCTTGATTCAAAAAATCGATGTATAATTTTACAGCAGCGGAATAAAACCCACCTTCACCATAGGATTTCGCTTTGGCGTAATAGTATTTTCCATTTGTATCCTTTTGGTTAAGCTTTAAATCTTCGTATAGATCGTTTAATACTTCTATATCCTCCTCCTCATATACTGCTATTTCAAAATGGTTTATTAAAATATTAATAGCTCTTAAATAAGAACTTATCATCCCACTATTCGTAGTCTTTTGGGCTCTTAACCATTTCTCAAATTCTTTAGTTTTATCATTTTCAATGCCATAGGCATTCCAAACTCTTATTGAATACTCGAAAAAATCTTCATCCTTTGGTTTTTGATTTAGAATTAATTGATTTAAATCTGAAATTGATTCCGATTCTGGTAACTCCAAGCCCAAGCCCAAGACTACACGTTTTAAACCATACTTATTAAACATGTTAATAATATTGAAATCACCATACAAAAAAGCAATCTTCCATTTTACAGCATCTCCTAAATCTATTTCGTCAATCTCTTTGAGCTTATTTTGTTGGCTATAAGCAGCAATATTTATTATGTTTTTTCTAATATTTTCAAAGACCTCATCCTTTGTATCTCCATATTTCCCATACCAAGCATATTCACCATCAGATTTTCTTCTTTTATTGTAATTATCAGATTCTAATTCTCTTCTCTTATAAATGCCAAACTTATATGCAGAACCACCCCAAATACTCCCTAAATCACTTGTAATAGCTTCAAGCCAATAACAAAAAGAGGTTTCTTTATCTAAATTGGTATATTCTTCTAATGTCATTGATTTTAACCTATCAATTGGCCACTCCTTTAGGAATGCATTTTTTAAATCATATAGCTTCTGAATGTCTTTGCTTATTTTAGAATTTCCATTTCTCAATTTCTCATCTAAAAATTCAAAATAATTTTTTTTACCGAGAACAGCTCTTGGTAAATGCCTCATTGTTCTTTCACTAAATTCTAAAAAGGGACTTGAATTTTTTACATATAATTCGTTATTTAAAAAGGATTTAATCCCTTTAAGATTATTCGCATCAAATATGTCAATATCGAAGAATTTATTATATCTGTTTAATTCCTGTTCTAACTTTTTTGCATCATTGTTATAATAGTTAACTCTTGGATTGTCTATTAACCAATTTACAAACTCATTTTTTATGTTTTTCATACTGATTGATTGAGATGTTAGTTTTCTATCAATTTTAAAGCCTAAACTTTCCAATAACTGAAAAGCTGGAGTATTTTCACCACCTTTAAATGAATCTCTTGGGAGAATCTTACCATTAGCATACTTATTGGCCAAGCTAACCACTAATTTAGGCGGGTATCGCTTATTGTTATAAACCACGTCATAAGTTGATGAGTGAGCACCTTTTACAATACCATGTTGATCAATTTCTTTAATGGCTTGAATAATATGTTCTCTATTTACTTGATCGAAAAGCATTGTTATTAAATTTTATAAACTTATAAGCATAAATTATTTCATTTATAAAACTCTTGTTTTACAAATTTTTTAGCTCCGAGTTGTCCTTCATCAATTAAAAAATACAAATCAATAACTGAAGGTCTTATATTTTTATAAACTGAATATTCTTGAATTGTCCGAACTGTTTGGATAAGATTTTTTTCTCCGGTTTCTTTTTCAACAATTCCAATTTTCTTGGCTACTTTCATTACAACTAAATCAGGCTTTACGCAATCATATCCCATATCAAGTAATAAGTGTAATAATGAAGTTGTTGAACGAAAAAAAGGAACTTTATTAACTTCCATTACTTTCCTCAACTTATTAAACCCAATCCAAAATCTATCAATATCTTTTTCTGTTTTTATACTTTTCGGTATCTCTGTTTTCGTTAAAAGTATTCTGAAAGATCCAATATTCTTTATTTTCCTTGCTAAACTTACAATGTGAAATAATTTTGCCTGCTGTCTAATCCCTCCAATTTTATTCCAATACTTATCAGCCAAATCACAAGGGTTCATTTTACATATTTTATTAATGTCAAAATCGTCAAATATTTCTTTGAATATCCCAGAATTAATTATTTGTTCTACAAGTTTAGAGTTAGCATTCTGACTATATGCAATTAAAGTTATAAAAATTTCAACAATCTCATTTTCTGATAGTTCTTTAGAAACCTTTCGGTCATTTCTTAATTTGATTTCTTTTGAAAAAATAGGCTCAACTTTATACATGTCTATTTTCTCAATGATATTGTCAATATGTTGAAAAATTTCGTTTTTCATCTCTCATAAATCATAAGTTGATGAGTGAGCACCTGGTTCGATACCTTGCTAATCAATTTCTTCTATGGCTTTTAGTATATGTTCTCTATTTACTTTATCAAATAACATAATCCTAAATTAGTCTGATAATATATAAATAATAATAATTGAGAAATTACGTATTTCCGTATTTAAAGATCTTTAACCAACCATTCCATGAATAAATATCTCAACAAATTGCTTCATTTTATCAAGAATGCGTTCTCCTATTTCACGTGCTTTTAAAATGCTAGGGCGATTATCTAAACATTTAAAAACCTCATCTCTAATTGGTTCTTGACCACTAAAAATATAAGCGTCTACTAACGCCTTAAATTGAGCTTTGTCTAGATTTTCTTCATCACATAGTTTACCGAGCGCTAATACCTTTTCATCCTGCCAATACTGTTCAAATTCATCTTCAATAGCATCCACATCACTTATAAGTGGTAGATTCTCTTCAATAAATTTTTCAATAAGCTCACGCTTGCTTCTAAGTGTAATATCCCCTCCTAATAAATCCATAATTGCTTTTTTCTGTGCTTTAGCATCCGATGTTTTAGCCTCTTTAAGTTGCGCTAAAAGTTTTAGTATATAAGCAACATTGATTACATCACGATGAATGAGTTCTAACTCAAAATCAATATCATCAAGTATCGAAGTCTTTTGTTTGGTTGTATCCTGTTTTATACGGTCGTATAAGTCAAGATATTTACTTTTATAATCTTCATACTCTTGCTCGTCAATTGTGAGATCTTCCCAATCGAAATCTGTATAAGATTGTAAAACATTTATATTTCGCATTAACCTCCTAAATGCTTGCACAAACTTTGCGTCTTCCTCTTCGCTTGGCAAATCGTCAACACTCTGATAGGTTGGCGCAATGGCTCGTAGGTTTTTAAGTGCTTCATCAAACTTTAATGCAATTGCCTCGTATGGTGGCATAATAACCGTTTCGATAGCCTCCTTATTTGAAAATAAAGTAATAGCATCGTCAGTAGCCTTCTTAAGATTTCTGAATGCCATAATATTTCCTTGTGATTTCTGCTCACCTAATATTCTATTAGTACGAGAGAACGCCTGTATTAATCCATGCTGTCTTAAATTCTTGTCTACGTATAGGGTATTTACCTTTTTAGCGTCAAAACCTGTAAGCAGCATATTAACTACAAGAACAATATCTAATCTATCTTTTTCATCATTAAAAGTAGCTTTCTCACGCTCTTTTAATCGCTTGCTTATGTCTTTGAAGTAATTCTCAAATTGTTGTGTATCTTTAGTTGAGAAACTAGTATTATACATGCGATTGTAATCGCCAATAAATTCTTCAAGTTTATCTCTGGTATGACTTGACATATACTTCCCTTTAGATTCTGCTGCCATAGTTAACTCATCACCTGGTAAATAGCCTTGGGCATCTTCGTCTTCTTCATTAGCACCATAAGTAAATATAGTAGCGATACGTAAATTATGAAGCCCTTCTTCTTTCTTCTTCTGAAAGAGCTCGTAATACTTTATCACATTATCAATACTACTCACCGCAAATATGGCAGAATAGTCTTTATTAAAGGTTTTTTGATTGTGATAGGCTATGATATAATCTACAATTTTATCTAATCGCTTCGGGGAGTCAAAAACTTCTTTTTTGTCAATATCCTCAACTTCAATGTCTATAAAGGTGTTGCTTTTGTTTTTGTATTTACCAACATACTCAATCCCAAATTTGAGTACGTTTTGGTCTCTAATAGCATCCGTGATGACATATTTATGAAGGCAATTCCCAAACAAATCTTTGGTGGTGCGTTTACCTAATTCGTTTTTAGAGGCATTGTCTGCAAATATGGGTGTTCCCGTAAAGCCAAAGAGTTGACTATTAGCAAAGAATTCAGTGATTCTGCCGTGGGTTTCTCCAAATTGAGAACGGTGACATTCATCAAAAATGAAAACCAGTTTTTTGTTTTGTAAATGTGCTAATCGATTTTCATAATGTGCTTTTGAGACCGCATTGTTTAATTTTTGGATGGTGGTCAAAACCAATTTGGTATCATCAGTTAATTGTTTAACAAGCGAATGTGTATTATCGGTTACATCAACAGAATCTTTTTTAAATGCATTGAACTCCTTCATGGTTTGGTAATCCAAGTCTTTGCGATCTACTACAAACACTACTTTGTGAACGCCTGGTAAATCCATGACCACTTGGCTCGCTTTAAACGAAGTCAAGGTTTTTCCTGAACCGGTAGTATGCCATATATAGCCATTATCGTTGGAGGTTGATACTTGCTTAATAATTGCCTCAGACGCATAGTATTGATACGGGCGCAAAATCATCATGTTTTTATATGCCTCATTCATAACCACATATTGAGCGATCATTTTACCTAAATGATCTGGGTTTAAAAATGCTGAAGCAAATTGAGTAAGCCCTGTAATATTTTTATTGTGAACATCTGCCCAGAAGAATGTTTGCTTAACCGATTGCAACTTATTATTTGCAAGGTATTTGGTGTTTACTCCGTTGCTAATCACAAACAGTTGAACGTATTGAAATAAGCCATGATTTGACCAAAAAGAATGCCGTTGGTAGCGATTTATTTGGTTAAAAGCTTCCTTTATCTCGACACCTCTTCGTTTTAGTTCAATTTGCACAAGTGGTAAACCATTGACTAATAAGGTAATATCATACCGATTTTTATAGCTACCTTCTTGTGTAACCTGATTGGTAACTTGAAACAGGTTGTTGTTCCAGTTATCTGAATCAAAGAAGCGCACATAGACAACATTTCCATTGTCTCGAGCAAAACTGAAGCGGTCTCGGAGTGTTTTGGCTTTTTCAAACACATTGCCTTTAGCCAAATGATTGAGAATACCATCAAACTCTTTATCAGTAAAGATGTCGGCATTAAATGCCTCAAGTTGCCCTTTTAAATTAGACACCAAAGCAGCACCATCATGCACTTTAACAAATGCATACCCTTGTTCAACCAATTGTTTGATCAAGTTATTTTCTAATATGGCTTCTGGTTGCTTACTCATAATTATCAACTAATTGCTGGAACATAACAAAAATTTGCTTGGTCTAATATTCGCTCACCATTCCATCTATATGCCACAAGATTGCCTGATTTGGCTACACTAAAGTCTAAACAACACACATTTTTTGACATTAAAATTGGTTTATTGTTTTTTAACCAATAATGACCAAAGAATACAGGAACCTCAGATTCTTTATAACCCGAATTTGCTATTGGGGCGCTTTTGGCATGTTTAGGGAACTCAAATAAAGAGTCCTTGCACTCCAAATTATTGCCTTTAAGCCACCACTTTATACGATATGAATAGCGTTTATTATTATCTTTATCGAAGAATGGCACATCAGGAACATCTACTTCTTCGCCTTTTAGCAAACACTCCATTGCTTCATACTCTTTTGAAGTTTTATCAGCTGATTTAAAAAGAAATTTTTGATTACTGCAGTCAAAAACATCGAGACTTTTTAAATAGCTAATATGTTCAGGTTTCCATTGTGCATGAACCACTCTAAAATTCTCATTTTCAAACCAAATAGGCAATGTTTTAAACCATTCCACATACTCCGACAGCTCATCACCCATATCAGAAATTGTTCTTTCATGTTGTCCCGTATTTTTACTTGTATGAGGTCTTAAAAAGGTCCCATCCTGAAGTTGAGTCCAATAACAAATAGCATTATATTCATGATTACCAATTGTAGTGTAAGCGGCTCCATTGTTTATCATTGGGCGAACAATCTCTAAAACTTTTTTAATTTGTGGACCTCGGTCAATAAAATCCCCCACAAAAAATACTTTCCGTTTAGGGTGCTGATAGTATCCATGTTGCAGCGAATAACCTAATTCCCCTTCCAACAATTCAACAAGCTCATCTGCGTGGCCGTGAATATCTCCAATAAAATCTATTTCGTTCATAGTCTTCTTTTAAACATGAATAATATGGCTTCTGGTTGTTTAGTCATTTATCTTCTTTCAAGTATAATTTCTAAAGAGGAATTATGCATTAATTCAAACTCATCGTTCCATAAACCTAATACTTCCATCGAATCTTTTATCTCTTGATAAACTTCATTTGAATGTAATATTGTTGCACATGTCGCTGAATAGTCACTATCTGGTTGACATTCCAATAGCATTCTTTTAAATGAATTCAAAAATTTATTCCTTCGTTGAGTAAGATTATTTTCAATAAATAAATCCTGCTTTTCTTTACAGGTATCAATCAAATCTTCAAGTTTTTCACCAATTTCAAACCGTTCAATTACTGCTTTTGTTTGGTCATTAAGGTTAATAACTCCTTCAGTATCTTTTCCTTTTTGGGTTTTACCCTTTATTCTATATCGCCTTATAAAAAATTCATTTTGAGGGTTATCTATGAACGGATTAACAATTGGTGTTGCAATTACATCGTGAGTACCTTTCGCTCCATTACATCTCTTGCAGGATGGCAATAAGTTATCCCATTCTAGAACTTTAATGGAATTATTAGCTTTGTCTTCAAAATGCTCAACTTCAACATATATTGGTCCAACCTGCAATTTGCATTCACAATATGCGCATTTGTATCTACTCATTTCCAATAATGCCTCCTTGAGCCAATCTACATTCCAAACATTAGTACCATTTGTTTGAAATTGTATCGTTCCGTCTCTAACAAAATCTGGTGTTAGTTTTATTGGGGTAAATGTTCTGGTTAATTTAATCATGGGCTCTATCATCATTTACTCCAGCAAGTTGAAATTTTAAAAGCTTTCTTACTGGGTTATTAGGGTGCAACATAATGTTTAATTCATTATATGTGTTTTGTGCTGTTTCTAAATTATCATTATCAATTGCACTAGAAAACGAATCCATTAGTTCTGTAAAAATTTGAGTTCTCAAATCCTCCATTCCCATAACATCAATTAATACTTCTTCAATTGTCCAACCTTGAAAGCCAAATTCTGTTTCAGGTAATTCTCTTTCTATCACTTTATTATTATCTCTTTCTAAAGCTATAATTTGATCAGGTTTTGCTGATTGAATAATATGTGGGCTGTGAGTAGATACAAAAAATTGAGCATTTGGAAAAGTAGTCTCTAAAATACTAATCACCTTCGACTGCCATTCCGGGTGCAAATGCAATTCAATCTCATCTATGACAATTATTCCGTTAAAATCTTGTGCATTTATTTGAGGGTCAGTAAACCTGAATTCAATTTCCTTTATTATACCAAAAACTACTGCAATAATTGATTTGAATCCGGCTGATAAATATTCATAATAGATTTCTCCATTTGGTGTGTTAATCAATATATCATTAGTAGAAGAATCCACACGACTAAATGTGAATTCTGGATTTAATAATGAAAAACATCTTTTTGCAAGGCTAAAGTTGTTTTTTTGTTCCGGTGTTAACCCTTGACCTTCAGAATGAGGTTCAAACATATAACGCCTTACAAACCAATTTTTTACATTGGTTATATTTATACCATTAATTGCATCATTCCATAATTTAGAATCATCCTTTTGTTCATCCCTTTCTATATTCTGCAAATTAGTATATGGAAATAGTCTTTGTGTTTTTAATGTTAAGATTCCACTACTTTCAACATGAGCACCTACAATTCTTGCATTAGTATCCGGTTTGAACGTGTTAAAGGTTACTTCTTGAGTTTTGGTTTCTCCATCGACATCAAAAGTGAAAGAGACTTTACTTGAATCGGCATTAGCATTAGTCTTTAGAATTGAAGTTCTCCCATTAGCAAAAATGTGACTTATCACCTCTAAAACTGTTGTTTTACCTATTCCATTAGGTCCACATAATATATTTATTTTGTCATTTGGTGTTATTTCCAATTCTTCAATGCCTGCAACTCCTTCTATTTTAATCTTCGTTAGTTCCATAATTTATTATTTATACAAACATTTGCTGTAACAGCCCTTTTTTAAAGGTTTGGGTTTTGATTATTTGATTATTTATTACTTCTATTTTGGTATCGATACTCGATAAGTAGGTAGCGATTTTTTGTTGTTCTTCTTTTTGAGGTATATCAACTTTTAATTTCATTAACTCAACTTTAGACATGTTATATCTAGTACTTCCTTGAGCAAGAGGAATGATTTTTCTTCTAAAAATCTCACTTCTTAATAGAAACTGTAAAAATTGTGGAACAAGTAATTCAATATTATTTGGACGATAACCAAAACAAAAGCTATTCAAGTATAGCTCTTCAATTTTATCTAATAAAACTGAAGCTGTTCCAATTTCCTTAGGGGTCTCTGAAGATGTCGTGAAAAAAGCATCTCCAAATTGTGCTCTGCTTTGCTTTTCATTCTCATTTAATTTTACAAAGCCGAATTCATCAGGATTAATTTTTGAACCCCTGAAAATTTGCATGTATTGGATATATGGTTTTCCTTCTCCGAAATCCTCTTTAGTCTTTCCAGTTAAACCGTTAAATGTTTTTCCAATCTCCCCCAATCGTTTCTCCTCCCAATCTGGGTAGGGATTTCCGTGTTCGTCTTTGAAGCGGAGTTTTTGTGAGAAGAGTTGTTGCATGACGCCTTTTTTGTATTGCTCCAACAATGCCTTCTTTTTAGTAAGCTGCTGTATTTTTTCATCTACTGCACTTAAAAAGGAAGCTATTTTTTGTTGTTCGGGGAGGGTCGGATATGAAAACTTAAAGTTTCTAAGTTTTGTTAAAGTGATTCTAGTTATAGCTTGACCAGCAATAGATGCTAATATTTCTCTCTGTCCCATAGGACCTGCAATACATTGATAAATAAAATCATTTAATGCCAATGATTTATTTCCTCTTATAAAAGCTACACTTGACAATAAACTGAACTCTTCATCTAATGTATTCATACAAACTGTCCCAGTAGCAGAGCCGTCTTTAGTTAGAAGGATATCATTTAACTGAACATTACATCTTTTGTATATATCTCTATGGGCTTCATCACTTAAATATGGCACATCCGATATTTCCATATAACCATTTCGAATGTTTCTTGACGTTATGTATTTATAATTTCCAGTTTCTAAGAGTTGTGGTGAAAAATGTGTTCCATCCTGAATTTTATCTGAAACTTCTTCCAATTTTAATTTCTCCCACTCCTCTTCAAACTCTTTGAAGCGGAGTTGAGGAACTAACTTTTTAGTGGCGATATATTCTTTTGTCTCTTGCATATTATGCGGCTACAAACATCTGTTGCAACAGCCCTTTTTTAAAGGTTTGCGTTTGAGTTATTTGATTATTTACTGCTTCTATTTTGGTATCGATACTCGATAAGTAGGTAGCGATTTTTTGTTGTTCTTCTTTTTGAGGTATATCAACTTTTAATTTCATTAACTCAACTTTAGACATGTTATATCTAGTACTTCCTTGAGCAAGAGGAATGATTTTTCTTCTAAAAATCTCACTTCTTAATAGAAACTGTAAAAATTGTGGAACAAGTAATTCAATATTATTTGGACGATAACCAAAACAAAAGCTATTCAAGTATAGCTCTTCAATTTTATCTAATAAAACTGAAGCTGTTCCAATTTCCTTAGGGGTCTCTGAAGATGTCGTGAAAAAAGCATCTCCAAATTGTGCTCTGCTTTGCTTTTCATTCTCATTTAATTTTACAAAGCCGAATTCATCAGGATTAATTTTTGAACCCCTGAAAATTTGCATGTATTGGATATATGGTTTTCCTTCTCCGAAATCCTCTTTAGTCTTTCCAGTTAAACCGTTAAATGTTTTTCCAATCTCCCCCAATCGTTTCTCCTCCCAATCTGGGTAGGGATTTCCGTTTTCGTCTTTGAAGCGGAGCTGGCCAGAGAAGAGTTGTTGCATTACGCCTTTTTTGTATTGCTCCAGCAATTCCTTCTTTTTGGTGAGCTGCTGTATTTTTTCATCTACCGCACTTAAAAAGGAGGCGATTTTTTGTTGTTCGGTGAGGGATGGAATTAAAGTTTTTAACTTTAGTATTTCCTTTTTGCTAATCTCCAAAAATGTCGAACCTGAAGCTCTTTTTAAAAATAAATTCTTATGCTTAATTATCCAATTATATAAGAATTCATTGTCGTTATCTTCATTAACAATAAATGATTGAAAACCTTGATTTGTACAAACTTCTCTCAAAGCTATACTAATATCTCCAACAGTCGCTCTACTTGAAAACAATAACGTTCCTTTTGGTAATAGTTTTGCTGAAGATTTTTTTAATCCTAAATCAGTTATAGTTCTTTTACTTTCTGAAACATATTTTGATTTTAATTCAGTTGGAGTAAACCATTGATGTTTACCATTCCAATATGATTCATTAACCGTTTCTGGTGTGCCACCACCAACTATTTCAGAAGTGTCTCCAAGTGTTACTATACTCCATTCTCCATCAAACTCTTTGAATCGTAATGCGGGAACGAGTTGCTTTTCGGTTTCGATATGTGTTAAAGTGTTACTCATAGTTGCACGAAGGATAGAACGGTGTGTTTGAGCTCATTTTGCTTTTTTGCAAAATAGCGAGTAGTGATAGCCTGACCCTCTGGGGCGTGCCCAAATAATATGCAATCTGCTCTACTCATTAAAAAGGTGTATCTATTCCTAGTTGGTTACAGTAATCGGCTATGGTGGCATCGGTAGTGGCCATGTCTGTATCTATGGCTTTGAGTTCTTGAGCAACAGCTGCCAGGTCTACTGGTTCTTCTTCTTCGAAGGTATCTACATAACGAGGTATGTTTAGGTTGTAGTCGTTTTCTGCTACTTCTTGCAGTGTGGCTACATAGCTGTATTTATCTGTTGTAGTGCGATTGGTGTAGGTATCAATAATAAGATTGATGTCTTCTTCTCGCAAGTAGTTTTGTGTTTTTACTTTCTCGAAATGTTGGCTAGCGTCTATAAACAGGATGTTGTCTTTATTGGTTCTTTCCTTTTTCATTACCAAAATACAGGTAGGAATACTGGTTCCGTAAAAGATGTTGGCTGGCAAACCTATTACGGCATCGAGGTAGTTGCGGTCTTCTATGAGGTACTTACGGATGTGTCCTTCCGCTGCTCCTCTAAATAATACTCCGTGGGGTAGTACTACAGCCATTGTTCCGTTATCAGATAACTGGTGTACCATGTGTTGCACAAAGGCAAAATCGGCTTTACTTTTTGGTGCCAACTTGCCGTAGGCAGAAAAACGATCGTCACTCATAAATAATGGACTCGCACTCCATTTTGCAGAAAAAGGCGGATTGGCGACTACGGCGTCAAAACGCATGTCTTCATGTTGTGGTTTTTCTAGTGTGTTTTCGTTCTTGATGTCGAAGCGTTTGTAATGTACATCGTGCATAATCATGTTCATTCGACACAAGTTATAGGTAGTAGGGTTCATTTCCTGTCCAAAGAATTGTATGCCCTTATTATTTACTTCTTTTGCTACCCGTAACAACAACGAACCCGATCCACAGGTAGGATCGTAGACCGATTTTATTTTGTCCTTACCATGTGCTACCAGTTGTGCTAGTACTTTTGAGACTTGCTGTGGTGTATAGAATTCTCCTGCCTTCTTCCCAGCGCCGCTTGCAAACTGACCGATGAGGTATTCATAGGCATCACCCAGCATATCACTTTCGGTATTGGCGATATCAAAATCAATTTCATCTAAATGCGAGAGTACTTTTACAATGAGTTCGTTTTTATCGTTTTCAGATTTACCAAGTTTAGAACTGGTTAAATCTAAATCTTCAAACAAGTTACCAAAGTCTTCTTCGCTTTCGGAACCCATAGTACTTTGCTCAATATGTGTTAACACTTTGGCTAAATCGCCCAATATAAATTTATGCACACCTCCAGCGTTGCCTCGTCTTGCTAGTTCTGAAAACAGTTCAGATGGTAGCAGAAAATAACCTAGTTTATCTAATGCAGCATCTCTTACGGCATCTAGATAGGCTTCTTCTTGTGCGTGTCCATCTAGTTCTCTAAACTTTAAGTTATCTGGTTTTAGAATTTCGTTAGCATAGAGCTCCATCTTTTTACTTAAATACTTATAAAAAATGAAGCCTAATATGTAGTCTCTAAAATCGTCCGCATCCATTTTACCACGAAGGGTATTGGCGATGTTCCAAAGTTGGTTTTGTAATTGTTGGGTTTGTTCGGTCATTTAATTTTATTGAAGTCTAAAGTTATAATATTTCAGCTAAAGATTCTGGATAAACAATCCATTTGTTCCCTTTTGCATTTGTTTTGTAAGTGATACCTATTTGTATTCCAACCTCTGTAATTATATTCTTGTCTTTTATATACTTTCTGGCAACCATAATATCTATAACTTCAGAGAATGATTTATCTTTTTCTTTACCAAGATTAGTAGCTGATAATAATCTTTCTTTGGCCTTAAACTTTGGTTTTACTGCTTTAGCTGGACGGTTTATGCGCTCAAATTCTTCTCGTGATATGCGTTCAGATATTTTAACTTCATCAGAATAGGTTTCATCCATAAAATTAAATACACAATGTCTAGTTTTTAAACCGCCATTTAATAATTCATCTGTAAGGTCTAGTATTGTATCAGAACCCAAGTAATCTTTGCCTAATAATTTCTTTTTGTAATTTGGTCTCCTTATGAAAACCGTATAATTCTCCGCAAGTATCTTCATCGTTTCATCCCAAGCTTCTTTGTCTATCCCAGAACCTCCGAACAAAGTAGTCTCGCTTACAACACCAAACTCAACATTATTCTTAAATGAAAAATCATATAAGTTTATGGATGTTATTATGCCTTTTTTTTCATTTGCGTAATATTTTGCATGAAGATTTGGAATATATATTACTGACACATTTGGAAAATCTTTAAAATAAGCTAGATCTTCTTTCTTTACGCTTCGTTGTGGATTTTTTTCGTTTTTTCCAAAAGCTATGATTAAATGTATTTCTGAATTTTTTTTATGAATTTTAAATAGTTCTTTTCTAAAGTAATCATCTAGTTTAATATATGGAGAAACAATTAAGAGCTGTTTTTTAGCTTTAAATATAATGTCATAAACTTCTTCTGCGAGTGCTTCTCCTGTGATAAATTTGGCCATAATTGTAGATTGGTTATTTAACGTTTAAAGTATAAAATTACATGTTTTTATTAAAGCTAATAGTAATGCACTTTTTAAATCTCTAAAAGGTACTTTCTAATTATATTTTTTGAATGATCCGTTAATTAGTTTTAGAGTAATACTATTTCCTGTTGATCTGTAATAACCAAGGTCATCATCATAGGTAAATTCACAATATGAAATTTCATTCGATTTTGGATTAAAATATAATTTCGACTCTTCACTTCTTGGATATTCTATTACCAAGTCACTATTGTTAGGTAAACAAGAGGTGCATTTTACAAGTTTATTTGGAGAGATTGTAAAAACTTGTATAATTTGATGCTGATTACCAAATCCATGTGTTCCCCATGCAAAAGTTAAGTAGTGAGTTTTATTGTCAACAATAATTTCATGTATTTCATAAACTTTACTGTCTGTATATCCTCCAATTTCTGCTTCATTACCAGAATTGAGTTGTTGGACTATTATTTTACCTCGATTTGATTGAAACTGGGCAAGACAATTAATCATATGCCAAGTCCCTCCAGTTAAATCATCCCAACTGTAAAATTTAATCTTCTTGTCAGGCGATGTTTTTATAGTCAGATATTTTGATAAATTATCTAACGAATTATCAAAAGTGATGGGATTTTTAAGTTGCTCTTGAAGTTCTTTTTTAAATAAAGGAGCTAAACTTTCAGACCGTAACTGATAGTCAGCATCTTTCATAGCCTTAAAAGTGGCCGCCAATTCATTGTCAATTTTACTCAACACGCTTGTCTGACTGTAAGAAGACAGAAAAACTAAAAGTCCTATTATCGCCAAGTAAGTTCTGTTAAGTATTATTTTAATATTAAAGCTAACTGTATGAGCTATATGTTGTTGTAAAGTTTCTCCTGCCATTTAATAAATTTTTATCTAATATTATTTTAAAAATTTTATCCAAAAAAATCTGTTTATAACCATAAAGATTAATATTCTAATTCCTAATTAATCCTCCCAGCCACAAAGAGTTCTGCCGAGTTTTTTAGCTTCCTCTAAAGATACTTTATATATTTCGGTAGAGCAATTGGACAATCCTCTGCAGGATTTATTATAATGATATTTTTTGCTGTATGGACCTTTACAAATAAAAACATTTGAATCGTATGTATTAAAAGAGGATAATGCTATAAAAAATATAAGTAAAAACGTGACTCTTATTTTATTACCCAAGCTATTCATGACTTTATATTTGACTTAATCATTTTATTTAAAATAGAATATCTAGACATATTTTTTATTTTTTTCTTCTAACAGTTCTCCATTCAGAGGGCATTATTGGATTAGGGTCTGACCATAAACCTATTTTCTTTTCTCTCGCTGATATTTCTAACTCTGCCAATTCTTTAGAATTAGAATATTTTTTATAATGCCAAGCCATACCATTTCTAACTAATTCTGCGGATAAATATTTGTTATCATCACCATAATAAATCATTGCAATAGCTCTTCCATATCTGTCCATATCTGTAACAACATAATTAATTGTAGCTAAATAAATTTGACTTGAAGTAAATTGTTTGGCTCTATTGCCAAATGGTTGTTTTTTTTCTGGGCAATCAATTTCAGCTAATCGCAGAGTCGTACTTTGTTTTAATGAATCTAAAACCACAACGGTATCACCATCTTTTATTGATATAACTTTCCCGGATAATATTTGTGAGAAAATACTATGAGAGAATAGTAATAATATTAATAACAACAGTTTTCTCATACGCTCAAGTCTTAATCAGATTACAAATTAACTTTAATTACTTGAAATGTAATAGGCACTTGAATATTCACCATATAAACTTTCAGTGCCAGCAAAATTTCTAACATTTGAAGCATTAACAGACGCTGTAACTCTGTATTCTCCACTCTTTAAATTCACCTTTTGAGTTTCACCAGGTGGAATATTTATTTTTTTAATATCTGGACCACTATAACGTAATGTAAGAGTATATCTTGTATCATTTTCAATACTGATTGATGATTCAACGTTATTGCGTTCTCCTAAAAATTGAGAAGACGGGATATCTCCATATTCACCTCCAAATATCTCATTGACTTCCAATTCAATAATAAGGGTTTCTATGTTACTTTTTTCTGGATGGTCTGGATAGTCCTCTAAAAACTTTTTCCAAATTCTTGATGATGAACTAGCAACAGCATTTTTATAAGCTTCTTCTTTGTTGTCTTCTTTTAATTGATTTAACCTACGTCTCGCTAGACCTTCATGTTCTTTAAATTTGGTACCGTTTAAATACTCTTCAATTTCCTCAATACTTTTAGAATTTAATAACATATCTTTAACTCTATCGCTTGCTAACATTAAAACTTCAGGGTCAATAACTTTTTCAACCAATACAACAATCATTTGAATATTTTTAGCTTCTTCAATTTTTTTAATCAGTAGAATTATAAGAACTTCATCTTTTAATTTCTGTGCTTCTATAACCTCTTCATAGGTTCCATAGTTATTAATAATTTTATCAAGGTTAACTAGAGAATTTTCATACTGCTTATTTTCAATGAAAATTTTAGATAGGCTTAAAAGCTTCTTAACAGAGTCATATTCTCTTTTATTAAGTTCTTCAATGTCAAAATCAGGCAGTTTGTTTTCATTTTTACAAGAAGTAAAAAAACAAACTAAACAAATTAAGCTAATATATAGTAAACGCATTGGTGCTAGATATTTGGATGTAATACTCATTCAATAAAATAAAAAGAATAATATTTATAGTAAGCCAGATAATAGACCTTATGATAAGATTATCTAAATTCAAAATAGATTTAGATATAAAATGACTTAAAATATAGGCGACACTGAAAATAATAATGTTAACAATGATCACTAATGAACAATTACTAAACATGAAAAATAAACTATCTCCATTTTTAATTTGATAGGTAACAAAATTGGTAAACGAATTTAGGAGTATAAATACTGAAAACATTAAACTTAAGTTACCAGATATAAGTAGAGGTACTAATGCATTAATTTCATTTTCTTCCCTCTGCTTTTTTTTGAAGCCTTTATTTATTATTACCCAATTTAATAACACAATGCATATTAAATAAAAAAGGAATAATAAAATTATAATTTTTAAAAACTGTGATGTGTCCATAATCTTTTAATTTAAATTAATTTGCCAATAATTAGTGTTCCATATTTCAGGAGATATATTTCCGGGTTCAAAACCTTTGCTAGTAGTTTCCCATAAATAATACTTTTTTTCTTTGAATTCTTTGTATATACCATCACGTTGAGTCGAATAATTAATCCCTAATAACGAATGTTTATAATGCTCACTTCCAAAAATCGCAACATCGTAGTTATAATGCTTGAGAATTGAAAACAAAAATAATGTTCGAGTATCACAATCTCCCTTGATATCTTTTAAAAATTCTGCTGGCGTTTTTATACCATGCTTAACATAACCTTGACAAGGGCTATTTAACAATAGCTGCCTTATAGATTCATCTTGATAATCAAATGGGCTACAAGAGCTGTCTAAAATTGCATAATAAGGGATGCTCTGTACCATTGTTACTATAACTTCAGGAAATTTATTATGTGGTATATTGTTTCTTGCTTTTATTGAGTCTAGTGATTTAAAAACATGATAAAAAGATTCTTCAGATTCGAGATATAATGCATTTAATAATCTTGAATAATCTCTTTCGTCTTTAAGATAAGGAATAGACCTTTTGATCAAGTTTTCATAATTAACAAAGTCACTATTAACCCTTAAATAGGTACTAAATTTATGCTGTTCGTAATCCTCCCATTCAACATAATGAACATAATCTATTGATGTATTTTCTTTTACTTCTTCCGTTGTTTTTGGTATTTCGATAGGAGGTCTTGGAGAAAAACTAGTTGTTCTGATATTTTTAAAAAAATTAAAAATTCCAACAACCATGAATATGACAAAAAATGCACTTAATAAGTTTCTCAAAAAACTAAAGCTAAAAATAAATGAGAATAATCTTGGCAAAAGCCATAAAGCCATAAAAAAACCAAATAGTACTAAAGAATACCAACCAAGAGCATTGATTATGGTAATTATGATACCAATGAAAATGATTAATAAAAATAAATACCAAATAGCGCTGAAAAAAGTTGTCATTAATTCAAAACCAGAAGCTAAACAACCTTTAGGCTCTACATGAGGAGGTGTTTTTGCGGCTCCATAGTCACTTGATTTAAATACCTTTGGTATTGGGTTTGGATCAACATCAGTAAAAAAAGCCTCAATATTTACATCTTTCTCAATTATGACTTCGACTTCATCTTCTTTACTGGTGATGAAATCACCTTTCCAGCCTTTAAAACTAAATCCTTTATCCGGGATCGCTTTTATGGTGACTTTTTCTCCAACATCATAATAATCCTTTAATGGTAAAATCTCTAATAAGCCTCTTCCTGAAATTTTAGAAAAAATTTCATACTTGGTTATTTTATCAATTTCTTCTCTTATATTCTTTTTAAGGCCATAAGCCTTAACTTTAAATGTAGAATAGATGGTATTACCATCCTTTACTGTATTATATCTTTTTATTTGTAGAAACCCATCTTCTGAAACATATTCATCATCAATAATAATTTCATCAAAATTGGCATTGAATGCTGATATATTATCATCAATTTCTAGAAATGTTGGAATGCTAAATGGAAGTTTTAATGTAAAGACATGATTTTTGGTGATTCCTTCCGGTTTATTGGGACTTATATATTTTTTAGAAACTATAAATTCAGAGGATAATATACTTTCAACTGAAAATTGTTCTTGATTTTTCCTCTCTGAAAGTTTGGTGCCAGAAATTTTTAATTCGAGATACCCTTCAACATAATTATAATCCTCAAAAACTATTATAGATTTAAATACTTTCATCTAATAGCCATTTATGAAACTCTTTGTCATCTTTTAAAATAATATGGTCTTTCCTGGTACTATTAAATGGAGCGTCTATGTAATCGGATTTCCATTCCAAGTTTAAATCTCCAAATTTGTTTCTTAATATTTCGTTGTAGGATTTCACAAATGATTTATGATGATCCAAAACAAGTTTTCTTTGAATCTTCTCCATGTGCTTATAATAATTAGTATCTAAACTAATATTCAATTTAAGATATACAGGACCAATAAATATCACGATAAAAATTATAGAAAAAATCCAAATAAACCATGTTGATTTACTCGTGTCCATTAAAATCATTTTGCGAATAAAAAAATTCCTACTTAATTGATAATCAATAAAGTTATTTAATCTCTCCTCCTTTTCCTTTTTAAAGCTTTCCACTTCAAGGAGTAACAATTCTTCATCATAATTATTTGATTTGCGATCTTTCAGTTTTAATACATATTCGTTATTTAATTTCAAATTTCTGTTTTCTATATCCCTAATAATTTCTTGGTTCAATATGGTATTAACTTTTTCAGAAAACAACCAGTACTCAATTGGTTGAGAGACAACTAACCCTAGAATTATAAGGAATACAACTCTTAAGGCACGAGAGGAATATCTACCATATATACTTTTTGCTTTAGGAGGTAAAACATCTTTTGTTAGTGTGTATAGAATAAATAAGTATAGAAAGAATATTGAAATAGAAAAATAGATGCCAATAAACAGTCCAAATAAATATGACTCTAATAATTCATAGACACCGAATGAAATGCTTATGCCTGATGATATCATAATAAAAATGACCAACAAGCCATTTATACTAAATTTAAATTTGGTTTCTTTGGTACATCCAGATAAAAGATAAGGATCTTCCCCTGCGAACCACCAAAAAAATTTATTATTTTCAAACCTTTTGATTTTCATTTTAACTGTATTTTATAAAATCATCTGGGTTTTCATTAATTTTTTGTTTTTCCTTTTCTTCAAACTTTTCAATAGCATATTTGGTTATTCTCAATTGAGCATCATGAAATTCCTTTTGTTCACTCATTAATTTTTCTGCAGATAAAAACCTTACCAGTTCTCTTTGAACACCATTTTTATCTTCATAATAGTCCTCTTCAATATAAACCCCATTTTGGGCCAATTCGAGATGCTTGTAGTTATCTGACATATAATCATATGGTGATTTAATAAGCATCAGCTTAAAGAATATAGGCGTTAGTTCAATTGCTAAAAACAAGAGAGTGAGAAACCATGAAACAGCAGGATATTCTTCTTCGGCAATAGTAATCCGCTCTGCCAATCCATCAAGGCCGGACAAACTAAAACTAATATTATCGATTTCATCATTCTTCTCATTAATATATCCTTTTATTTCATTATTAAGATCTGCTATAAGAGGATCAAATTTTAAGCGCATTTCATCCCTATCGATTTTGCGATCATTCATAATAACTTCTTTTCTTTTAGCATCAGGGCCATAGCCAGAAGCACTCCCTCCTGGTTTTTCAGCTAGTTCATCATTAAATGCTTTTACAGCATCAGTATAAGATTGTTCAGCCTTATCAATTTCTCTTTGATATTGTGCAATTTTAGCATTCTTTTCGACTATACGATTTTCATATTTATCTTCAATATTCACTATAGCTTCTTCTTTCAGCCGCTCTTGCTTTACTTGAAGTTTAGCATCAATCTCTCCCTTTAATATTCTAATTTCAAGGGGTTTTGAAATGGATATTGCGATTATACATCCCATGATAATTCTTGGAAAGGCATTTTTTAATTCCCCCCAAGTTATAGCTTCAGTACCATCCCCTTTTCCAGTACTTGTAATTATGAATCTATCAATATTGTAAATTATTAATCCCCATATTAGTCCAAAGATAATTGCATATATACTGGTAGAAATGTCAGTTGTTTCAGTAAACCCTTGCAAATTATTCATTGCACTTTCTCCGCCCGTTTTTTCCCATAATTCTGTAACATCTGAAAGCTTTGGCTTAAATATGGTATAAAATGCATATCCGCCAGATAGTCCAGCCATGATAGCGGTTGCAAGCACTATTCCTCCCAAACAGAAATATTTTATTTGATCACTGTATGTTGATTTAGTTAAAATAAATTTATCTCCTCCAGCTGCTTTCCAGAAAAGTTTCATAATTTTTGAAGGTTTGGGCGGTTGATACGTTAGATTATTCATTTTAAATTATTTATTGAAATATTAGATAAGTTATAGTGTTGATTAATCAAATATGGATTTTTCCTATCAATTGATTTGATCAATTTTGATCTGTCAGTTCTAAAAAGTGTATTTAAAAATTTATTATGCATTAATCTTACCTCTGATTGCAATCGTATTGGTTTATAATAAATGCTTTTACTTGTTTGAAAGGAAAAATATTTTTGCTTCTTCGTAAACCTAGAAATATTTACATTTAAAGCATGAGGTTTAATAGGTAAGAAAATTGTTTGTGAATTAAAAAGCCCCTTTAATTTTACTTTAATGCGATTTGTATCCTTGTAAGAAGCAACTAAATGAGTTCCTTTTTTGTTAACTCGTGAATCATTGATGTAAATTTTCAAACAATTTTTATATGCTAATAATACATGATAAATCTGTTTATCCGTTATCCCGTAATCAACTACATGAGATTTTAATAACCTACATTTAAAAATATTAATAAGAGTATTTATCATTATAAAAGCTTAACTCTTTAAGAATTAGTGAACCCGGTTTTATATCAATTTCATATATGAGCATAGCCTGATACATTTTGAGAAATAGGGAAAGTATTTAAGGTCAAACGGTATATAACAGATAAATTGATATATATGTCCTTAAATTTCATAATCTGAATGGTTAACTTAAATATCTTAAAACTTGCATTAAGTTAATAATAATATCGATAAGGTGTTTATTTAATTGGCTTTAACAAAATTGTAATTATCAACTTTTAGCATAAATCGAAAATATTGATTGAATTAAAAATTTAATTTATTTGCGCATATCTTGGACTAACTGTTTCGTTGCCCCTCGCATGAATTCCTCTAAAACATTTCGTTCTATGCTTTCATAAGCTTCGTTCTTCCCCTTTTTAAGGCGCTTTAGTCTTTTTTTTAGAGATTCATTTATCATACAACCATTTCCATCAGTACATGGCGCATAATTAAACTTATACGTTCCCGCAAATTCATTATTATCTATTAAAACCACTTTATACTCTACTGCAGCTCCGTATTGCTTATACGGGTTGCCCAATAAACCTGATTTACCTTTTTCAGTGATATACTTATTTGTTTCATAGATGACTTTAGAATCGATATCTATAAGTTCAATAATCAATTCAGTATCTGTTTTATCTTTGAGCTTTGAGTAATCAACTGTATTTTGATTATTGGCAACAACTTGGTTGAACAAATTTCGGTCTCGTACAATAAACCCTTGACTTAACAGCTCTTTTTCAATAGCACTATACAAGTAACTAATATCTTCCTCTTCAGTAGCTTCATTAGATGATGTGGGGGTCCTTAAAACTACTTTTGGGTTTTTGTTTTTAGCCAAAAACTCTGATAACCTGTTTGTAGTAAAAATTTCATTTTGAGATGGGGTAAACTTTATATACTGCGTTGAACAACTGGAAAAAAATAAAATAATTACCAGATAAAATATTGAATATCTCATGGTTTAAGATTTATTTGATTATTAATAATCAAACGTAATACTTAAAATCAAAAATTAGTTACGGGTTTCCGTAAGAACAAAAAACTCTGCATCATATAATGCAGAGTTTAGTTTTTTAAAAAATCCTCCCTATGGATTAATTAATAGCATTCAATAATAGTTCTTTTTCAAATGATATCCTTACGGGTTTCCATAAGTTATTAAATCAATCCGATATCCTTTACAATGGCAACCAAATGAATGGCATTATTAGCTTTAAATTGAATGCGCAGTTTATTTAATCTTTTTTCAATTGAACTCAAGCTACTAGGCTTGATATTCTGCTTTTTAAATTGTTGGCTAATTTCTTCTTGTGAATATCCATTTGCCAAATTTTTTAATAAAAGGATATCAAAATCATCAATTTCAAGGGCATATTTATTACTTAAAACATGTGAAACCTGTGGAGAAAGATAGCGCTCATTATTATAAACTTTTTGAATGGCACTGGACAACTCTATTAAGCCACGCCTACCTTTACACACATATGCTTTAACGCCATGCACGTTAATCAAAGTTCGTACTTTATGAAGTCGGTCTTCTATACTGTAAACAATGATTGGTAAATCTGGTGATATGTTTTTGATTTCTTGTATTAATAACTCTCCTGTAGGAAATTTTTGTTCACGATGGTCTGCTTTAAAGGAGAGGTCGGTAATGAGTAAATCAAATGGCGTTTTATCTAAAAGTCCTTTCTTTATACGCAAATAGGCATCATCACAATACTGTACTTGTTGTACATTTTTTATACCTAAACTATCAATTACAGTAAGTACTCCTAAATGAATACTTCCTAAATCGTCTGCAACTAGTACTTTATTAAACATTGTTAAATTTTAATCATAGCTTTAAAACCATTATTTAATTTTGTTTCAAAAGTAATTGTTCCTTTTAAGGATTGAATACGGTTTTCCGTATTCTGTAAACCATTTTGCTTTTTTAAAGTTGTCCCTACTCCGTTATCAGAATAATTAATATAAATGTTTGAGCCTGTCTTTTTAAATGTTAGTACCACTACAGAAGCCTGACTGTGCTTTTTCATGTTGGTCATGAGTTCTTGTAATACTCTGTAAATAGCAGTTTTTTTCAAATCTGAAATTGATTCCCAGTCAATGGACTGAAACCCTTTAGTAATAACATTAACATTTTGATCATTATATGCCAATAACATATCACTTAAATTCTCTTTAAAGTTTTGAGTTAAATCAATGAATTGGTTTTCTCTTGAAATATCCCTCGTGCGCTCGTAAATATGTTCTAAATGATCCAATACCTCATCATTGTTCTTGTTAGTACTTTGAAGTTTATTCATCACCTGATAAACATCGTTGGCTACTTCGTCATGAACTTTTTTAGAAATTCGAGTTTCTGTATGGTAAACTTGCTCTAAAGTTTGTTTTTTATGTCTTGACTTCAATAGGAAGTATAAAAAGATTGCCACAATGAATAGTAATAGCAGTACTCCTTGTGCTATAATTGTTTTTCTTTTTTGTAGTTCCTTTTCTAATTCACTTTGTTGTGCTTTTTTGACATATTCGTTATATTCATATTTGCTAGCTGCGTATTTATTTTCTTGTAGTTGTTTGTCAAGGGCTATACTATCTAAAATCTTCTTATATTCTTGTAATTCTTCATTACCGTCTAAATCTATAATAATGGACAGCGCTTGCTCAATAGATTTTGAATCATGATTTAATCTCGCTAATTCTAAAGCTTTATTTGAATAATTTAATGCCTCGACCTTATTGCCCGTTTTTTTATAATGCTCTGCTATATGAATATAGCTCGTTAGGATACCTATAACGTGCTCAACTTTTGTTCTGAATAATAATCCCTTCTCTAAATTTATTAATGCTTCAGGATCGTTATTTTTTGACTGAACAAATCCCAAATTATCTAAAGCACGTCCTGCATTTAAAGTGTCTTTTTTATTGATGAAATAATTTTTAACCTTTCGTAATTCTTGAATTGCCAGATCAAATTTTTGCTGCTCTCTATAAACATTGGCCTTATTGTTTAAAACATTAACAATGTGCATAGAGTCAATGGCAACATTTAATACTTTATTGTAATAATTTAAAGCCTTTGCATAGTCTTTGAAGTCTCTATAAATAATACCTAATTGATTATATAAACCAATTCGAGGTTCAATCAATGTATCCGCTCCATGAAGTCCATCCAAATAATTTAATGCTTGTATGACAGAGTTTTCACTATCATAAGGTGAACCAAGCTTACTTTGAATCACGGCCATATACCTTAAATCAAGAATTGCACGAAGCGTGTCATTTTTTAATAAACTTTGTTTTTTATGTTCTTCAAAGAAAATATAGGCATCTGTTAAATCACTGCTGGTATTAGGTTTTATAATTAAGTTGTAGTAATAGTTTGAACTGTCTTTATTCTGTTGAGCATTTAAATTGCTCATACAAAAATTGAAAACTACACATAAAAAGAGGAATGGTATCCAAATTGATTTCATTCCTCTAAAATAACAACTATTTTCTAGTTACAATCACTAACCTCCTGACGGCGGTGGTGGAGGTGGTATTATAGGTGCATCCTCATCGTTTAGGACAGGAGGAGATGTTCCATCATCAATATTTTGAGGTTCACATGAATACACTCCAATATTGAGAAATATTGCAAATAATATTAAAACTATTTTTTTCATTTTATTCTTATTAAAAATTGGACAATAGTGTTGCTGTTGGGTTTTTACCCAAGCGTCTGGTTGCATTGCAACACTTTTAAAATTTGAAGAGACGTCTCTCTTTTTTGGGAAGTATGGAGTGCAGAAGTAAAGAAGTATAACTACTTCCCAGATTGTACAACTTTACTTTGCAACTCCCTGTTATTACCTTGATCAAATCTAATTGCCTGAAGGGCTATTGATTTTATCAAATCTGAAGTAAATAAAATGAGATGTTGTTAGAATGATTGGAAAGCTATTGGAAAAAACTAGGAAAATAATTTCCATAGTTTTTCCAATAGAATTTGTAGTTTTATATCAATAGAAAATTATAACTGGGTGTACAAAAATGTAGTCATTAAGGCATTTGAAAAGGGAAAGAATGAAATTCCAGGCAATAGTAGTAAAACGAATATTTCAAATCATATTTCTGATGTTTTATTGAATGATTATAAGTATCCGTTGAGTGCAAGAAGTTTACGGAATTTGTTTGATGCTTCAAAAACCTGTGATGAAGCAACAGACATAAATATCAGTTCTGACCATACTAAAATTTTATGTCAATATTTAGGGTATAAAAGCTATTCTGACTTCTTAATAGAGAATCCTGATAAAATTAAATCAGAAAAAAATAAAGGTGCTGGGGGTTTTCTCAAAAAAAATAAATTAACCATTCTTATATCCGTTATAACTATTATTGTAATCTATTTTATTACTTCAATTAATAAACAGAGATGGATGATTTGGCAAGAAGATCATTACGTTGAGGTTTCGTTTGATGCAGAAAAATATTCAATGTCTCAAA
This sequence comes from Gilvirhabdus luticola, assembly GCF_040117515.1. Lineage (NCBI taxonomy): Bacteria > Pseudomonadati > Bacteroidota > Flavobacteriia > Flavobacteriales > Flavobacteriaceae > Gilvirhabdus > Gilvirhabdus luticola. Next base: position 217,403 of record NZ_JBEEEN010000004.1, read on the forward strand.
TGAAATTATATAATAAAGACCGCATTAATGATTTTAGAAAAATTAGAGTAAATTGTGAAACCGAATTTTTTAACTCGACAGGTGAAGTTAAAATTTGGTATGGTAAGAATAGTAATGGAGAATTGGAATATTTTACTGCATTTGGTCTTCACCCAGAGACTGGTAAAACATTGAAAGAAATCACTACATATATGATTAAAACACATATTTGTGGTTCATATTGAAAACTCAATTATATGTTGAAATATAAAAGTTGTATGGATTTTGATTTGTTATTATTATAATTAAAAATCTTGACTTACTTAAATTAAAAAAGGCTTTTTAATAGTGGTTTTTAAGGTTTACTTTTCAAGGTAATTTCATTTTCTTATTTTATTTCTTAAAATTGTTATAGAAATAAGGGAATCCATAAAACAAATAGACAATCATTTCATAAATTTAACCTTGTAATAAAGCTAATTGAACTTAAGGTGTTTAATTAATTGATATATTGCAGTTTATATATTATGTCATGAGATTAATTGTTAAATTATTACCGGTATTATTTATTTCTTTGTCAATTACGACTTATGCACAAGTACAGATTGGGTCGGATTTAGTTGGTGAGACTGTTAATGATTATTTTGGAAAACAAGTAAAGATCTCCAATGATGGAAATATTTTGGGTGTAATAAGTGCAGGCAGTAATGGAAATGTACATGTGTATCAAAATGTTGGAGACAATTGGGTTTTATATGGAACTGATTCTGAAGGCAACCATTTTGATGGACTAGATGCTTCAGGCATTAACTTTTCAAACAATGGTAATACTTTAGCTATTGGTGGTGAAGAAAAAGCTTGGGTTTATACATATGAGTCAGGTATATGGACTTTAAAAGGATCAGAAATACTTAATAATACATCAGATTTAAGTTTTGGTAAGGGTGTCTGTCTTTCGGAGGATGGCAATATTATTGCCGTGAGTACACCTACCTATGTGCCTCCTTCAATGCGTCGTGGAAATATACCTCCACCCAATTATCATGGGATGGTACAAGTTTTTAAATTTGAATCGGGGTCTTGGAATCAAATAGGAGATGATATCATTGCAAATGCTTTTGACAGGTCTGCAGAAAGCTTTAGTCTATCTGCTGATGGCAACATTGTCGCCATAGCTAACTATTTTTCCATAAGGGTATATGAAAATATCTCTGGGGATTGGACTATGAAGGGTAGTGAGATTATCGGGATCGATAATTATTCTAAAAGTGTTAGTCTTTCATCGGATGGGACAACTTTAGCTTTTGGGGATCCTTCTTATTCAAAAAGGGGGCAAGTTCGTATTTATAAATTTATATCAAATAATTGGGTTCAAGTTGGAGGTGACATTCTTGGTATAAGCAACTGGGATTTTGCTGGAAATTCAGTCAGTATTTCTTCAGATGGAAATGTGGTCGCAATAAGTTTTACTGGGGATGATACTAATGGTGATGATTCTGGGCAGGTCAAAATTTATAGTTATATATCAGGATCCTGGACTCAAATTGGAAGTAGCCTTAACGGAGAAGCATCATTAGATAGATTTGGTTATTCATTAAATTTATCATCCGATGCTACTGCCCTTGCAGTTGGAACTCCTTATAATGATTCGAGCGGTGATGATTATGGTAAGGTAGAGGTATATGAGTTGAGTTCCTTATTGTCTTCAGATGATAAATTAGATCTTTCAGATTTCAGGTTATTTCCTAATCCTGCAAAAAATGAATTTACTATCCAGATAAAAGAAGGATTAGAATTACAAAGAGTGAATATTTACAATAGCCTGGGTCAGTTATTATATATATTTAATAAAAATACTATTAATATTTCAGAATTTTCAAGAGGTATTTACTATGCTGAAATTATAACTGACAGGGGGAAATCTACTAGAAAGCTTGTAGCTAATTAAATTATGAAATACTTTTTATTTTTGATTAATACGATTATTCTCTTCTCTTGTGAATAGCTCTTTGAATTTAATTAATTTTAGATAAAATATAAAAATGAGTTATTGGTGAAGAATTGTGCTATTATTTTCCATGTTGTTGTTGATTTGGTGTTATCTCGTACATAGGGTCATTTTCTTTTGTGTTATTAAAAAAGGGTAACACATTTCTGTATTACCCTGTGGTTAATAATTTCAATAAATAATTACCTCTATCTATTGTTAAGGTCTTAAGACAATATTCAAATTTATTGAATTAAAATTCTACATAATCTCCGTCGAATACTTGATCTTCAGAGTTAGCAAAAAATATTCTTCTTTCTATAACTCCATTGATAGGACTAACATCTATGATATTAGATAAAATGTCATCAACATATCTTGATTCTTTAAACTCAATATGCTGGAAATTTAGAAACTCGATATATTCTTGATAATTCAATAGATCTAATGTGGATTTCTTTTCGGGAGCATCCAAACTTAATTGTTTTTGGGAATACAAATCGAATGTTCTTGGAAAATGCTTTTTACTTCGTGGAATCACTTTGACATGTAAAGATTCGAAGACTTTCTCTTTATTTTGAATATACTTAATTCCTTTGTTCTCCAAATACTCAATAAATTCTGGATAATTCATTTTGTTTAATTTTTTTTTCATATGTTAAAGTTTTAATTAATATTAAATTCTTACTTTTTAAATCTTATGTCATAAAAGGAAGTTCTTTTCCAAAAACCTTTTGTGATATAATAGGCAATGTCTCTTATACTCTTGACCTCCTCTAAAAAGCTAACTGCCTTCATATTAACACCCAGTTCTCTTGCCAATCTTTCCCTTGAATAGTTAGAATCAGAGTCAATTAAAAGGTGTACATGGGTCATGTTATCATTCTTATCATCTTCTATGGAAAAAAACAATTTATTCATACCCTTTTGTTTAATTAAGTTATCCATCATCTTCTTAGTATTAAATTCTGTTAGTTTGTAATGACGTCTTATAGTGGCATTATAAGTCCAATTTGCAGAACCTATCCATTTCCCATAATCTTTACATTTAGTTACCATTATTTTAAATTTGTTCACTATTAGACACAACGGGGTTAATACCTTTATGATCCCTTTTTTCAATTATTTATACATTAACTTTAGAATTTCTCCACAGTTAATTCTAATTTATTTTTTTAATGGTAGCCATGATTTCACTCCGCTTGTAATATACCCTATTGTTTAATCCATAAGCCTGGATTCTTCTTTGCTGGGTCCAACGCCATAAAGTGGAGTAACTAATCCCCAACAAGGCACAAGCTTGCTTTTTAGAAAGCAATTCGTTCTGGTTATCATCTTTGATATTGTTATGGGAAGGGTATCCCTGTAATTGTTTTTCGATATTACATAACTTGTCAAAAATTTCTTGGAAAGGATTGTTCATGGTTTCTTACCTTTTATAGATACAAAGGGATGAAAACTTTTTTTCCGATTTATGGCGGTTTTTTCCGATAAGTAAAAAGAGTGCTTTACGCTAAATGTTTGAGGGATAATTTATTGAATATTTCCTCTCTTTTTTTGGATGAAGATTTTTTTAATGATAACAAATTTCCTCTCTCATAAATGTCATTATATACATCTTTCGAAATAAAATTTTCATCAATTAACCACTTCAAAAAATTTTGATGACTTATATAATGAATATATTTTTGTGACAACATCTTTTGATATATATAACTAATATCGTTATAAGGTGTAATTAAATAATTACTTAAGAAGTCTTTAAAAATGTTGAAATACACCCTATCAATAAATATCTCTGGAAAATACTTCTCTCCTTCTTTAAATTCAATTTTGTTGTTTAAGTGCAACTTTATTTCCTCAATCGACAGAGAAAATGCAGCTTGGTAAAACAGCTCCTGTAGTTTCATTATTTTATTGCCACGTTCATTTCTCAGCTCTCCTGCATTAATGAAATTTAAGTTAAGATCATGATACAATATTGAATCTCGATCAAAAAATAAAAAAAGCTTTAATGTGTAACTCTTAATTTTTGTCCAATCATCATAATCATTGACTGCAGAAAGTAAATCATCAACAATAGGGAATTTTGGAACATCAAGTGTATTAATTTTATTTGTGATCAATCTTACATATTTATCATACTGTGTTTCTGTCAAATTCACCTTGTTTTTGTCAATATCAGCTATGATTTTTCTATAATAATCATCTAAGTTTAAAGCAAATTCAATATAATCAGATTTGTACAATTCAAATAAACTTAAAAACTTAATTAGGTCTTCAAATGGATCAACACCATCGGGAATGTCATTATAAGAAGCTGTAGTCATAATATCTTAATCATTCCAAAGTTTAGCAAGTTGTATACTGTAATCTATCGGTTTCTTTCCGATGTAATCTAAAAACATTGACTCGGTAGTATGTCCAGTAATATTCATAAGTAGCGGTGTTGGATATTTCTCCAAAGCGTAAAAATTTGTAGCAAAACTTCTCCTACATATATGTGAGCTTACCAATTTCCATTTCTCATAATGCCCAAACTCATTTCGTCCTGTGGATGGATTATTTAAATTGCCTTCAACAATTTTATTCATTTCCAAAATTCTACATAGTTCCTTAATGAGCTTGTTAAATATTGCGCTTTTACTTTGATGGGTATTGCCAAATGTGGGTGGAAAATGATTGTTTCTTGATTTTAATATCTTTTTCACTTCAGGATGTATCGGTATCTGAACTAAGTTACCTGTCTTTACTTGCTCCAATACTATAAACTCATAACCACCAATGTTTTCAATCATATTCATTTTCATTCGCAGTAAATCACTAACTCGCTGACCAGTATAACAACCAATGACCAACCAATCTCTTGCAGCATTTAACTTTTCTGTTTCAAACTCATGATTTTTAATAATGTTAATTTCATCAAAGGAAAGTGTTACTATCGGTGGTTTAACTGTAAAGCCTTTGAAGTCTAATATTTGAGGATTCAAACTATAACCATTTTTACGAGCATCGTAGACTATAGTTTTGACAAATGAAATATACCGACCAATAGTATTGTCATTTATTTTTTCCTTTTCAGATAGGTATTGAATAAATTCACTTCTAAAGTTTAAATCAACTTGGTTGATTAAATATTTCTTCTTTTTAAATGCCTCAAAACCTTTAAGCTTATTGAGTATTGTATTATACTTTGTTAAAGTTGCTTTACTTGCTCCTCTTTTTCCTTTGTTATTTACACTGTAGGGTAAGTTCTCTATGAAGTAATTGCAATATTCAACCAAATACTCTTTATTACCTTCATTGATTCGATTTTGAAGTTTATTAATCGTCATTAATAGCCAATTTCCATCAATTAATTTACCTTTAGCATTGTCATTATTAAAAGCTTCTATGATGGAACCTTCCAAACTTATTAATTTAGCTTTTAAGCTTTTATTATTTTCATTATTAGGCTTTGGATATCCAGTTGATGTACTCCAGGACTTAGGATCAATTACATAACCAGATTTTCTTTTTAAGACTTTGCTCCTACCCAAAGACATTCTCAAATAAATAGGAGCCGGATTATTTTTACTTTGTAAAATATATTTGATTGTTGCCATACATTTAATAAAAGTTATACAATATAAGATTTAGTCAACATTTAGTCAACCAAATTGAAATATTATGGATTATAATGGATTATTATGCAATACCTTGATTATACGATATGCATTGCAAATGCTCATAAACACTGGGGTTATCAGGGTTTTGAAGTTTTATTTTATTTCATAAGGAAAGTCCCTCTTTCTCCGCAAATAGAAACCCGCAACACATGTTGCGGGTTTTTTTGTTTTTAAGTTATTAAATAGTTTTTACAGATATAATAAATTATAAACATAGATTTTAAGGCTGCTTTAAACTTCAAGCTACATGGTGGAAAACTTAAATACTGTATTTGACCTATACTGCTCTCCCGGATTTAACACCACTGATGGAAACTCTTCTTGGTTAGGCGAATCTGGATAGTGTTGTGTTTCAAGACAAAAGCCTGTACGGTCTTTATAGGTCACTCCGTTTTTGCCAAAGTAAGCAGCATCCAGAATATTACCAGAATAGAATTGCATTCCCGGTTCGGTAGTGAAGACCTCCAATAACCTTCCACTGCTTGGATGATAAGCCGAAGCTGCAAACCTGATGCCCTTGTCCTGATAATTTAAAACCCAATTGTGGTCGTAACCCTTCCCTATTTTCAGTTGTTGGATGTTGGCTGAAATATCTTGACCAATGGGTTTTGCAATACGGAAATCGAAAGGTGTGTTTTCTACACTTCTAAATTCTCCTGTTGGTATGAGGCTTTTATCTACTGGTAGATAGCTATCTGCATCTATAAGTAACTCATGGTCGGTAATGGGTTTTGACATGTCTCCCGATAAGTTAAAATAGGAATGCTGTGTCAAGTTGACGATAGTGGGTTTATCGGTTGTGGCTTCATACAGTACTTTCAGTTCATTGTTATCTGTTAAGGTGTATGTAACTGTAGTTGAGAGTGTACCCGGATAACCTTCTTCTGTATCATTACTGATGTAGGTGAGTTTTAAAGCATTGTCTGCCTCAAGCGCTTGGGCAGACCATAGCACTTTGTCAAAACCTTTGTTGCCGCCATGTAAGTGATTGTTGCCATTGTTGATTGCCAAGGTGTATTCTGTACTATTTAAAGAGAACTTGCCTTTGGCTATTCTGTTACCGTATCTGCCAATAAGGGCTCCAAAAAAAGGATTGCTCTGTATATATTGCTGCAAGGTATCATAACCCAAAACAACATCTTCTATTTGGCCTACTTTATCAGGAACTTTGAGTGATGTGATAATACCACCATAGGTGATGACCTCCACCTCCATCCCATGAGTATTTTTAAGTTTATAGAGTTCCACCGTTTGCCCATTTGGCATGGAACCGAAATAGGATTTTTCGATTGAGGGCTCTTGTTCCTGGCCTTGAGTGTCTTTCATTTACTTTTCTTATTGGTCTTTACGCTTCATATTTAAACCTGTATTTCTAACCTTTTAAAAATAAGGCTTGTAAACAAATATAATGTTTCCTTTAAAAACGTAATGGTCTTTTTATAATACAAAAACCTCAACTTTCGTTGAGGTTCTTGTATATCTTAACAAATGATTTAATCTCTCATTGAATCTGTTGTATAGTATCCGTTTTCGTTGGTTATCATACCTTCATCATTAAAGTCATGAGTTAACATTAATGGTAAAACAACTTTTTTTCCATCAGATTTTCTTGTTAATCTCACATTCCACCATGATTGAACCACCTTGGCATTACCCAATTCATAATCTAAATAATCTGGATATCCCTGCACATCTACACTTTCGATAGTCCAGTTTTCAATCATTTTTTTAAATCCTTCTTTTTCTTCGGCAACAGTATTAGACTCTCCTGGTGCCATATCTAAATTACTAAACGTTGCGTCGTCAGTAAAAAAGCTAAATGCTTTATCAACGTCCCCATGCTCCAAGGCTCCCATCATGCGTCTTACTTTATTAATGTTTTCATGATGATCATAAATAGTTCCATTGGTTCTTGGATTAAAACTTTGTCTAATCTCTCTGCCAACATTGGCACTATAATCAATCATAGTCACAATTTTCCCTTCAGCATTTAAGTAGTACAATCTATGAATTGGCATATCTATTTTTACACCAGTGGTGTTGTGAATACCTCTTATATAGTCCCATGTTTGAACCCATAAACCATCATCATCATCATACTTTATGGCATCTGGATAAGCACCATTTTGACGTGTTATGCTCATATAAGAAACCCAGTCTTTTCTATTTTTAACCCAATCTAAATACTCTTCTTTATTGGTGCCTTCTACATCTTTATTTCTATTTGTACCATCGAATGATTTAAAATTGTCTGCTAAATACGTGGCAACTTTATCTGCATCTCCAGACATATCTGCTTGTTGCATAGCTTCAACTGCTACAATTCCCGGATGTTCATTATAAACTATTCCATTTTTCTTTTTTTGAGAATACATGATCATGGTGCCCATCATCATGAAAATAATTACACTTTTTTTCATTTTTAAATTGTTTTTGGTTAGTTAATACATATTTGATCGGCGTTTGCCTAATTGTTAATTAATAAAAATCTTTAAGATACAGGGGTCTTTATGGTTTGCTTTAGATAACAAATACGAATTATTATTAAGTAGGAATAAAAGTACAAAAAAAATGTTAACCAACATTAAAAAAATTACTTCCGAAGTGAAATGGAGTATTTTGTTCATGTTTAATTGGTACCTGAAGAATTTTGCATAATAAGTATTGGAGAATGTATTTGCAGTACAAAAGATTCTATTTTGTGCGTGCCAAATAATCTTTCAAAAAAAGAATGTTTTTTATTGACCATAGCCAATAATTGTATGCTGTTTTTATCTAAGTAATCTGTAACCTTTGCAAGAATATTGATTCCCTTGAGGTCTACGAATTCATGTACCACATCATTAAAATGCGAATTCAAAAATGATTTGTTATTTTCCTGTTCTTGAGTCAGTGCATCATTATCTGATATATGTACAATTTTAATTTTTGAATTGAATATTTTTGATACATTAAGTAATGGCAAAAGTTCTAAAAAACTATATTGCGTTGCATAGTTTGACGTAAAAACAATCTCATTTATAGGTTGAAATTTGTAATTACTAGGGATTACCAAAACTGGTGTTGAACAACGATTTATAACTCTTACAGTGTTACTACCAAAAAGAATTCTTTCTAATCCAGTTATTCCTTTGGTTCCCATGATAATGAGTTCAATCTTTTTTGAAGCACATTGTTGGTTTACAGCATCGATAAAACTGTCGTAATCAACAATAGCATGAAATTGGTGTTTATTATTTTTGTGTTTTGATTTTACTTTGGAAATAATTTTATTAATAGATTTTTTAGAAGTATCTATAAGAGATTTATAAAGCGTTTCTGAAGGTGTCATGGTCATTAAATCGTCTGTGATAAATGAAGAGGTTTTTACCACATTAAGCACATAAAATTCAGCAGCTTCGTTTTTAAACAATTCTTGAGCATAATTTATTGCTTTTAAAGAGTTTATAGAGAAATCTGTTGGAAGCAATATTCTTTTCATCACTTGAAGGTATTATTTACAACATAAATTTAGTTTGAGATTCATTATAAATCAATGATATTTATCAGTTGAAAAATTATTATAGTTCATCATTAAATTGTTTCATACAATTATAAATTCGGCACAATAAATGATTATTATTGCGTTATAAACAACAAATTTATTTTATGAATCGTATTACGATTGCCCTTATTTTCTTTTTGTCATGTTTTGTAAATGCACAAAATAATGCCATTGGAACAAATGAAAAGCTTGTATTTACTGCTTCCTATAATATGTCTGGAATTCTTAACAATTTGGCTGAAGTTAGGATGGAAACTAGCGAAGTCAAAACTTCAAAAACAACACTTTTAAGGCTGAAATGTACAGCTAGCACCTACAGTAAATGGGATCATTTTTTTAAGATTAGAGATTTGTATGAAAGCTATGTAAGTCCGATCAGTTTAAAACCATACTTGTATAAAAGAGACATTAATGAAGGTAGCTATTACAAGGCCATGAAGTACACATACGACCATAAGACCAATACCATTAAAACTTTACAGCAAAAGAAGAAAAAGGATGGTAGTCTTTGGGGTGAAAATAAAACCATTACTGTTCAGTCTAAAACAAAAGATATAGTTTCTACATTATATTTCATTAGAACTTTAGATTATAATAATATGTCTGTTGGCAAGTCCAATGAACTAATCATTGTTTTTGACAGAGAAGAAGTTAAAGCACACATAACCTATTTAGGCAAGGAAACCATATCTACCGTTTTGGGTAAATTACCTTGTTACAAATTAAGTATCAGTACCAACAAAGTAGATGTTTTGAAAGGTACTAATAGTAATATTATCTGGCTAACCGCAGATGCAAACAAAATACCTGTATTTGCAACTTTTAAGATTGCTGTGGGCAACGGAGAATTAAAATTAAAATCTGCATCAGGTTTAAGAAATTAAAATTAGTATGAGAAAACTTTTTATCACTTTAGGACTAATTACTGCAATACTAGCCGTTATATTGTCTGTATTGCCATTATCTAATTTATCGTTTATTCCTGCGATATTCGCCTTAATATTAGGTGTTGTTGCGTTGTTCGTATCCAACAAGAGTGGTGCATCAAAAAAGATAATACAATATATATTTTTACTCACCATCATTTCATTGGTTTTTGCCACCTACAAATCTATTTTTAGTGAATCAGAAGTTGTTAATACAAAAGAGTTACAGGAAAAAGAAGTGGAATCTGAACAAGAAGCCATTGACGAACTCGAAGAATTAAATATTGAAGCCGAAGATTTAGAAGATATAAATTTAGACGAGTAAGATTTTCGTTAAACTATTTTTTAAATATATTTGAACCTTAATTATTTAGGGATGAAAATATTTTGTGTATTGTCTGCATTTGCTTTAGTCGGTTCTTGTGCAACAACCAAGTATAGTACAAAAATTGAAAACTTAAAAAGTTCTATTCATTTAAGCGATAGTGTAACTGTAACTAAATACGCCAATACTATTACTGCAGAAGAATTAAGCAACAACCTTTACTCATTTTCATCTATTGAGTTTCAAGGGAGAAAGACTGGAGAATTTGGACAAAAAAAAGCTTCGGAATTTATAAAATCCTTCTACCAAAAAGAAAATATAAATTCTCCTTTTGGAGGTGACGACTATTTTCAAGACATACCGAAATCTTATTTCCCTGATGATATTAAAAGTGGATCTGAAAACGTCCTGGCATATATTGAAGGCACAGAAAAACCCAATGAAGTCATAATTATATCTGCACATTTGGATCATTTGGGGATTGAGGACAATAAAATCTATGTTGGAGCAGATGACAATGGCTCTGGTACAGTAGCGGTTTTAGAAATGGCACAAGCCTTTAAAATTGCTAAAGAAGAAGGTTTTGGTCCCAAAAGAAGCATTTTATTTTTGCACGTCACAGCCGAAGAAATTGGTCTTCAAGGTTCTCAATATTATTCAGAAAATCCAGTTTTTAAATTAGAGAATACTGTTGTAGATCTTAATATTGATATGATAGGTCGTGTAGACTCTTCGCACAGAGATAATCCAGATTATATCTATTTAATTGGTGCGGATAGGTTAAGCACCGAATTACACTACATTTCAGAAAAAATAAATAATACTTACTTTGATTTAGATATTGATTATAGATATAATAAAGAAACCGATAGAGCAAAAATATACTTTAGATCAGACCATTACAATTTTGCAAAACATAATATTCCTGTTATATTTTATTTTAATGGTGAACATGAAGATTACCATCAGGTTACAGATACTCCCAATAAGATTAATTATAAACTATTAGAAAAACGAACACGATTTATTTTTGTAACCGCATGGCAATTGGCCAATCAAGACAATCGGATACGAGCTGACAAAGCTAGTTAAGTGTTAGTTTTTAACTCAAAAAGACAAATGAAAAGAGTACTGATTTTAATTCAATTATTGGCTTTAACTCTATATAATTGTGGCGTATCGCCTAAAAGCACATCAGCATCAGACTTAAATTCAATTAATGATTCATTAGTTATAAAATTTGCAAACACAATTACAGCTTTTGAACTAAAAGAAGCTTTATACGCTTATGCTTCTGATGAATTTGAAGGCAGGAGAACTGGACAACCTGGGCAAAAAAAGGCTGTTGAGTATCTTAAAAATTTTTACGTTTCTCAAGGTATTTCAGCATTATTAGATGATAACGACTATTTTCAAGAAGTGCCGAAAACCTATCTCGGGAAAGGATTAGAAGATTCAGAAAATGTTCTGGCGTATATTGAAGGCAGTGAAAAACCTAACGAGTTTATTGTGATTTCTGCGCATCTAGATCATGAAGGTATAAAAAATGGAGACATCTATAATGGTGCTGATGATGATGGTTCTGGGACTGTTTCAATTCTTGAAATTGCAGAGGCCTTTAAAAAAGCAGTTAACGATGGTTACAGACCTAAACGTTCAATATTGTTTTTACACGTTACAGCAGAAGAAGAAGGACTTTTAGGTTCTCAATATTTTACAGATGTTGACCCAGTGGTTCCCTTAAAAAACATAGTTGCAAATCTGAATATAGACATGATTGGTAGAAGAGACATTAAACACAATGAAGATGGGAACTATATCTATTTGATTGGATCAAATAAATTGAGTGCCGAATTGCATCAATTATCGGAAGACATAAATACTAAATATGTTGGTCTTGAATTAGACTATACTTATAATAGTGTTAGCGATCCTAATCGCTACTTCTACAGATCTGATCATTATAATTTTGCAAAGCACAACATACCGGTCATATTTTATTTTAGTGGTAATCATGCCGATTATCATAAACCAACAGATACACCTGAAAAAATTGAATATGACCTTTTAGAAAAAAGAACAAAGCTAATTTTTTACACGGCTTGGGAGTTAGCCACTAGAGAGAATAGAATTACAATAGGTCTTTAGTCTCATCATTTAAAAACAAAAAAAGCTTCCCGATAAGAGAAGCTTATATTTTTGGGTGGAAGATCGGTCTCGAACCGACGACCTCCTGAACCACAATCAGGCGCTCTAACCAACTGAGCTACAACCACCATTTTACACATTTTACAATGCGACTGCAAATGTAAATTATTTAGTATTTACAACAAAAACTTTTTTTGTTATTATTTTAAATTAAAAAGGCTGTCAACTGCAATGTATCTTTCCGCAGTAAAACCTTCACCGTACTCCGAACCTATTAATCGTCCGAGATCTCTTGCTCTGTACGCAATACTTTCTTCAAAATTTTTGCTTGATATTGGAGTTTCTGGTCCATTGCTGTCTGGATTATAAAATTGCGTTTTGTATGCCAGAACAGCTTGGATTTTTGATTGAATAAATTCGGAAATATCTACAACAACATCCGGTTCCAAATTTTTCCACTGAATGTAGTGATAAACATGTTTTGGTCTCCAAGGTTCCTGCCAACCGTCTTCATCTTCAGTTTTTGTGTCAATCTTCAATAAACCACTTAAAAAGCAGGCATCACTAACCAAAGAACTTCCCTTACCATGATCAATGTGTCTATCGGTTACAGCATTGCACAACACAATTTCCGGTCGATACTTACGAATCATTTTGATAAGTTCAATTTGGTGATACTTATCATTTACAAAGAATCCATCGGCAAACTCCATATTTTGTCTTATTGCAACTCCCAATATTTTTGCAGCTTCTGTAGCTTCAGCATCTCTAGATTCAGGTGTGCCTCGAGTACCTAACTCACCCCGTGTTAAATCTATTATACCTACTATTTTTCCTTTGGAAATTTCTTTAGCTATGGTTCCGCCACAGCCCAACTCTACATCATCGGGATGAGCTCCAAATGCCAATATATCTAATTTCATAAATGTATATGTTCTTTTTTAAGTGCATTTTTAATTCTTTTGTCATCATAGAAAGGTAATTTGTTTATATAAAGTTATGAAAAAAGTAATTGAATGAAACAAATTACACTTGTATCAGTTTCCAGTGTCCTCGTTTAAACCAAATAATTGCAATAATAGCAATTAAAACTTCTGCCAATGTAATGGCCCAAAACACGCCTGATGGTCCAAAATCTAAAGTAATTGCCATGATGTATGCAAATGGAAGCTGCAATAACCAAAAGCAAACAAAATTAATATACGTTGGTGTTTTTGTATCTCCTGCTCCATTAAACGAATTAATAACTACCATACCATATCCATAAAAAATGTATCCTGCTGCAATAATACGTAAGCACAAGCTACCATATTTAACAACGTCTGGTGTGTCATTAAAAAGCACTATGATTTGAGGTGCAAAAACGAGATAAATTATGGATACAAATCCCATAAAAATAGCACTGTATTTTCCTGTTTTCCAAACCGACCGTTCTGCTCTATCTGGTTTTTGAGCTCCTAAATTCTGACCAACCAAGGTTGCTGCGGCATTACTCATACCCCAAGCTGGCATTATTGTAAACATCATCACACGAATGGCAATGGTGTAACCTGCCAATACTTCACTACCAAATTCGCTCATGATTCTCATCAGGAAAACCCAACTTGAAGTTCCTATTAAAAACTGCCCTATACCTCCTAGAGATATTCTTATAAGGTTCAGCATAATACCAAATCGTAAGACCAAATCTTTAATTTTAATCTTTATTTTACCATAACCATAAAACAGAATACCTAATTGGAACATAACGGCACTACCTCTTCCTATTGTTGTTGCAATTGCTGCTCCTTCAACTCCATATGCTGGCACTGGGCCAAAACCAAAAATGAAAATTGGATCTAAAATAATGTTTAACCCATTAGATAAGATAAGCGTCCACATGGCAATTGAAGCATTTCCAGCACCACGGAAAATCGCATTGATTAAGAATAGCAACATTATAGTTACGTTACCACCCATAAGTACTTGAGTATAGCCATAACCTTCTTCAATGAGGTCGCTCTCTCCGCCCATAAGTTGTAGTATTTCTTTAGGATATATAATGCCAATAGCACTAACAACTGCAGCTGTTAAAATTCCTAAAAAAATGACTTGAACTGCTGCTTTTGAAGCTCCATCAATATCCTTTTCGCCAACACGTCTTGCAACGACTGCAGTTGCTGCCATACTTAATCCAATAGCCACAGCATAAACCAGAGTTATAACTGATTCTGTCAAGCCGATTGTTGCTACGGCATTTACACTCACTTGGGATACATACATGATATCTACAATTGCAAAAATAGATTCCATAAGCATTTCCAATATCATTGGAACAGATAACATAAAAACCGCTTTGCGAATACTACCTGACGTATATTCTTGATCTTTGCCAGAAACGGCAATTTTAAAATATTGAAATATTTGTTTTATTGAAATTGATTGTTTTGAATGCATTATTTTTTTAAGTAAGAAAAGAAACATAACCAAAAGACGATAAGTCTTTAGCAATTTTTTATTCGGAAGAAACCCGATATAACCGAAAGTGGACCTTAAACAATCATAAACTACAAAGATGTAGAAAATAATTGATTATCACAAAAACTGGTCATATTTATGACTTAATCCAATCGATAATAGACTCATCTATTGGAAGGGTTTTTGGTGAAACTACACGAACGACTTCTCCATTTTCATTGATGAGATATTTTTGAAAATTCCAATCTACTTCAGAGTCTTGAAATCCATTCCTGTCTTTTTTAGTTAAAAAATGATACACATCATGCATATCGTCTCCCTTAACCGAAATCTTGCTCATCATAGGAAAAGTAACACCATAATTTTGTTTACAAAAAGTAGCAATCTGCTCATTAGAGCCAGGTTCTTGGCTACCAAAATTATTGGCAGGAAAACCAACTATAGTGAAATTTTGGTCACCAAATACCTCGTAAAGTTCCTGCAGATTTTCATATTGAGGTGTTAAACCACATTCGCTTGCTGTATTAACCACCATGATTTTTTTTCCTTTTAAAGATGCAAAATCAAAATCATTGCCAGACAAATCCTTTACTGTAAACTGATAAATGTTTTCTTTTTTCATTTGATCTTCAATTGAATTTATTATCTCATCTTTAGTAATAGACTCTACAACATCTTCTGAGATTTGACTCTCAAGTTTATGTTTGCAACTAAAACTAGTAACTAATAGAAGAATTGCAATTATTCGTTTCATAGATTAAAGATAGGATAAAAGTCAAAACATCTACCAATTTGTTTGTTTGTCATTATAAGCATCATCAATAATACTTTGCACAACTTCAGGGTTTAATAATGTACTTGTATCACCTAAATTGCTCGTATCTTTATGTGCTATTTTACGCAAAATTCGTCTCATGATTTTACCTGAACGAGTCTTCGGCAAGCCTTCTGTAAACTGAATTTTGTCCAGTTTGGCAATTGGGCCAATATGTTCGGTGATGATTTGATTTATTTCTTTACGCACATTATCTTGATTTCTAGATTCTCCTGTGTCTTTTAAAGTGATATAACCATAAAGAGCATTTCCCTTAACATCATGCGGATAACCTACAATAGCAGACTCCGCAACTGCTGGATGCTCGTTAATAGCATCTTCTATTGGAGCTGTACCTAGATTATGGCCTGAGACAATAATGACATCGTCTACTCTGCCAGTTATACGATAATACCCAACTTCATCTCTCAAAGCACCATCACCAGTAAAGTACATGTCTTTATAAGCCGAAAAATAAGTGTCTTTATAGCGTTGGTGGTTTCCCCAAATGGTTCTTGCCATAGAAGGCCATGGAAACTTGATACACAAACGCCCATCAACTTGATTGCCTTTAATTTCCTCTCCATTTTCATCCATCAAGGCAGGTTGTATTCCTGGGAATGGCAAAGTTGCATAGGTTGGCTTCGTTGGTGTCACATAAGGTATTGGGCATATCATAATACCTCCAGTTTCGGTTTGCCACCAAGAATCTATTATAGGGCTTTTACGTTTACCAATATTATCGTTATACCAATGCCAGGCTTCTTCATTAATTGGTTCTCCTACAGAACCCAAAACTGTTAACGAAGACAAATCTATATTATCAATAAAATCAAGACTTTGCTTTGCTAAAGCTCGTATAGCTGTTGGAGCAGTATAAAACTGATTTACTTTATGTTTTTCTACAATTTGCCAAAAACGACTAAAGTCTGGATAACTAGGGACGCCTTCAAACATTACCGTAGTTGCACCATTGGCTAATGGGCCATAAACAATGTAACTATGTCCAGTAATCCAACCTATATCTGCGGTACACCAATACACATCATTTTCTCTATATTGAAACGCATTTTTAAAACTATATGCTGTGTAAACCATATATCCTGCTGTGGTATGTACCATGCCTTTAGGTTTACCTGTAGAACCTGATGTATACAAGATAAATAGAGGATCTTCTGAATCCATAGTTTCTGCTTCACAGCATGTAGAAGCCTCATCCAAAAGAGGTTGTAACCATTTGTCTCTACCTTCTTTCATTTGAATATCTGAATGAATTCGTTTGGCGACTAGAACCGTTTCAACGCCAGAACAATCTTCTAATGCATTATCAACAATACCTTTTAAATCGATAGTTTTATTACCTCTGTAAGATCCATCACATGTAATGACCATTTTACAATCACTATCATTAATTCTAGTTGCAAGAGCTGTTGATGAAAAACCAGCAAAAACAACAGAATGGATAGCACCAATTCTTGCACATGCCAAAAGAGAAATTGCTAATTCTGGAATCATGGGTACATAAATGCATACGCGATCACCTTTTTTTATGCCTTGCTCTTTTAGAACGTTGGCAAACTTATTAACACGTTCGTGTAACTGCTTGTAAGTAATATGTTCTGTAGGTTCATTCGGATCATTAGGTTCAAATAGAATGGCTGTCTTATCTCCTCTTGTTGGTAAATGCCTATCTATGCAATTATCTGTGATATTAAGCTTTGCTCCTTCAAACCATTTAATTTCAGGTTTTGAAAAATTCCAGCTTAAAACCTTATCCCATTTTTTTCGCCACATAAAATGCTCGATGGCAATTTCCTCCCAAAAGGTTTCTGGTTCTCTTACAGATTTACGATAAACTTGATAATATTCTTCAAGATGTTTGATATGATAGTTACTCATTGAATAATAGAATTAACAAATAAATTAATGGTCACCTAAATTAATAAAATAATGCCAAAAGCATGCATTTTTTTCTACCGATGACTTCAAATTGTCGACCGAAAAAAGTTTAATCAATATTTGTGTATTATTGCATCTTCTGCTCCACTTGGTATCCTAATGTTTTCAACGATTTCTTGAACCTCTTCTGGTGGTGGTGGTGTAAATTTCATGATAGTAATAGAAACTGCGAAGTTTAAGACCATAGCCACAGTTCCAAACCCTTCTGGTGATATACCAAACCACCATTCACTTTTATCCGGAAGGACATCATCAAACCATCCTAATTTATATTTAATCATGTACAACAGCATTGAAGATATACCAACGATCATTCCTGCGATTGCTCCTTCTTTGTTCATGCGTTTATAGAAGATTCCTAGTATTATAGCCGGGAAAAAAGAAGCTGCTGCTAAACCAAATGCCAATGCTACAACTGCTGCAACAAAACCAGGTGGATTGATGCCAAAATAACCTGCAACACAGACAGCACCTACAGCCGAAAGTCTTGCAGCGATCAATTCTCCCTTTTCAGAAATCATTGGATTGAAGACTTTCTTTATTAAATCATGAGAAACAGATGAAGATATTACGAGTAATAAACCTGCTGCAGTAGATAATGCGGCTGCCAATCCTCCGGCAGCCACTAATGCAATCACCCAATTCGGTAAATTAGCAATTTCTGGGTTGGCCAAAACCATTATATCTCTGTCAACAATCAATTCATTCTTTTTATGGTCAGCAACATATTGAATATTTCCATCATTATTTTTATCAGTAAATGAAATTAAGCCTGTG
Source organism: Gilvirhabdus luticola (assembly GCF_040117515.1). Classification (NCBI taxonomy): domain Bacteria; kingdom Pseudomonadati; phylum Bacteroidota; class Flavobacteriia; order Flavobacteriales; family Flavobacteriaceae; genus Gilvirhabdus; species Gilvirhabdus luticola. The sequence goes on from NZ_JBEEEN010000004.1 coordinate 235,987, forward strand.
GTTTCCCATTTTGTAAACCATTCTGGAACTTCAGCGTACGGTTTATTAGACACCGTTTCTATCATGTTAGTCCTCGCAAAAACTGCTACTGCAGGGGCTGTAGTATATAATACTACTATGAGCAACAACGCGATACCCGCAGATTTACGAGCATCCCGAACACGCTTTACAGTAAAAAATCGAACTATCACATGAGGTAAACCAGCAGTTCCAACCATTAATGCCAACGTAATAGAAAACACATCAATCATAGATTTAGAACCACTTGTATATTCAGCAAATCCTAATTCTGTACTTAAACCATCGAGTTTATCTAGAAGATATGTTCCAGATCCATCTGCTAATTGGTCTCCAAATCCTAATTGAGGGATTGGGTTTCCAGTCATTTGAATTGAAATAAAAATGGCAGGTACCATAAACGCGAAAATTAACACACAATATTGAGCCACTTGCGTATATGTTATTCCTTTCATGCCTCCTAAAACAGCATAAAATAAAACAATGAGCATTCCTATAATGACTCCAGTATTAATATTGACTTCAAGAAATCGAGAGAAAACAATTCCAACACCTCGCATTTGTCCAGCAACGTAGGTAAACGATACTAGTAAAGCACAAAATACAGCGACAATTCTTGCAGCATTAGAATAGTAACGATCGCCTATGAAATCTGGCACTGTAAATTTGCCAAACTTACGCAAGTATGGTGCCAACAATAATGCCAGTAACACATAACCTCCTGTCCATCCCATTAAATAAACAGCTCCGTCATAACCAGCAAAAGAAATAATACCAGCCATCGAAATAAATGATGCTGCACTCATCCAATCTGCTGCAGTTGCCATTCCGTTAGCCCAAGGCGAAACGCCTCCACCAGCAACATAGAATTCTTTTGTTGAGCTCGCTCTAGACCAAATAGCTATTCCTATGTACAACGAAAATGTTAAACCAACTAGAATATAAGTCCAATTTTGAACACCAATACCATCTAGCACTAATAAATTAGTTATCATAGCCATACTTTTTATCGAGCTTGTTCATCAGTCGAACATATACAAAAATGAGAATCACAAATACATACATGGAACCTTGTTGTGCAAACCAAAAACCAAGTTTAAAACCGCCCATTTTTATATTATTTAAAGCATCCTTAAAAAGAATACCAGCTCCATAAGAAACCAAAAACCAAATGGCTAATAAAATTAAAACGTACCTGATATTTTCTTTCCAATATGCAGTCGCTTTTTGTTGATTATTCATAATTGTTTATGCTTATTAAAATATATCTTAATTTCTTTTACGACTCTAGGCGCTAACAAAATGGTCGCAATCATAGTTGGAAAAGCCATCAAAGCAAAAACCCCATCAATAAAATTAATCATCATTTCGAAAGAAGTAGTTGCAGCCAAAATAATACTCAAGATATAAAAATAGTTATAGTAATGTTTATTATGAGCCCCAAAAACAAAGGACATACACTTTGTACCATAATAAGAATATGAGAATAGTGAAGAAATACTGAATACACATACACAAATCATCAGAAGGTATGATCCAATTTCTGGAAATGCATTATTAAAAGCAGAAGCCGTTAATGTAACACCATTATTTGAAGTGGTTTCCCAAACACCAGTCACTAATATTGCCAAAGCCGTAAGTGTGCAAACTATTAAAGTATCTATTGCTGGACCTAACATAGCAACCAAGCCTTCTCTTATGGGTTCATCGGTTTTTGCAGCACCATGTGCCATTGGTGCAGTACCAATTCCTGCTTCGTTTGAAAAAGCTCCACGACGAACACCTAATAATACCAAAGCTCCTAACACACCTCCTAAAAAAGGCTCTCCAGAAAAGTTTTCAGCGGCAAAGGCATCTGTAAAAATTAAAACAAAATACTTTGGAACAACTTCATAGTTAATTCCCAAAATAATGAGGACTAAACCAAAATATAAAAGTACCATTGAAGGCACTAATTTGGAAGCTATATTACTAATTCGTTGTAGACCTCCTAAAATAACTATTGATGTAACTAACACTAAAATTATTGCAATAGTAAGATTTGATGAAAAACTAACTTCCATACCATTCGGAATCAAAATGATATCATTAATTGCTTGTTTTAATTGATTCACGTTTACAACTGGCAAAGCTCCCAACATTCCAAAGAGACTAAACATTACAGCCAAAGGTTTCCAGTTCTTGCCCAATCCTTCTACAATAAAGTACATGGGTCCGCCTTGTAATTGTCCATCACTATCTTTACCTCTAAACAAAACTGCCAAAGTGCAAGTAAAGAACTTTGTAGACATACCAACAATAGCACTTATCCACATCCAGAAAATAGCACCAGGTCCTCCAACTGCAATAGCAAGAGCAACACCTGCTATATTTCCCATTCCAATTGTAGAAGATAAAGCTGTGGTTAACGCTTTAAAATGACTAATTTCTCCAGGATCATTAGGGTCATCATATTTTCCTCTTAAAACCTGAATCGCATGAGTAAAATATCTAAATGGTAAAAATCTTGATAGAACAAGTAAATATAAACCTCCACCAATCAATAGTATCAATAACGGTAAGCCCCAAGCAAAAGATGCAAAGTTTTCAATAAGTTGGTTTAGTTGCTCCATTTTAATTCTCAATAAATGTATGTAAAGTAATAGAACTGACAAAAATCATAGTATACTTAAATTTCGTAAGCTATTTTTAATGAATTAAACATATTGTCATGGGAAATTTAAAAAGAGATAAAAGTACTTGGGCTATTGGTGGTGGTACAATGCTAGGTGTTGGTATTGGATTAATTTTTTTGCAAACTTCAGCTCTTTGGTTTATTGGTTCTATAATTGCTGGTATAGGTTTGGGTTTAGTGATAACCTCAATACTTTCAAAGAAACAAATAGATTGATCATCATTATGTGATTATTATGTCTTTAGAATAATTGAAATCTAAATCAAATATTAAAAGGAACTGTACGACATATTTTTTGACATAAAATTTTGAGTTTTATGATTCAATTCTTCAAAACCATTCGAAAACAATTGATTTCCAAACATAAAATACATAAGTATTTACTTTATGCTATTGGTGAAATTATTCTTGTTGTAATCGGAATTTTAATAGCTTTAAAAATTAACAATTGGAATAATTTAAAATTAAAAAAACAAGACGAAATAGAAATCTATAAAAATATTAAAGTCCAAATCACTCAAAATCTTAAAGAAATTAAACAAACTAAAGAAATTAATAACTTCTATTTCAATAAATATCAATATGGCAATAAACTTATTGCTTATCAAGACTTGAGCAAAATGGATACGCTCGCTCTAATTACTATGAATCTTTCTCAATATTCTGATTTTCATGGCAATGGTAATGTTTATGAAACACTTGTAAATAGTGGAGATATTAAGTTATTAAAGAATCCAATAATTCTATCAAAACTGCAAAATCTTGAAGCCACTTATAGTTATGTTAATAAGCTTGAAGACATACATTGGGAAATAATCATACAAGAATTATCCCCTGAATTAAGAGGTGTTATCAACTATTCAACTATGCAGGTTGTAAAACCAGATAAATTATTTTCAATTGAATTACAAAATATATTCATTGAAAGCATTTTCTTGACAAAGGGTAAAGATTCAATTTATAATCGAACAATCAATGAGATAAATCTTATTAATAATTTGATTGAAGACGAACTCAAAAAGTTGAACTAAAAATATTGTATAACTTTTTTTACAATAAGTTGGACATTTTTAGTATTTTTGTTTTAAATCATATAAATGAAAGTACTTGTTACAGGGGCTACTGGATATATTGGGAAACGTTTAGTGCCTTTATTGTTGAACGATGGTCACGAAATAATATTTAGTGTTAGAGATAAATTAAGAGTAGATAGAATTTATAAAGACGAAGAGAATATTTCTATTTCTGAAAACGACTTTTTAAAACCAGAAACTCTAAATTCAATTCCAAAAGATATTGATGTAGCCTTTTATTTAATACACTCTATGTCTAATACTTCAAACAATTTTAAAAATTTAGAAGAAAAGTGTGCCGAAAATTTTAAAGAATATTTAGAATCAACCAATGTTAAACAAGTAATTTATCTGAGTGGCATTACGAATGATAAAAATTTATCTAAACATTTACAATCTAGAAAAAGGGTTGAAGAGGTTTTAAGGTCCAATATTTATGCGACTACAGTTTTTAAAGCAGGTATTATAGTAGGATCAGGTAGCTCTTCATTTGAAATCATAAGAGATTTGGTAGAAAAATTACCATTTATGATCGCTCCAAAATGGCTAAACACTAAAACCCAGCCACTTGCAGTAAGAGATGTTCTTTCATATTTATTAAAAAGTATAGGAAATGAAAAATTATATAACAATTCCTATGATATTTTTGGACCAGAGATCCTAACTTACAAACAAATGTTACTTCAATTTGCTGAAGTAAGAAATCTAAAACGATATATCCTAACTGTTCCTATTATGACACCCAAATTATCTTCATATTGGTTGTATTTTGTAACCTCAACTTCATATAAACTGGCAACCAACTTGGTGGAGAGCATGGGTGTTGAAATTATTGGAAAACCTAGTAAAATTAACACGTTATTAAATATTACTCCAGTTACTTACAAGATGGCTGTAAAGTTGGCATTTGAAAAAATTGAACAAAATAGTATCATATCTAGCTGGAAAGATTCCATGATAAGTAGTGGACGTTTGAAAAATAATCTTCACAAATATATTAATGTACCAACTTTTGGATGCTTTAAAGATTATAAAGAAGCACTAGTGAAAAACCCAGATAAAACACTGAACAAAATCTGGTCCATTGGAGGTGAAACTGGTTGGTATTATGGAACTTTCTTATGGAGAATTAGGGGTTATATAGATAAACTTGTTGGAGGCATTGGGTTAAGAAGAGGTAGGACAAATCCAACCGAACTATTTGCCGGTGATGCATTAGATTTTTGGCGTGTAATTTTTGCAGATAAATCTAAAAAAAGACTCTTACTTTATGCAGAAATGCGCTTACCTGGAGAAGCATGGTTAGAATTTAAAATCGAAGATAATATACTAAAGCAAACAGCTACATTTAGGCCAAAAGGTTTGGCAGGAAGATTTTATTGGTATAGTGTCTTACCTTTTCATGGATTTATTTTTAAGGGCCTAATAAATAACCTTTCTAAATAGGGTTTAAGGTTTATAACAACAGTACATTTAATCTAAATTGTTAATTTTTGTCTAATTTATTTCATTTAAAGTTAGACATTTTGTATATTTGTACGTAAATAAGTAGATTTTGATTTTAGACACAACACATTATAATAAAGATTACAAAGTTATTATTGAGGATTTAATAGGAAAATCATTTTCATTTTTTGAATCTATTAAAATGAAAGGTATAGGTTCCAAACGAATGATCATTGAAGATGTGAGCCCCAATTTAAATTTATTTATAAATTCTGTATCAGATATAAATTATGCGAATATAGAATTACGCCCCGATGGTATTATTATTCATATAAATAAAGGACATAAAAATTATTCATGGATAATTCCCTATTATCAATTAGTGATTTATAAAACTAATGGTACCAGTATACATGCCCAAGGAAAATACATTCATTTTTTAAACAACAAAATGTTAAAAGAGAACAGAATGTTTTTTAAAAAACTATTAGAAAACAAAATAAAAAATGATTTTAAATATGATGTCTACAACTTTCAAAACACAAAATAATCAAAGTATTGACAGAATAATAGAAATGGCTTGGGAAGATAGAACGCCTTTTGAAGCTATTTCATATCAATTTGGAGTTTCAGAACAACAAGTTATAGATCTCATGAGAAAGAATCTAAAAAGAAGTAGTTTCATATTATGGCGAAAAAGAGTCCAAGGTAGAATTACAAAACATCAAAAATTGAGATCCTTTAAAATAGGCCGTTTTAAATGTTCAAGACAAAAACCAATATCAAAAAACTCTATCTCTAAACGATAACATTGCTTTGAATTAAGATTTATATACTTAAAATCAGCAAATTAAAAAGACAACTATGAAAACAGAAATTTTAAATACAAAAAAGAAAAGTGGTCACAAAATTAATGGTTTTTCCCATGAAGATATAGGAAATGACCACCTCTATACGAGTTTAGAAACTCCTCTTCGGTCTGATGCTTTTTTAATGTCAGATTCAGAAAAAAAAGAAAAGATAGAACTACTTTTTGAAGAAATAATGAGTGTCATGGGTTTAGATTTGACTGATGACTCGCTCAAAGGAACTCCAAAACGTGTGGCAAAAATGTATATTGAAGAAATCTTTTCGGGTCTAAATCCTGCTAACAAACCCAAAATAGCTCTGTTTGATAATAAATATAATTACAATCAAATGTTGGTAGAAAAAAACATTACATTTTATTCCAACTGTGAGCATCACTTTGTACCTATTATTGGGAAAGCTCATTTAGCCTATATTTCTTCAGGTAAAGTTATTGGACTTTCAAAATTAAATAGAATTGTACAATATTATGCAAAGCGTCCACAAGTACAGGAGCGTTTAACAAACCAAATTGCTGATGAGCTAAAAAGTGTTTTAGAAACTCAAGACGTTGCTGTAATTATTGACGCAAAACATTTATGTGTATCTTCCCGAGGTATTAAAGATGACACCTCGACCACAATATCAGCATATTATGGTGGAGTGTTTAATACTCCCCAGAAAATAGCCGAACTACAAAATTATTTAAAACAATAAATTATGGATGTTGTTAAAAAAGCATTAAAGTTTGAAAAAGAAAAGAGACAATCATTATCTACAAGTGATCGTATTAGGATTTCTCGAGAAGCTAAAAAATTAATATTAGCTCTAAATGAGATTTATAAAAAGAAGAATGACGATAAAATAATGGATATCATGAAACGCTTAACTACTATTAAAAGAAAAGTTGAAAAACGATTGAAAGGTAGACCATTAACAGCTTAAAAAATGAAAACATATATAATTGTTGGAGGCAGTAAAGGTATTGGTAAAGCACTTTCTACATTATTACTAGAAAATCATAAGGTTATAAATATTAGTAGAAGTAAACCAGATATAAATCATCGAAATCTTAAACATTTCTCTTGTGATGTTATTCAAGACAGTTTGCCTGAAATTGAAACTGCAGATGGATTAATCTATTGTCCTGGAAGTATTAATTTAAAACCCATTTCCAGATTAAGTCTTGATGATTTTAAAGACGATTTCGAAATTAATGTTCTAGGTGCTGTCAAAGTGATTCAAAAATATTTATCAACACTTAAAAATGGTAATACACCATCAATTCTATTATTTAGTTCAGTAGCTTCAAAATTAGGCATGCCTTTTCATGCTAGCATTGCTACTGCAAAATCTGGTATTGAGGGTCTTGTAAAATCTTTAGCCGCAGAATTGGCGCCAAATATTAGAATAAATGCCATTGCTCCCACAGTTACAGACACCGAATTGGCATCAAAATTATTACGAAATGATCAAATGATAAAAAATATTACTGAACGGCACCCATTAAAAAAATTCCTGCAACCAAAAGAAGTTGCCCAAATGGCGGACTTTTTACTTTCTGAAAAATGCTCCTCAATTACTGGTCAAATTTTTGAAATGGATTGCGGTATTGTAACGCTTAAACTCTAACTTATGAAATTTTTAACCTTAACTTTTATTATGTTATCACTTTTTACAAAAGAAAAATCAGAAGAAACACCTTCAGAGTCTATTTACGATATTAAATTAAAGGCTCTGAATGGGGATATCATAGACCTTTATGATTATAGAGGAAAGTATATTTTATTTGTAAATGTTGCTTCAGAATGTGGATTTACTGGACAGTATGAAGATTTACAAAAACTATATGACAAACACAAAGACAAACTTATGATTATAGGTGCTCCTTGCAATCAGTTCGGAGGTCAAGAACCAGGAACAGCAACAGAAATACAAACATTTTGCAAAATAAACTATGGTGTTACTTTTCTGTTAACGGAGAAGTTAGATGTCAAAGGTGAAAATCAGCATCCTTTATACCAATGGTTAACCAATAAGTCAAAAAATGGCATATCAAATTCTACCGTAAAATGGAATTTTCAGAAATACCTGATCAATACAAATGGAGAACTTATTGATTATTACTATTCCATTACAAACCCTTTAAGTAGTAAAATTTTAAAACATTTAAATTAAAGCCAATGTTTAGCATTTTTAAGAAGAAATCAAAGTCAGAAAAGCTTCAAGAGGAATATAATAAGCTCATGTCAGAATGGCATAAACTATCCACAATAAATAGGTCAAAAAGTGATGAGAAATATGCTGAAGCAGAAAAAATATTAGAAAAAATTGAATTACTAAAACCTAATGAAAATTGATTCTTAAAATGATTAAATTTTTTGTTTTCTTTTTAATCATCAACTTCGGTGCATTAGCATTAGGAGGTTGGCTTATGGACAATGGACCAATGACAGAATGGTATTTACAACTTAACAAAGCCCCGTGGACGCCTCCTGGATGGGTGTTTGGAGTTGCTTGGACTACAATAATGATTTGTTTTTCTATTTATTTAGCTCAATTATTTTCATTTGAGGTAAACGTAAAAATTGTTTTATTATTTGCGCTTCAGGTATTTTTAAATATTATATGGAATTATATATTTTTCAATAAGCATTTAATTCTTTTAGGTTTAATTGTACTTATAATGCTCACAGTTTTAATATTATATTTTTTCTTCAATTTTAATCAAGGAAAAATAAGTTATTATCGCTTTTTCTTATTACCATATATTTTATGGTTATTCGTTGCCTTCTCATTAAATGCTTATATTTTAATTTATAATAAATGAAAATTTATACCCTTCATAAAAAACAAAATCTTCCAATTACAATAGGTAAAGCATGGACATTTCTATCAAATCCAAAAAACTTAAAAACCATAACACCAGATTATATGAGTTTTGATATTCTCTCTGGAGCTGATAGACCAATGTATTCAGGCCAAATCATTCAATATATTGTAACTCCTGTTTTTGGCATTAAAACCAAATGGGTAACCGAGATTACTCATATAAAAGACAATGAATATTTTGTTGATGAGCAAAGATTCGGCCCTTATGCCTTATGGCATCATAAACATTTTATCAAAGAAATAAAAGATGGGATTGAAATGGAAGATATCATACATTACAAAATTCCTTTTGGGTTTATCGGTCAACTCTTTCACCCTATTTTAGTTAAGCCCAAGTTGGAAGAAATATTCAATTACAGACAAAAAAAACTGATCGAACTCTTTGGTGAATACAAATAGAAATGAATCAACCATTAAATATATTTTGGTTTAGGCGTGATTTCCGGTTAGAAGACAATGCTGCCTTATATAAAGCATTGTTAGGCGATCTTCCTGTATTACCCATTTTTATTTTTGACAAAGAAATTCTTGAAAACCTTCCAAAAAATGATGCTCGCGTAACCTTTATTTATGATACGCTCCAAAGTTTAAGACAAAAACTTGAGCATAACTATAATAGTGGAATTGCGCTATTCTATGGAAAACCTATAGATATTTTTAAAGAACTCCTCAAAAAGTATAACATTAACAGTGTTTACGTCAATCACGATTATGAACCTTATGCAATAAAAAGAGATAAGGAAATAGAAAGCTTTTTATCTGAAAAGCAAATTGATTTTAAAACATTTAAAGATCAGGTAATTTTTGAAAAAGATGATATTATTAAAAATGATGGTAAACCATATTTGGTCTATACGCCTTATATGAAAGCTTGGAAGGCAAAGTTTAAAACGTCAAAACTTGAAATATTTAACACGACAACATATCTTCCTAACTTTATTCAAGGCAAAGAATTACCAAATTTAAGTTTATCAGAAATTGGTTTTAATGAATCCTCACAAAAAATTGCCGAATATACAGTCACTTCAAAATTTATACAAGATTATGAAGCAACCAGAAACTTTCCTGCAAAAGATAATACGTCGAGACTTGGACCTCATTTGCGTTTTGGTACTGTTAGCATTCGAAAAATAATAGAAAAAGCCATTTCAGAAGCTAATGAGACTTTTTGGCAAGAACTAATTTGGCGCGAATTCTTTATGCAAATTTTGTGGCATTTTCCTAATACAATGACTGAAAGTTTTAAGCCAAAATATGATCGAATACTATGGCGAAATAATAAAACTGATTTCAAAAAGTGGTGTAAAGGCAAAACGGGTTACCCTTTGGTAGATGCTGGTATGCGACAATTAAATCAAACTGGATTTATGCACAATCGTGTGCGCATGGTGGTTGGTAGTTTTTTGTGTAAACATTTATTAATTGACTGGCGTTGGGGTGAAGCTTACTTTGCAGAAAAGTTACACGATTACGAAATGGCTAGTAATATTGGTAATTGGCAATGGGTTGCAGGTTGTGGCGTAGACGCAGCACCTTATTTCAGAATCTTTAATCCAACAACACAAATTGAAAAGTTTGATAAAGACCATAACTACATAAAAAAATGGGTGCCAGACTACCAGGAACTCACTTATCCTGCTCCAATAGTTGACCATAAATTTGCTAGAGAACGTTGTTTAAAAGTTTATAAACAGGCATTATCCTAAATTCAGCAAATAAATAAATTAGTATTTTTAGAATTGAAATATTAATTACTCATTTAATACCAAAATTTTTAAATAGATGAATATTAAATTCGACTCATTCTATCAAATCATACTTTCATTACTTCTATTATTTTCTTTACTTCCTATATATTCTCAAAATACCAAAGTTTATGTATCTGCTCATCCTGATGATTGGCAACTATTTATGAATCCTAATGCTTATCAAGATTTGCTAAACCCAGAAAATAAAGTGATTTTTTTACATACTACAGCGGGAGATGCTGGTAGTGGTACTGGGAATACAAGCTATTACTTGGCACGTGAAGAAGGCAGTTTAAGAGCTATACGCTTTTTATGTAATGCTATAAATAATGATTTGAGACAAGGTGACAATATGAATAAAATGGAGGTTTTAATAAATGAACATCTTTTGTTAAGATATAGCTATGCCAATGCTGTTGTTTACTTTTTAAGATTACCTGATGGCAATATCAATGGAGCTGGTTATCCAATACACAGCGATAAGAGTTTGAAAAAACTATTTGAAGGATCGATACCTTCAATCATGGCAATTGATAACAGTAGTGAATATAATTCTCTTGATGACCTAATACAAACCATATCTAATATTGTAACCTATGAATCAACCAATATAGAAGAGGTTTTATTTAATATTGCTGATACTAACGGAAATATTAATCCAGGAGACCATTCAGATCATTTAAACTCTTCACTAATTATGCAAAAGGTTGCCCATAATTTAGGAATGAAATCTGTGAGGCTTTACCAAGAATACAATACGAGTACAAAACCCATCAATATTTTCGAAAATGACTTCTTAATCGGTGCAGGAACTTGGGGTGTAACGGCTTCTGGACTTTCAGATAATTTTCATTATAGTACTTGGGATGACGGTCATAATGCATATATTGGCCGTCAATATTTTAGAGACGTTTTTCTTTCTGATTTAGAACAGGAATAATCTATCTAAATCCTTTCAATTTTAGCGCCAATAGCACGAAGACGTTCATCTATACGTTCGTAACCTCTATCTATCTGTTCTATATTGTGAATTATAGATGTACCTTTTGCAGACAATGCAGCTATTAATAGAGAAACTCCTGCCCTAATATCTGGCGAAGTCATAGTGGTAGCTTTTAAAGTCGATTTAAAATCATGCCCAATAACGGTCGCACGATGCGGATCACAAAGTATGATTTTTGCCCCCATGTCTATCAATTTATCTACAAAGAACAATCGGCTTTCAAACATTTTTTGATGTATTAATACACTACCTCTTGCCTGTGTTGCTACAACCAAAATAATACTTAATAAATCTGGTGTAAATCCTGGCCAAGGTGCATCTGAAATGGTTAATATAGAACCATCTATAAAGCTTTGTATTTGGTAACCATCTGTATGTGCTGGAACATGAATATCATCTCCTTGCCTTTCAACAGTAATACCTAATTTTCTAAACACATTAGGTATTAATCCTAAATCATCCCAACTTACATTAGTAATTGTAAGTTCACTTTTAGTCATAGCAGCCAGTCCAATCCAGCTACCGATTTCAATCATATCGGGTAGCATTCTGTGTTCTGTACCTCCTAATTTATCTACACCTTCAACAACCAACTTATTAGAGCCTACACCAGTAATTTTAGCTCCCATTCTATTCAACATTTTGCAAAGTTGCTGTAAGTAAGGTTCACAAGCTGCGTTGTAAATGGTTGTTTTTCCTTCAGCTAAAACAGCTGCCATCACAATATTGGCGGTTCCAGTAACTGATGCCTCTTCAAGCAACATGTAAGTTCCCTTTAATTTTTTGGCTTCTACACCATAAAACTGGTCTTCTCGACTATATCTAAATTTTGCGCCAAGTTTTATAAAACCTTCAAAATGAGTATCTAATCGTCGTCTTCCTATTTTATCTCCTCCAGGTTTTGGAATATAACCTTTACCAAAACGTGCTAATAATGGTCCAACAATCATAATAGAACCTCGTAAACCTCTTCCATCTTCCTTAAATTCAGGAGATTCTAAATATTTTAAATTAATGTTATCGGCTTGAAATTGGTAAGAACCGTGAGCTAGCTTTATAATTTTAACACCTAATTTACCAAGTAGTTTTATAAGTTTATTAACATCTACAATATCAGGAATGTTATTAATAACAACTTTTTCTGGAGTTAAAAGAATAGCACATAAAATTTGTAAAGCTTCATTTTTTGCGCCTTGAGGTTGGATGCTACCTTTAAGCTTATGACCTCCGTCTATTTTAAATGTTTTCATTAACTCTAATTAGTAACGTTTTCTGCCTCGGTTAGACCCTTTTTTATGATGTCCTTTTTTACTGTTGCTAGAGCCATATTTTTTCTTTGTACGCATCAAACTTGTAGAATCGCTTAAATCCTCATCAGTGTTTTTTAGGTTTATTTTACCATTAGATAGTTCATAAAGATGCTCGAAAATTACATCATCTTCAACAGTATCTTTATTCCAATTTAAAAAACACTTTTTCATGTGGTTAGCAATAGTGTAAATAAGTGCTTCCTTAAGCTCTCCTTCCTCCCATGTATTAGCAACATCTATCATGGTCTTAATATTGTTACCATAAAATCTATATTTAGGATGATTTTGAGGATATTTTAAAGGGTCGGGACGTTCTGCCAACATTTCTTTAGAAGGTTTCTCAAATGGCGAATCTGCATCTAATTCAAAATTGGACATGATAAATAACTGATCCCAAAGTTTATGCTGAAAATCTGGAACATCACGTAAATGAGGTTGCATATTGCCCATTACAGCAATAATGGCTTTTGCCAATTTGTTCCGTTCTTCTTTTGTCTCGCGGGTTTTAGCATAATTTATCATTTTTTGAATATGACGTCCATATTCTGGAATAATTAAATGTTCCCGTTCTGTGTTGTATTCTAAAGTGTCTATCAAAATAAAATGTGTAGAATTAAAAATTTAAGCATGTAGTATCTATGCGTGTGCAAAATACAAAAAAAAACTAAAGGCTTATAACACCTTCAACATTTTCTATAACTTCTTTATACTTTATTATAACTGATTCAGGATCTCTTAACAAGACATTAATGGAAACACTTGTGTATTTTCCATTTTTACTTTCAATTGTATGTATAACAGCTCCCATATTATTGAATATAGCTTCAATTTCAGCAATTTTATGAATGTCAGACTTTACAATAAATTTGTACAAATATTCCGATGGCCAACTATTTGTCTCATAAAGTTGGCTCTTTAATTTTTCATAAAATGCATCCTGATTTTCGCTATTGCTCATTGTTATTTTTTATGCTGCAAATATACTGTTTCCTTTGCATTTTTTATTTATGATTTTAATTCCGAATTTTACACTTAAAATCTTGCGAATTTGAATTCTAAAAAAATAGTCATTACCGGTGGACCTGGAACGGGAAAAACATCGGTAATAAATGAGTTAAAAAGCAGAGGATATTTTTGTTTTGAAGAAATAATTAGAACTCTAACATCTCAAGCCAAAAACGAAAGTGAGTCATCTAAACACTTTTCAAATCCAATTGCTTTTGTAGATGATCCATTGCTCTTTAACACACAACTACTCAATGGCCGAGTTGAACAATTTACCCAATCCAAGGTTTTAAACTATAAAAAAAGTTTTTTTGATAGAGGAATACCAGATGTTTTAGCTTATATGGAGTTTTTTAATCAACCTTTTGATAAGGTCTTTATTGAAGCTTGTAACAATCATATATATACCGATGTATTTATATTGCCTCCATGGGAAGCGATTTATATTTCAGACAACGAAAGATTTGAAACCTTTGATGAAGCTCTTAAAATTCACGATTGTTTGGTTAATGTTTATGACAATTTTGGATATGACATTAAAAATGTTCCATTTGGAAGTATTTCAGAGCGTGCTAACTTTATAATAGATAACATTTAAATCTGGTGCAAAATCCTATAAACACATTAGAACAGTACTGGAATTATACAGAATTTAAACCACTCCAAGAGGAAATCATTAACAGTGTTTTAGAAGGAGAAGATACATTCGCACTATTGCCAACAGGTGGCGGAAAATCTATTTGTTTTCAAATTCCTGCTTTAATAAAAGAAGGTATTTGCATCGTGATTTCTCCATTAGTTGCTCTTATGAAAGATCAGGTTCAGACACTTAATGATAAAGGTATTAAAGCATTGGCGCTTACAAGTGGAATTTCTTATAATCAATTGGATACCCTTTTAGATAATTGTATTTATGGAAATTACAAATTTTTATACTTATCGCCTGAAAGACTGCAACAAGAACTAGTTCAGGATAGAATAAAACAAATGCATGTGAATCTGATTGCTGTTGATGAAGCACATTGCATATCGCAATGGGGAAATGATTTTAGGCCAGCGTATAAAAACATTCAGATCTTAAGGCAATTACAGCCAAACACAAATGTGATAGCTTTAACTGCTTCAGCTACTGCTGCTGTTGTTGATGATATTATAAACGAGCTTGATTTTATTAACCCAAAAGTTTTTAAACAGTCCTTTGCTAGACCAAATTTGTCATATGAAGTATATGATGAAAATGATAAGTTTTATAGAATTATACGTATTTTAAAAAATGATGAGTATTCTGCAATCATTTATGTTAGAAGTAGAAAACTAACATTGGAGATAAGCAAACATCTTATTTCAAAAGAAATATCTTCTACATTTTATCATGGTGGACTTTCAAATAAAGAAAAGGATGAACATCTAAATGAATGGCTCAATAATCAAAAACAGGTAATGGTTGCTACCAGTGCTTTTGGAATGGGTATTGACAAACCAGATGTAAAAACGGTTATTCATTTCAACTTACCAGAAAGCATTGAAAGTTATTTCCAGGAAGCAGGTCGAGCTGGCCGTAATGGTGAAATGTCTAGAGCTATAATTCTGAAAAATAAAAGTGATGAGCAGCTGGTTAAAAATCAGTTTTTAAACGTTCTCCCAAACGTTGATTTTGTAAAGCAGGTATATAAGAAACTGTGCAGCTATTTTCAAATTGCTTATGGTGAAGGTGAAAACTTTAGTCAAGATTT
This sequence comes from Gilvirhabdus luticola, assembly GCF_040117515.1. Classification (NCBI taxonomy): domain Bacteria; kingdom Pseudomonadati; phylum Bacteroidota; class Flavobacteriia; order Flavobacteriales; family Flavobacteriaceae; genus Gilvirhabdus; species Gilvirhabdus luticola. The sequence goes on from NZ_JBEEEN010000004.1 coordinate 251,735, forward strand.
TAATTTTAATGCGTTTTGCAAAACGTATAATTTTAACAGTGTTTTATCCTACAACGCATTGCAAATTTTAGACAGAACCAGTGTTATTAGTCTTTCAAAACAGTTCAATCGTTCTACAACTGTTCAATTTCTAGTTAAAGGAAATGATATTTTTAATTATGTAGATAAAAATCAAAGTTTAGAACTTGTTATAAAATCTTTATTACGAACTTATGGAGGTGTTTTTGATCACATCACAAAAATTAATATCTTATTAATAGCTAACAAAGCTTCTATAGATGAAGATGAATTAATTCAATCCTTAAAAAAATTAGAACAAGATGGAGTTATAGTGCTCAATCAAACAAAAACAGATGTTCAAATTACGTTTATAGAGCCTCGTGAAGACGATAAAACCATTAACAGAATTTCTAAATTTATTGAGCAGCAAAACCTATTAAAATACAAACAAGTGCATGCTGTGTTAGGTTATATTAAGAATGATAACAAATGTCGAAGTATTCAACTTTTAGAATATTTTGGTGAAGAACATTTAAAAAACTGTGGGAACTGCTCTGTTTGTAATGCAAATACAAAACAGCCAGCGAACGATAAAAATTTGCTTAAAAAGCAAATTATAGAAATTCTACAATCAGGTGATCATTCATCTAGAAAAATAGCCGAAACATTGGTTTGTAGTGAATCTGATATTTTAAATATTTTAAAAGAGCTTTTAGAATACAATATTATTTCTGTTACCAATAAAAACACATATAAACTAGCACACCTATGAGTAAGGATTTAAGAATAGTATTTATGGGAACGCCAGATTTTGCAGTTGCAACACTTAAAAATTTAGTGGAAGAAAATTACAATATTGTTGGTGTTATAACAGCACCTGACAAGCCTGCAGGAAGAGGCAGAAAACTGCATAAAAGTGCCGTAAAAAAATATGCCGAATCTCAAGGGTTAAAAATTTTGCAACCAACCAATCTAAAAAATGAAGACTTTATTTCAAATTTAAGATCTTTAAATGCCAATCTTCAAATAGTAGTGGCTTTCAGAATGCTTCCCAAAGTTGTCTGGCAAATGCCAGAGTTTGGCACCTTTAATTTACATGCTTCTTTATTACCTAATTATCGTGGAGCAGCTCCTATAAACTGGGCAATAATTAATGGAGAAACTAGGACTGGAGTTTCAACTTTTTTTATTGACGACAAAATAGATACTGGAGAAATGATTCTTCAAGAAGAGGTAGACATAGATCCAAAAGAAAACGCAGGACACTTACATAATAAGCTAATGGTTATTGGAAGTCAACTTGTTTTAAAGACAGTGAAACTAATTGAAAAAGGAGATTTCTCTACTATACCACAACCAGAAATAAAAAACAGAAAAACCGCAAATAAACTTAATAAGGACAATTGTAAAATAGAATGGAACGGTTCTATAGAAAGTATTTTCAATAAAATAAGAGGCTTAAGTCCTTATCCAGGAGCTTGGTCTATTTTAAAAAATGGGGAAGACAGCCTGAATGTTAAAATCTATGAAGCCAAAAAAGAATATGTAAATCACGAGTACAAAACGGGTCGTATACTTACAGATAAAAAGAGTATAAAGATTGCTGTTAAAAATGGCTTTATTATTATAACAGAAATACAACTCCCTGGAAAGCGTAAAATGGATTCCATTTCGCTTTTAAACGGGTATCATTTTGAAGCCAACTCTAAAATGCTCTAAACCCTTATTATTATTGATATTTCGTAAAAATCGATGAAATACATAATCTTTATTAACAAATGATATAAGTTATTAACAAAAACATGTATTTCCCTTGCTATTACTTGCGTGATTGCATAATCCGTATAAATTTGTATAGGATTTAACAATAATGTTTAACCACAATTAATTAATAATTAAATTTTATATTATGAACAAAACAGATTTAATCGATGCTATGGCAGAACACGCAGGAATTACTAAAGCAGCAGCTAAAAAAGCTTTAGAATGTGCGTTAATAGAAATTGAAGGAGCTTTACAAAAAGGTAATAGAGTTTCTTTGGTAGGTTTTGGATCTTGGTCAGTTTCTAAAAGATCTGCAAGAGAAGGTAGAAATCCTCAAACAGGTGAAACTATTAAAATTAAAGCTAAAAAAGTAGTTAAATTTAAGGCTGGATCTGATTTAGCAAGTGCAGTAAACTAGTTTTTACTTCTCTATAAATAAAAATAGCCTTCTAAAATTAGAGGGCTTTTTTTATTTATATTAGTTGAAACGATTTGTTTTTTATTAATTTTTTGTTAGCTTTCATTACAAATTCTTCAAATTATGATTACAATTAGACCCAAAAAAGGTGATTTGTTAATCGCAGAGCCATCAATAATTGGAGACATGTCCTTTAATAGATCTATAATTTTATTAGCCGATCATACTAAAGAAGGTTCTATAGGATTTATTTTAAATAAACCCTTAAACTATACCATAAAAGAACTAATCCCAGAGATTGAAGCCGATTTTAAAGTATATAATGGCGGTCCCGTAGAGCAAGATAATTTATACTTTATTCATAAAATACCTGAAATTATTCCAGATAGCATTGAAATTTCACTTGGCATTTATTGGGGTGGAGATTTCAATAGGGTCGTAGAGCTTATTGCCAACAATGAAATTGATGATAGTGACATACGGTTCTTTCTTGGTTATTCTGGATGGGATTCTGCACAATTGGAAAATGAATTAAAACTCAATTCTTGGTTGGTGAGTAAGAACATTTATGAAAAAGAAATCATTGAAAAAGACTATCAAACTTTCTGGAAAGAAAAAATGTTGGAATTAGGTGGTGATTATAGTATTTGGTCTAATGCTCCTGAAAACCCTAGTTTTAACTAGTCAGTCTCATTTTTACGTTCAATTTTTCTATCAACATTTTTGATATTTCATTTGTAAAATACTTCTTTCTGTATTTTGAAATAGGTTGAACACCAACAATAACATTTGTTAGAAACAATTCATCCGCTTTTTGAAGTTCAAAAGGAGAAATTGAAACTTCCTCAAAACTATAATCAGGCAATGATTGAAGAATTTCAATTATCTGCTTTCTCATAATACCTTTTAAACAGCCATCAGCTAATGGTGGTGTTTTAATAATATTGTCTTTGATGATAAAAACATTTCCATTGATTGCTTCAATAACATGTTTATTTGTATTTAACAAAAGACAATTATGCAACCTGTTTTCACTTGCATAAATATTCGCAATAACATGAAGTGCTTTATTATTTGTTTTTAAAGTTGACAATAATCCTGGAGTAACATAGTAATCTTTAAACAAATCGACCTCATAGGCTTTTTGTTTTATCTTGTAAATGTCTTCTTTAAGGATTTGGCATGAAATTATATAACTTATGTCATTGGATTTAGGTAAATAAAAGCCACCTTCGTTTCTATGAATGTTAAGTTTTACTCTTGCAGAATTATTTAATAATTTGTTGGATTTAAGGGTTTTATAAATCTCTTGCTCCAAAAATTCTATAGTAAAATTCATCGGAATTTCCATGCGTAAAATTCTCATAGAAGCCATCAACCTAAAATAATGATCTTCAAAAAACAAAGGCTTGCCGTTTAAAACTTTGATTGTTTCAAACAGTGCGTCACCATAATTATAACCCCTGTTTTTAATGCTTAAAACTTCTTCGCTGTCTATTATGTTTCCGTTAAAGTTTATCATAAAAAAAATCCCGAATTTTTCGGGACAAATATACTTTAAATTACAAAAGTGATTTTACGCCGAACCAAGTACTTGCTTTAAATCTGAAATTTGATTTTCCCATAGCATTTTAGCTTCATCTACTTCATCTTCTTCGGCAAAATCTGCAACCATTAAAGAAACGTCTTTGGTAATTTCGTCTACTTGTATTCTTATTTCAAAATAATAAGGTTCATCATCATCAGTTAACCATTTGAATTTTACACGCTCACCACTTTTCTTGCTCACCAATTTTGCTTGCTCTTCTGCTCCATCCCAAATAAACCTAAAGAGTTCACCACGAGAATTTACATTATCTGCGAACCATTCAGACAAACCTGAAGGTGTTGATATGTATTGGTAAAGTAATTGTGGAGATGCGTGTATTGGAAATTCTAGTTCAAATTTAATTTTCTCGTCCATAAAAGCCTTTAAAATTTATTTCGCTCAATATATACATTAATTAATAAGTTTAAAACTATTTCAAAAAATATTTTAGCAAATTAATTCTTTGCTTGCAATAATTTTGTTTTTATATTTGCAGCCTTAATTTTAAGGCGAGGTAGCTCAGTCGGTTAGAGCGTCGGATTCATAACCCGGAGGTCACGAGTTCAATTCTCGTTCTCGCTACTTATATCAAGGACTAAAGTTTTAGTCCTTTTTTTATTTTAATCGTTAATTGATCGTTTTAAATATAACTATTAAAAATTTAATGAGTTAAATCAAAATTTATAAAACTACAATAAACTGCATGAATCATATTATTAAAACTGGACTTCTGAAAATAGTATGCAGGATACATTCTTAAATACTAACAATATGACTTTTTATAAAAAAGACAGTTTCAAAATCCAAAATATTCCTTAAATTATTAAGTGAATTACAACTTTATTTATAGATTATTTAATTATTAATTTAATTCGTTGATTTACAACTATTTATAAGATAATCGATTTTTGTAATATTACGCTTTATCGTATTTTTTTGCATTTCATGGATGATTTATTAAAAATAATATCTATATTGCAATCGATATTTAATTTTAATTATTATTTCAGGTAGGAATTTTGCTTAGTTAACAGTTTAATAATTAATTAAGATTGATTAATTCATGAATAAAATTATTAGTTCGTATAAAGATTAAAAACGTAGTTAATCGAGTATTTTTGCTGTATCATTTATACAACAATATTTTTATACTTCCCTCACTAATTGGTTAATAGCAATTTATAACCAAAAAATAAATTCTCTCGAAAATTAATATTGATGAGAATAATTTTTAGTTTATGTAATGCCCTAATACTTAACTAAATACTATGAAAAAAAAATACGTTGCGCTGTTATTGCTAATATGTTGCTATAATATTTATGCAAACAATTATCTTAACTCATCATTTCATTTTCTACCGACTAATAATTTACAAGCTAAATTAATTACTTTTTTTGTTGATACATTTAAAGACAAAGAGCAAGTAAATAATACTATTTCATCAGCTTTCCTGAATAACAAAAATTTAAAAACAGTAAAAACTTCAGCTTTTGTAATAACAGGTTGCCCATCAAACATTAACGTCAATAATGACGCTGGTAATTGTAATGCATTAATTAGTTCTAATCTAGATGTTACAAGTTTTACTGGTACTCTAAATTGGACAATGACAGGAGCTACTTCTGGTTCTGGAAGTGGACAAATAGGAAGCTATACATTTAACGTTGGTGTCACTACAATAAACTATATTGATGATGATGGTGGTTCAGGTTGTAGCTTTACTGTTACTGTTAATGACAGTGAAAGTCCAGTTGTTAGTAATTGTATGACAAGATATCCTAATGTTAACTCTGGTGCTTGCAGTTATGTCGCTTACAATAATTTTTTTCCAACTGCTACTGATAATTGTACGACAGTTAACGTAGTAGATTGGTCAGCTTCAGGTGCTACTACTACAAATAATATTATTGAGGGTAAAAATAATTTTGTAGGTGGTGTTACTTTTAATGCTGGAATTACAACTGTTGTTGTTAATTTTGTTGATTCCTCAAGTAATACAGCTTCATGTAGTTTTGAAATAAGAGTAAATGATAATATTCCACCAACCATAACCTGTCCTGGTAACCAAACTGGGAATGTAGATGCGTCTTGTAACTTTACTATTCCAGACTATACAGGACTAGCTACTGCTAATGATAATTGTGCTGGTGGAGTCGTAACTCAATCGCCTATAGCTGGAACCGTAGTTTCTGTTGGAACAACAAATATAGGCCTTACCGTAACTGATGCTGCCGGTTTAACAGCTAACTGTAATTTTGATGTCGTAGTTTCTGATACTATACCGCCTACTGCTTCAAACCCAGCTGATATTAATGTACAATGTTTAGCTGATGTGCCTGCTGCTAACCCTAATGTGGT
>NZ_JBEEEN010000005.1:0-242012 GCF_040117515.1 Gilvirhabdus luticola
ACATTCCCAATTACAACTCAAGGTACAACTGTGGTGACTTGGACCTTTGATGATGGAAATGGGAACTCTATAAATGTCAATCAAAATGTGATTATTGATGATACAACACCACCCAATGCTGTATGTCAAGATATTAATGTTGCTTTAGATCCTTCAACAGGTTTAGCAAGTATTACAGCAGCTCAAATTGACGACGGTTCAAGTGATAACTGCGGAACAACAAACTTAAGTTTAGATATAGAAGATTTCGATTGTAATGATATTGGTACAAATACGGTAACTTTAACCGTTGATGATGGCAATGGAAATTCTGTTTCTTGTACTGCGACGGTTACCGTGATCGATGCAAGTACTTCAGCCTCTGTTTCCATTCTTTCTAACCCAAGTGATCCAAGCAACTTTTGTGATTCTGCTCCGGTAACTTTTACCGCTACACCTGGAGGAACATATGGTACTCCTTCATATCAATGGCAGATTAATGGTATTGACGAACCAGGTGAAACCAATTCAACCTTTACTACTAGTACTTTGGCCAATGCAGATACGGTTACTGTAGTTATGACCTCTAATTTATTTGCGTGTGGTGTTGTTAGCAATTCTATAACCGTTACAGTCAATCCAACCGTTACTCCATCAGTTGCAATTCAATCTACGAATTCCGCAATATGTCCGGGAGAATCGGTTACGTTTTCAACAGTTGGTGCATCTACCTTGAATATGGGACTAAATCCAACGTATGCTTGGTATCTGAATGAGACTCCTGGTGTAACGTTAGTAGGAACCAACCCAACATATACAACAACAACTTTGAATGCTGGTGATGAAGTATATTTAATCATGACTCCTTCGTCGGAGGTACAATGTCCTTCTCCAGCTAATGCTACAAGTAATACTATAACAATTACGGTAAATCCTTTACCATCCTTAAGTACTGTTGATGGTTCTGTTTGTGCAACGAGTCAAACAAGTATCGATTTAAATACTTTGGTGACCACAAATGGTACAACTGTCACTTTTCATACTACTCAAGCAAATGCTGACAATGACACTGGTGCAATTTCTGCAACTGTAAGTCCTGCTTCTGCAACCACATATTATGTGAGAAGTGAATTGGCTACAGGTTGTTATACAACCGATACTATTGATATTACTATTATTCCTTTACCTGCTGTGAATGCAGGAGATGATCAAGCTATTTGTGTTGGAAGTAGTATTGATTTAGCAACTATCACAAATGCTTCAGGAACTAATAGAACCTATCATACAAGTCAAGCTGATGCCGATAATGATTCAAATCCACTGGCATCTTCAACCGTTAGCCCTGCTTCTACTACAACATACTATGTGAGAAGCGAGAATGGAACTACTGGTTGCTATGATACTGATTCAGTTGTTATTACTGTAAACCCGCTACCCAACGTAAATGCCGGAAGTGATCAAACCATTTGCTTTGGCGATTCTGTGACACTTTCTGGAAGTGGAGCTTCAACATATTCTTGGGACAATGGTGTTTCCAATAATGTTCCTTTTTCACCATCAGTAACTACAACATACACTGTTACTGGTACCGACTCCAATGGCTGTCAAAATATAGATACTGTAACAATTACGGTAAATCCATTACCTACTTTAAGTACTATTGATGGTTCTGTTTGTGCAACCAGTCAAACAAGTATCGATTTAAATACTTTGGTGACCACCAACGGTACAACTGTCACTTTTCATACTACTCAAGCAAATGCTGACAATGACACTGGTGCAATTTCTGCAACGGTAAGTCCTGCTTCGGCTACTACATATTATGTGAGAAGTGAATTGGCTACGGGTTGTTTTACAACCAATTCTATTGATATTTCAATTGATACTTTACCTGCTGTGAATGCAGGAGATGATCAAGCTATTTGTGTTGGAAGTAGTATTGATTTAGCAACTATCACAAATGCTTCAGGAACTAATAGAACCTATCATACAAGTCAAGCTGATGCTGATAATGATTCAAATCCGTTGGCATCTTCAACTGTAAGCCCTGCTTCTACTACAACATACTATGTGAGAAGTGAAAATAGCACTACTGGTTGTTACAACACGGATTCAGTTGTTATTACTGTAAATCCAGATGCAACTATAAGTTTAATAACAGGAAACAATAATCAAGATATTTGTGCTAATACTTCTAACTCCTTAACCAATATTCAATATCAAATTGGTGGTGGTGGAACTGGTGCAAATGTTAGTGGTTTACCTGCTGGTGTTTCTGGGTCATATAATTCAGGAACTGGTGTATATACTATAAGTGGTATCGCAACGGTTGCTGCAGGAACATATAACTATACGGTTAATACAACAGGTTGTGGTGGTACAAGTTTAGGTGGAACTATTGAAGTTTATGATAGCATGCCTGCTGCCGTTGGCGTAATAACAGGAAATTCTGGAATTTGTCCTCCAACACCAGAATCTTATTTTATAGCACCTGTAGTTGGTGCCGTAAGCTACAATTGGACAGTTCCATCTGGATATACTATTAGTTCTGGACAAGGTACCACAAATATTACAGTTAATGTATCTAATACTGCTATAGACGGTGACATTACCGTTACCGCGGTTAATCCTTGTGGTTCTACTTCAAATTTTTTAGCTTTAACGGTAGCAGACTTTGCATATGTAAATGCCGGACCTGATCAATATATTTGTGCTTCCTCTACTCAAATTACCTTGCAAGGTGCTATAGATGGAGCAATTACAAAAGCTCGACATTTTGGATGGACTGATAGTCCTAGTGGTGGGACATTTCCGGGAGGAAGTGTAAACAATCAATTAACAGGTAATTATACACTTCCAAGCGGATTAAATCCTGGTGACACGGTAATTTTAACTATTACGGGTCGAAATATTTCTGGAACATGTGCAAATAATCCAGTGACGGATACTATGACCATATATATTGTTGATGATGCCGTAACCATTTCTGGTGGTACTACCATTTGTGAAGGATCTAATACAAACATTCAGTTTAGTGGTCAACCAAATACAACGGTTACATACAATGTTAATGGTGGCGCCTCTCAAACTATTGCTTTAGATGGTTCTGGAAATGCAACTTTAAATACTGGAGCGTTATCAACTACTTCTACATATAATTTAGTCTCTGTTGCCTATACTAGTAACTTATCTTGTACTCAATCCATTTCTGGTTCAACTACTGTTACTGTCAACCCAAACACAATAATTAGTGATCCAGCTAATAAAGATCAAACTATTTGCTTTAATACAGCTATTTCACCAATTGTGTTCAGCATCACTAATGGGACAGGTGCATCAATTACTTCAGGCTCTTTACCTGCAGGAGTATCTGGGGTTTATAGTGCAGGTAATTTTACTATAAGTGGCACGCCTACAGTTACTGGCACATTTAATTATACCGTAACGGCTACAGGAACTTGTGCTCCTGATTCAGAATCAGGCACCATAACAATTAACCCTGAAGCTACAGTAAATGCTGGCTCTGACCAAACTATCTGTTCTACAGATAGTGCGACTATGGCAGCCACTATTGGTGGTGGTGCATCTTCTGGAACTTGGTCTTCCAGTGGTACTGGTTCTTTTAATAACAATTCAACAACTGCTGTTTATTCACCGAGTGGAGCCGACATCTCTGCTGGTTCCATTGTGCTTACTTATACAACAAACGATCCTGCCGGTCCGTGTACTGCTGTGAACGACAGTATGACTTTAACAATTAACCCTGAAGCTACAGTAAATGCTGGCTCTGACCAAACTATCTGTTCTACTGATACTGCAACTATGGCTGCCGCCATTGGTGGTGGTGCATCTTCTGGAACTTGGTCTACAAGTGGTGGTGGTTCATTTAATAACAATTCAACGTCTGCTGTTTATTCACCTAGCCCTGCTGATATCTCTGCGGGATCTGTTGTGCTAACATATACAACAAACGATCCTGCCGGTCCGTGTACGGCTGTGAACGACAGTATGACTTTAACGATCGATCCAGAAGCCACCGTTGATGCTGGAGTCAACCAAACCATTTGCTCCAACAACACTGCAACCATGGCTGCTACAATTGGTGGTGGTGCATCTTCTGGAACTTGGTCCACAAGCGGTACTGGCTCATTCAATAACAATTCAACGACTGCTGTTTATTCACCTAGTCCTGTAGACATCTCTGCTGGATCTGTTGTACTTACTTATACAACCAACGATCCTGCTGGGCCTTGTACCTCTGTGGATGACTCGATGACTTTAACGATCAACCCTGAAGCCACTGTGGATGCTGGAGCCAACCAAACCATTTGCTCCAACACTACTGCAACTATGGCTGCCGATATTAATGGTGGTGCTTCCTCTGCTACGTGGTCAACAAGTGGTACTGGTACATTTAATAACAATTCAACAACTGCTGTTTATTCGCCGAGTCCTGCTGATATCTCTGCTGGATCTGTTGTACTTACTTACACAACAAACGATCCTGCTGGTCCGTGTACGGCTGTGAACGACAGTATGACTTTAACAATTAAAGATCAGGTAGTAATAACAACACAACCTTCCAATGTTGGTGTCTGTGTTACTGAACCTGCAAGTTTTTCAGTAGTAGCAGTGGGAGATGATCTCACGTATCAATGGTACAAATCTCCTGGTGGAGCGGTAAGCAATTCAGCAAATATTTCTGGAGCTACTACTAATGTTTTGAGCTTTAATATGGTTAATTTAAGTGATGCTGGAACTTATTATGTAATTGTAAGTGGCGATAGCTCTTGCTCAAGTGTTCAATCTGCTAATGTCACACTTAATATAAATCAAGTTATCAATATTACTGATCAGCCTGATTCGGCAACGCTTTGTGAAGGAAGTAATGTTACATTTACCGTTGCGGCCACTGGATCGATTGCGAATTACCAATGGCGTAAAAATGGTGTCAACATTGGTGGAGCTTCGGGACCTGCTTACACAAGTTACACTATTAATGGTATTACTTTAGCAGATGCTGGAAATTATGATGTTGTCATTTCAAGTCCTGGAGGAACCTGTTCAAATGCATATTCGGGAATAGCAACATTATCTGTTGATCAGATAACTACTGCTGAAGCAGGTGGTCCTGACTTTGTTTGCCAATCTTCAACTCCTAGCTCTATCACTCTTTCAGGAGCAAGTGTAGGTGGAGGTGCAACGACTGGTGCTTGGTCAATTACCTCTGGTAGAGGTACTTTGAGCAGTTTGGCTCAAACAGCAAATCCTGAAAATGTAACCTATACACCAGCCAATAATTTTACCGGTGTGGTTACTTTAACATTAACTACCAATGCACCTGGTACTTGTCCAGCAAATAGTGATACAAGAACTATAAATGTTGAATTAGCTCCTACGGTTGAAGCAGGTGGCCCAGATGATATTTGCCAGTCTGCAACACCAGGTTCAATTGCATTATCTGGTGCAAGTGTTGGAGGAAGTGCAACAACAGGAGCTTGGTCTATTACTTCTGGTGGTGGAACTTTAAGCAGTACAGCACAAACGGCTAATCCACAAAATGTTACTTATACACCAGCTGTTAATTTTTCAGGGATCGTAACTTTAACATTAACAACCAATGATCCTGCAAATTCATGTTCTGCTATATCAGATACTAGAACAATTAATGTAAGTAATGAAGCTACAGTTGATGCAGGAACAGATCAAACTATATGTGAAACAGGAACGGCTGTTATGGCTGCTACTATTGGTGGTGGTGCATCTTCTGGTACTTGGTCGACAAGTGGTACTGGTTCATTTAATAACAATTCAACGACTGCCATATATACACCTAGTGCAGCCGATGCGATAGCAGGTACTGTAATATTAACGTATACAACTAATGACCCTATTGGTCCTTGCCCTGCTGTATCTGATGACGTAGAAATTACAATAATTCCTGATTTGGGTGATGCGCTTTTAGATGGTTTTGCATGGGATCAAAATATTCCTCGACAAATGGGTCCAATAAGCAGCGAGATCATTGCTTGTCACCAAGGAGATGGAACATTGACATTACATATTGACTCTGCCTATATTCCGTTCATTCAAGGATGGGAATATAATACAGGATCTGGTTTTACAGCAGCTCCTAGTGATGGCGACCCTGACAGTAATATTCTAACTTATGACTTTACAGGTCTTATCGGATTGACAAGCTATCGCGTTGTCTTTTCAACTGGTGGTACTTGTGGCAACGCAGGTTATTCATCTGTAGCCTATGTAAGCGTAATTCCTCCTGATTTAGAACCAGAACCAGTTACTGCCAACCCAACAGAATTCTGTTATGGCGACACCTCAAGCATGTCTGCATCAACTAGTTATGGAGTAGAACAACTTAATCAAGAAGGTGGGTTTGACCAAGGGCAATTAAACACTACTGATCCTAATGGCTGGTTGGTAGATGGTGAATTAGGTAAATTATCCGCTTCTGCGAATAGCGAAAATCCAAACAATTGGTCAGTGACAAATGATGGAAAAACTTTTAACGGCATACTATACGATAATGATGACCCAGGACCTCCGTCAACCAACGAAGGTAAATTTGGAATTGCGAACGGATATTATAATGTTACAGGCGTTGGTGGTCATCCTGTAATATATAATTCAGATGGAGATAGAATAACGACATTAGAAACTCCTATCTTTAGTTTAATGGATTTGCAAAATGCTACTCTAGATTTTAGAGAAGCCTATAATATAACAGGACCACAGGCCGCTTGTTACACAGATGAAACAATGACTACTACAGAACCTGCACCAGCGGCTGAAATCATCATAGAAATTTCATTAGATGGTGGTGTCACTTACACTGAATTTTTAAGACCGACTATTACAGGTCCAGCAGATTCAGGTGCAGGTAGTTATACAGATTTCAATGATGTTTCTCTGGATTTAAGCGATTACTTTGGGCAAACAAATTTAAGAATACGGTTCACTTTAGTAAGAAACTGTACCAGTACATGGGCCATAGATGGAATTACTTTACCAGGTAGTGGTGGTGGCAGCACAGTAATTTGGACGGACCAATGGAGCTCTGTTGTATCTACTAGCAACACTTTTGCATATCAACCTATCACTCCAGGGTATCAAATATATACGGTTACCACTTTAATAAATGGTTGTGCTGGAGGTTCTGAAGATGTGCCTCTTACAGTAGATTATGCTTATGCAGGTGTAGATCAAACGGTATCTGGTGGCTGTGGTGCTCCTGCTCAACTTCATGCTTATGATAATACTAAAAAAGCGCGATTGAACGCACAAGAATTACAGACAAGTGGCAATTGGACGCCAGGTTTGTATACTGTTCCAACTAGTGACGCATTTGATTACGCTGGAACTGGTGCGACTGGAGAATGGAGTATTACTTCTGGTCCTGCGGTCGCAGGTATTCCAGATTGGACGTTAGAAGATCCTGCAAATTATTTCTTCCCTAGTATCTATGATCCTAGAGCAGAATTTGGTGGGCCTAGCGGGCAATATGAATTGACTTGGACGGTTCATGGTATTGGTGGAGATTGTTCCGATAGTGTTATCATTAACTTATCAAGTTGTGCAACATTAGACTTTGATGGTATAGACGATAACGTCACCTTTAGAAATGATTTTGATTTAGATGCAGGCCCTTTTAGTATAGAGATTTGGGTAAAACCAGATCCTACAACTAATTCTGGTGGACCAAACGATGCATTTCAAACTATACTTTCTAAAAGAGATGCTTCCACTTATGTTGATGGTTATGATTTAAGTTTGGTAGGAAATAAAATTTACTTTAATTGGAATAGCGGTTTATCATTTACACATACAAATACTATTAGTACCAATAGATGGTATCACGTTGCTGTGACTTATGATGGCACAACCAACTACAAAATGTATATTGATGGTATTGAACTTGGTTCAGCATCTGGGCCTCCTCCAATAGCGAATAATTTTGAATGCATTATGGGCGCCATGGATCAATCAGCCGGAGGCGGCAATCCTACTCCTTTATACTATTATTCCGGTTGGTTGGATGAATTAAGAATTTGGAATGTCGAGCTATCTGTAAATCAAATTCGTCATATGATGAATCAAGAAATAATAGATAATGGTGGAAATGTACAAGGTGCTGTAATTCCTATTGATATTCCTGGTCCTCCAGCAGCATTAACTTGGGCTAACCTTGATGGTTACTATCGAATGAATCAGGGTACAGATGTTGCCAATGGTTATTTATTAGCAAATGCAGGCACTCGTGATGGTCAAATGCGAAATATTACGACATGGCAATTAGAAAATTCACCATTACCTTATGAAACGGATAATACCGGAAACTGGTACGACACCGCTTCTGATGCTACATCTCCTTGGTTATGGGGTCACACTGTTTGGGATTATCCTAACGCTATTGGAATTGATGGCACGACCCGAATTGATTGGAATATAGTAAGAACATATCACGATGTGGAATCTGATCTCACTTCTACTAGTCCAAGAGATATAACTGTATTAGGCTTACTAGTTGAACCAAATAGTGAATTAACAATTACTGCTCAAGGCACTCAAGATGAAACTAATACAGGTCATGGTCTATGGGTAACTCATTATCTAGATCTTGATGGATCAATAGATTTAATTGGTGAATCTCAACTAGTTCAAAAACGTTATTTTGCTAATCAAGTCAATGAAAGTTTACTTGAAGTAGATAGTGAAGGCTTTTTAGAAAGAGATCAACAAGGAACAGTTAACTTTTATAACTATAACTATTGGGCATCTCCAGTAAGTGGATGGCCTAATACTTCAGCAAACAATGCTGACTATAGTATATTGAGTGTACTTCGGGATGGATCGGATTCAAATAACCCATTACCAATAACTCCTATCACGGGGTCAGTGAATGGAGATATTTTAGAATTAAGTACATATAGTCTTGGTGGAGATGGAATAACACCAATTGGATTGAATGATTATTGGCAGTTTTACTATATTAATCAACCTATTGGCGATTATTATAGCTGGGTTTCAGTTGGGCTCAATGGAATGATACCAGTTGGCAATGGCTACACTATGAAAGGTAGCGGTGTAGGCCAAACCATTGGAACTCCTCTTTTAGGTACCCAAAACTATGTGTTTATAGGAAAACCGCATAATAATACGATAGATACTCAAGTTGGTCCTAACAGAGCTGCAGTTATTGGTAATCCTTACCCTTCAGCTATAGATTCTCGTGAATTTATCCTAGACAATATACCTGGTGGAAATCCAGGGTCTACAGGAAGTACTACAGGAACAATATATTTCTGGGAACATTATACATTAAATAAGACACACATCACTGAACTTTATGAAGGTGGTTATGCTATTCTTAATTTATCTGGAGGGACACCTGCTACTTCACATCCTATTATTAGTCAGCAAGGAGCTCCAACCAAAACACCAGAGTATCATATTCCAGTTGGCCAAGGTTTCTTTGTAAATGGTGCAAGTTCACAAAACTCCACCAATGTCAGATTCAAAAATAGTCAAAGGATTTTTGTGAGAGAAGGTTCAGTCGCTGGTCAAGAAGGTTCAATTTTTGTTCGCGGCACTAATACAAAAGGTGCTTCGGCTCCTCCTCCGCCAGTTGGTTCTGAAGAAGATAAGATAAAACGTGTAAGGCTTAACTTTAAAGCTCCAGATGGTTTTGGAAGACCTTTGTTATTAGCATTTGTGCCTGACAACAAAGCCACGGATGGTTTTGATTATGGTTATGATGCTCCAAACACAGATGACTTCCCTGATGATATGTCCTTCTTGATGGAAGAAGATCCTTATGTCATACAGGGTGTTGGAGATTTTGATGAAACTAAATTGTTCCCATTAGGACTATATTTGGCCAATTCTGGTAAAATAGAAGTTTCGTTAACCGATCTTGAAAATTTTGATAACAACGTTAAAGTTTACATTTATGATTCATATTTAGGTACGTATACCAAAATAAACATTAAGGATTATGAAATAACTTTAGATGCTGCTGATTATCTTGATAGATTCTATTTAGCATTTGCTAATAAAAACTCCTTGAGTATAGAGGATGAAGAAATACTCAAAGTAAATCAGGTTATTGTAAATTATTTAAATGAAACTCAAGAAATATATATAAAATCACCTAATGACATTGAAGTAAGACAGGTGTATCTTATCAATATTGTTGGTCAGACTGTTGGTTCGTGGAATATTACTAACACACCAATGTCTCAAGAATTTACAATACCTGTTAAAAATGTCGCTGATGGAAACTACATTATTAAAGTAGAGAGTACCGCAAGCGAGAGTACTAATAAAAAAGTGATTATTAAGCACTAATCATTTTTACAGAATACTTATAAAAAAAGTGGCTAAAAAAGCCACTTTTTTTATTTTCAATCTTTTAAATTATATGCATTTCATCGAATAATCCTGCATTTAATAGATTTTTACCTGTAAAAAACTTATATTAGCTAACGTTAAATAATTAATTGTCAACACAAAACCCAAATCTATGACAAAAATTACTCAACTTGCTTTTGCTATTATTTTAGTTTTTGGTATTTCAGCATTTACAACAACAAGTAATGCAATCAATAATACCAGTAATAATCAGGCAACACAATCTAGTACGATACAGCGTGTAAGAATAGATTTTACAACACCAACCGGCTATGTAAGACATTTGCTATTGGCATTTACAACTAACAATGCTGCGTCAGATGGTTTTGATTATGGTTATGATGGAATGGTAGCAGATGATTTTCCAGATGATTTGAATTGGATGATCGAAGATGACCGTTATGTTATTCAAGGTGTTGGAGCTTTTGATCAAACGAAGAAATATCCTTTAGGATTGTTTTTAACCAATTCAGGAAATATAGAAATTTCGTTAACCTCTTTAGAGAATTTTAGTAATACCATTGATGTTTTCATTTATGATACAGTGCTTGACACTTATACTCCAATAAATGACTTAAATTTCTCTAAAAACATTAGTAGTGGTGATTATTTAGATAGATTTTACATCGCCTTTCAAGACGACAACCAATCCTATGAAAATGCAGCTTTGTCTATTGAAGAAAGTGAGACTAGGTCAACTATAGTTAATTACTTAAGGAATACAAACATGCTTTACGTTAATACGAATAGCTCTCTAACTATAAAAAAAATTGAGGTGTTTAGTATATTAGGAAAGCAATTGTTTACTCAAAACAATATAAATACAAAAAGTATTAAGATTCCTCTAGAGCACATCAATACTAATTATGGAATCGTATCAGTTACAACCGAAAAAGGTATTCTGTCCAAGAAAGTAGTTCTTAAATAGATAGAAAGATCGTTTATATATCAAAAGTGGCTTGAAATTAAATTTCAAGCCACTTTTCTTTTTAATTGTTATTAAAACGGTTAATAAGTTCTATATTTTCACCAACAAATCTATAAAATTTAGAAACTTTAATACTTAATTTTATATGCTATATAAAAGCCTTTCTAACCAAAAAATAAATGTTTATGTATTTAAATTATCTCTCTAATTTTAAAACCTTTTTTCTCTCATTTACACTACTTTTTTTTATTAACACTCTTGCGGCTCAAGGAACGCTGGAAGTAATTGGTAATAATAATGTTATTTCAAGTGGAGACATTACACCTTCTGTTTTTGACAATACCGATTTTGGTAATGTTGAAGTTGGTTCAACAAAGAACAATACTTTTGTATTGGATAATACGGCTGGTGGAGGAAGTCCAAACAGGAGATTAAATAATATACTTGTTACTTTAACTGGAGATTTAGCTTTTTCGCCTACAAGTTCCAACCTTGGAAGCCTTAAAGGAAATGACATTCCAATAAACCATATCATTTCCTTCAGTCCTACAACTGGTGGTATAAAATTAGCTACTGTAACTATTACTTTTCTTAATGGCACAAATTCTCCTTATACATTTACTGTACAAGGAACAGGCATTGCTCCAGAACCTGAAATAAATATTACAGGTTTAGGTAATAGTATTGCTAATGGGGACAACTCTCCATCTATAAGTGATGATACATCATTTGGTACAGTCTCCGTAGGTTCTTTAACCAACCATATATTTACAATTGAAAACCTTGGTAGCGCAGCTACTAATCTTACCATAAACGATAATGGTTCAGGAATAGCTATTTCTGGTGGCTCTGGATATTTCTCAATTAATTCTGAACCTGCTCTAAATACTATAATTACAGGTGGAAATAGCCTTACTTTTTCAATTGATTATAATCCTTTATCATCCGGAACTCATACGGCAACAATCAGTTTAGATAATAGTGATAGTGATGAAGATCCATATACCTTTAGTATAGAAGGTTCCGCAATTGTTCCCGTGCCAGAAATAGAAGTTCAAGGAAATGGTATTGAAATTGTTAATGGAGATACAACTCCTTCAGCTAGTGATGATACAGACTATGGAGATGTTAATATTGGCTCACAACTTTCTAAAACATTTACTATAAATAATATTGGCACAGACTTATTAAATATTTCAAATATTTCATTATCCAATACAACAGATTTTTCATTTTCAGGAGCTTCATATAGCTCTCCTGTAGCAAATGGATTCAGTACAACATTTACCATTACCTATTCTGCTACTACAAGTGGAATACAGTCGTCAGTGGTTACCATTACAAATGACGATCCTGACGAAAACCCATATACTTTTACAATACAGGGCAACGCAACCAATGTTACTTATACACCAGTAACAAGTGGTCCAGATTGGACAGTTACCAATATTACTTCAGATTTAGAACTATCTAATCCTAATACAATAAAATTTGGTCCTGATGGATATCTGTGGATTACCGAACGCGGTGGTACAGTGGTTAAAATTGATCCCGTTTCAGGAGGTTCTAAAACTGTTATGCTCAATCTTGGTGGTTTGGTTTATCAAACTGCTGGTCAAGATGGTTTAATGGGAATGGCTATTCACCCTGATTTGTATGTGGATTTAAACGCTTCGAATAACTTTGTTTATTTGGCATACACATATAATTCCAGTGGTAGAAAATTAAGAATTGCTCGCTACACTTATAATTCAGCAACAGGTCTTTTGAACAGTGGAAGTGCGACCACAATTCTTGAAGGTTTTGATGCAAGTAACGACCATAACTCTGGTAAATTAATATTTGGTCCAGATATGAAATTATATTACACAGCTGGAGATCAAGGTTCTAATCAATTTGCAAATGCCTGTAACGAGATACGTGCACAATACCTTCCAACTAGTGTAGGTGATTTTTCAGAATACAAAGGAAAAATATTACGTATGAATCTGGATGGTTCTATTCCTTCCGATAATCCTACTCTCGGTGGATTTCAAACACATATTTATTCTTATGGTCACAGAAATCCACAAGGGATTGTTTTTGGATCAAATGGCAGTTTATATTCTTCAGAACATGGGGCCAAAGTTGATGACGAGTTGAATATTATTGTAGCTGGCGGAAATTATGGATGGCCAAATATTGCAGGTTACTATGACAACCAAGCTTATGCATACTGTAATTGGTCAAGTGATCCAAATTGCAATTCTGGAAATTTTAGTGACCATAATTGTCCATCTGCTGTAACACCAATACCTGAATTTGATGCCTCGAATAATGCCCTTGCCGCTATTTTAGAAGAACCTATTGGCACTTATAATAGTACTGTAAGTGTGGATCCTTCAGGAGGGTTTTTAGAATGGCCTACTGTAGCACCATCAAGCATTACGATTTATGAAGCTGGATTAATTCCAGATTGGGGAAGTTCATTGTTAATCCCCACTCTAAAAAGAGGAACTATTTTCAGAGCTAAACTAAATGTGGCTGGAGACGGATTGGAAAGTCAAACGTATGAAGAGTTTCATTCATCAAACGATCGTTACAGAGATGTTGTAGTTGGTCCGGACGGTATAACATTTTATGCTATTACCGATTCAAGTGGTAGTACGTCTGGTCCTTCTGGTACAAACCCTCAATCTTTGGAAAATCCAGGAGTTGTAATGAAGATTCAATACAAATGTTTAGTTGGAGCTTCTTGTGATGATGGTAATGAATGTACTATTAATGATGTATATGATTCATTCTGTGACTGTGCTGGTGACCTTCAACCTGATGCAGATAATGATGGTGTTTGTGACCCTCTTGATCAGTGCCCAGGATTTGATGACACATTAATTGGAACTGCTTGCGATGATGGAGATGACTGTACGATTAATGATATTTACACAGTAGATTGTGACTGTGAAGGAACTTTTACAGATAGTGATGGCGATGGTGTTTGTGATGCAGATGATGTATGCCCAGGTTTTGATGACACAATTGATGTAAATCCGCAAAATGGAATTCCAGATTGTTTAGAAACAGTTTGTGATCCTCAAACAGATGTCTTCGGAACGAATCCATTAACTCATTCTGGTTCTGGTAGCAATAATGCAACATTAGATTTACCAACTGATAGTCAAGATGTTTCATTCACAATTAGTGGTCTTAATCAAGTCATAAATGGTAAGCCTTCCAACCGATTTATAGACTTTGTAAGTGTAACGTATTTAGATGAAAACAGCGTACAACAATCAGCTGGTTCATATAGTGGAGCCAATGTTAGCTCTGCTAATATTGATATAACAGGAATTGTAAATTCTGTTACCGTAAATCTTTCTGATGGGTATGATGGAAATTCTGACGTTACAATGAGTGTGAATTTAGGAGTTGTATCCTATTGCATAAATATTGCAGCAAGAGGTAACAATGTTAAGCAATCAGTTTCCACATTTGGAAAATCTATAAAGATTTATCCTAATCCTGCTTCGTCTCAATTGTTTATTGAGCAAGTCGAAACAAAATCAAATATCGATATTAGCTTATACAATATTACTGGTCAACTTGTTAAAGAGAAAAAAATGACCAGTAAAATAGAAAACCTCAATATTCAGGATCTATCAGAAGGTCTGTATTTATTGAAGTTAACAGATGATAATGGAGGTATTATCAAAATTGATAGATTAATTATAAAACATTGATGTTAATGTTAAAAACGCACTAAAATTTTAGTGCGTTTTTTTGTTTTATAAATAATTGATTTTGAATTAGTTATTTAATTATTATGTATTTCATCCGATTTTTTTGCATTTAATCGGTATTTTATTGTTTTTTATTCTATATTTGACACTGATAATTTTTAAACAATATTAACCCAAATAAAGATTTGACCACTTATGAATAATTTTACGCGATTTTTTATCATTTTACTATCAACTTTTTGCTGGCAAACAAACAATGCTCAACAAATAGACGTATTAGGTAATGGGCAATCCATTGGAGACAATAGTTCCAATAGTCCTCAAATTAATAATTATACAGATTTTCAATCTAGTGCTACCAGAACTTTCACTATAGACAATAGTCAGAATTCTGGCAATACTACTTTAAATGTTTCAGGTATTACGTTATCTAATTCAAGCGATTTCAGCATTACTTCTGATCCAACGCCTATTGGCATTGCAAAAGGAGGACCAAATCCTACATTTGAAATTACATTTAATGCGCTTTCAATAGGTAGCTTTACATCAACAGTCACAGTATTTAGTGATGCAACCAACGATGGTGGCGACGGCTGGGAATTTACTATTAGTGCAGACAATCTACCTGAAATAGAAATTGCAGACGAAGGAGATACAACGGTAAATAATAGTGGGAGTTTTGATTTTGGAACAATTCCACCAAACTCTTCTTCATCAGAAGATTTTTCAATAAAAAATTTAGGACCAGCAGCGACAACTTTAATGCTTTCTGGTTCACCTATTGTAAATATTTCAGGTGATAGTGAGTTTTCTGTAGCGGCTCAACCAAGCTCTAATACTATTACGGGAGGAAACAGTGAAACTTTTACTGTACTTTATAATCCAACAGTTATAGGATCTCATTCAGCAACGATTAGCATAGCTAATGATGATAATGACGAAAACCCTTATACTTTTACGGTTGATGGTATGGCAGACAACATCACTTATACGCCTACAACTAGTGGCCCTGATTGGAACGTGTCCTCAATAAGTAGTGGTATAAATGAAGCTTTTGAAATGATTTATGGGCCAGATGACTATTTATGGATTACTGAAAAAGATGGTTATATAGTTAGAGTTGACCCTGTGAATGGTGGAGCAAAGTCCTATATGTTAGATATAACAAGTTTAGTGACACATGACCATAGTCAAAATGGATTGTTGGGAATGGCCATACATCCTGATTTATATGCAGATGTAACTACTACAACTAACAATTATGTCTATTTAGCATATTCTTACTCGTCAGGTGGCTTAAAAGTACGTATTGCAAGATATACTTATAACTATAATGGTGGAAATGGCTTTTTAGATAGTGGTAGTGCATACACAGTTTTAGAAGACTTTGAAGGTAGTAATACTGGACATAGCGGTGGTAGATTGATAATTGGACCACCAAATGTACCAGTTGCAGATCAGAAATTGTATTATTCTATTGGGGATCAAGAAAAAAACAGAGGTGGAAATGCTTGTAATGAAATCAGATCACAATATCTTCCTACGAGTTCATCAGATTATTCAGACTACGAAGGCAAAATTTTAAGAATGAATTTAGATGGTACAATTCCATCAGATAATCCTACTTTGAATTTAGTTCAAAGTCATGTCTATACTTATGGGCACAGAAATCCACAAGGCTTGGTTTTCGGGTCAGATGGTAAATTGTATTCTTCGGAACATGGTGATAAAACTGATGATGAAATAAATGTTATTCTATCAGGACAAAATTATGGTTGGCCTCTAATTTCGGGTTATAATGACGATTTAGGATATGCTTATTGCAATTGGTCTGCTTACCCAGCAAATTGTGGGTCTTATAATGCAAATAGTTGTCCAGGTCCTTATACTGACGAATCTACGTCATACCCATCTATTTCGACAAATTTTCAAGAACCTGTAGGAACTTATAACAGTACCGTTACCTTAGAACCAACAGGAGGCTATTTAAGCTGGCCAACTGTAGCGCCATCAAGTATTGACATCTATGAAGCAGGTCTAATTCCTGACTGGGATAAATCACTTTTCATACCTACTCTAAAGGGAAATAAGATCTTTAGATCTAAATTAAATGTTTCAGGTGACGCTCTTGAAAGTCAGGTTTATGAAGAGTTTCATTCAGCGAGTGGTACGAGATATAGAGATATTGCTTTTAATCTCGATGGAGTAACCATGTATTGTGTAACCGATGCAGGTAATATTGAAAGATTAGAATTTATTGGTACTACATTAACTAACAGTGATTTTAAGAAAGAAGAATTTGCATTCTCTCTAGTTCCAAACCCTACTTCTAATTCTTTTAAAATTATTACAAAACAGCATGATAGCCAATATATTAGTCGAATTCAACTTGTTGATATACAAGGAAGACTAGTAAAGGAAATATCGGATTTTAACGTGAACAATACCATTAGGGTTAATAACTTAACCAATGGTATGTATTTTGTTCAATTATTCAATGATAAAAACCAAAATATTGCCATTAAAAAATTGATCATAAAACATTAAATTTTCTTAAACTAACTGAAACAAAACACCTTAAAGGCACTATTTATGCATTTTAGGGTGTTTTTTTGTTTTAAAATGTTAAAAAAAAGTGCGTTTCATCGATTTTTATTGTATTTCATGGATGTTTCAAATACATTTACGCACGTGTAAATTAATATTTATTAAATAATTAGTCCCAAAACTAAATTTAACTGCTTATGAAAAATATTACTTTTTTATTTAAGCCACTTATATTCGTAGTAGGTTTATTAATATCTTTAAACTCATTTTCTCAAACCACAATAGATTCTGAAAACTTTGACTCTGGTTGGGGTATTTGGAACACTGGTGGATCAGATTGTTTTAGAACACCTTTTGCCGCATTCAATCCAACCACTGTAGTAAAAATTAGAGACAAATCATCAACTTCAATGATGACTACCAATAATATAGACCTTACACCATATACTTCGGTAGATATTTCTTTTGATTTTCGTGCGGCATATATGAAAAATAATGAATATTTTAATTTACAGTATTCCGATAATGGTGGGAGTACATGGACTGTTATAGCAACTTATACAATACCATCAGATATGGTAGTGGATACAAATTATTCTGATACCGTAAGTATTGATACTGGTAGTTATACATTTTCTTCAAATTCAAAATTCAGATTCGAGGAAGAAACAAATGGAACTGGTAGGTTTATTTTGATTGATAACGTTCTTATTGAAGGTTACTTACCATCACCCGAAATTAATTTAGTTGGTAATTCTGTTCCAATTATTGATGGTGATTCTACCCCAAATACCGGCGACCATACTGACTTTGGAAACGCCGATGTTACATCTGGCACTGTGGTGAGAACCTTTACAATTGAGAATATCGGGTCCGCTTCTTTGTCTTTAACTGGAATAGGGCCACAATTTGTAGCCATTTCAGGGACTAATGCAGCTGACTTTTCCGTAACAGCAAACCCTTCTAGTTCAATTTCAGCTAGTGGTACTACGACATTCAATATAACCTTTGACCCTAGTGCTACAGGGATTAGAACTGCAACATTAACAATTGCTAATGATGATAGTGATGAAAACCCTTATACTTTTGATATTCAAGGTAACGGAACCACTCCAAGTGGCGAAATAGATATTGAAGGTAATTCTACTTCAATAGCAAATGGTGACACCACACCAAGTGTGAGTGACAATACTGACTTTGGAGATGCCGATTTGGCCGTAGGCATGATTATCCACACGTTTACAATACAAAATGAAGGTGCGTTAGGCCTAAATTTAACAGGAACTGGTCCAACATATATTAGTATATCTGGAACTCATGCTTCAGACTTTACAGTAACTTCAAACCCTTCAAGTTCTATTGCTGCCAGTGGAAGCACCACTTTCGATATTACATTTAATCCTAGTGCAACTGGTATTAGGACAGCTACCATTAGCATTGCTAATGATGATAGTGACGAAAACCCGTATACTTTTGATGTTCAAGGGAATGGTACATGGTCTGGTGGCTCTCAAGATATTAATGTAAGAGATCAATCCTCTACAAATGACATTCCAATTGGAGATACTACACCATCTGTTGCTGAAGGTACAGATTATGGTAATTCTGATGTTGGCGTTGGGATAGCTAACGATTTTGAAATACAAAATACACATTCTGGAGGACCAGCTTCAAGTAATAAATTAACTATAAGTAGTATTGTTGTATCTGGTGCAAACGCAGCTGATTTTGCATTAAGTCATTCGATTACTACAATTGATAGAGGTAGTTCAGGCACATTTACAATTACGTTTACACCAAGTGCTGTTGGTTTAAGAACTGCAACGGTCACTATCAATAGTGATGACCCAGACGAAAACCCATGGAC
Source organism: Gilvirhabdus luticola (assembly GCF_040117515.1). Lineage (NCBI taxonomy): Bacteria > Pseudomonadati > Bacteroidota > Flavobacteriia > Flavobacteriales > Flavobacteriaceae > Gilvirhabdus > Gilvirhabdus luticola. The sequence continues at coordinate 19,472 of NZ_JBEEEN010000005.1, forward strand.
GTTTGATATACAAGGAACAGGTTTAACACCATTACCAGAAATAAACATTACTGGCTTAGGGAATAATATAGCAGATGGAGATACAACACCAACAACTACAGATGATACAGATTGGGGAACAGTTGGAATATCTACAACAACTACACATACATTTACAATACAAAATATTGCGCATGCTTTAAGCACATTAACCTTGAGTAATGCTGGTTCTGGTATAACAATTACTGGAGATTCTGAATTTAGCATTACTACAGAACCTGCTCAAAATACAACAGTAACAGGAGGAAATAGTACAACATTTTCAATTGATTTTTCGCCAACATCAAATGGAACATACAATGCAACTGTAAGCATAGATAATGATGACAGTAACGAAGATCCATATACTTTTGATATTACAGGTACTTCGTTTACACCAGCTCCTGAAATTGCTATTCTAGGTGGAGCAGCTATAGAAATTGTTGATGGAGACACCACTCCTGACAATTCAGACGATACTAATTTCGGAACCATTAATATTGGATCAACTGTTGAACAGACCTTTACAATAGATAATAGTGCAGGAACTTTAGATCTTACTATCTCAAGTATTACTTTATCTAATACAACAGATTTCTCAATTACGGGAACTTCTTACAGCTCTCCTGTAACTGCAGGCGGAAGTACTACATTTAGCATTACCTATACAGCTACAACTAATGGCACACAAACCTGTACCGTTACGGTCAACAATAACGATGCTGATGAAGGCACTTATGACTTTGTAATTCAAGGTACGGCGGTTCAATTATTCTATGATAGTGATAATGATGGTGTTTTTGATAATATAGATATTGACGATGACAACGATGGTATTCCTGATTCTGATGAAGAATTAAGCTGTGATGCTTCACCAATTTCTTATGCAGTAAATTATAAATTTTTAGAAGAGACTTTTGGTACTGGTCCACGTACAACTATTAATACATCATATGATGCTATGACAACATATTGTTATGAAAATGGTACAGTTGGCACTAACACAGGGTCTTGTCCAGATCTATCGAGCGTTGATTTAAATGATGGAGAATATACAGTAGCAACTACCGCACAGAGTTCATCATGGGCCGGAACATATTGGTATACTGGAGGCGACCATACGGGAGATACAGATGGCAGAATGGCCATTTTTAATGCATCTTATGATCCAGGGATTTTCTATACAGCTCACATTAGTGGAGCTTTACCTGGAGTACCTATTACATATAGTTTTTGGGTCATAAACATTGACAGAACAGATGCTCCTAATATAGCGACTCGCTTAAGACCAAACATTTTAGTAGAGTTTAGAGATATGAGCGATAATGTCCTAGCTTCAATTACCACTGGAGATATTGCTCCAACAACAGCTGGCAATGCTGCTGGAGATTGGTATCAGTTTACTGCTGATCTTACACTTCCTGTAAATGAATTTCAAGTTATTTTTATTAATAATGAAACAGGTGGTTTGGGTAATGATTTAGCATTAGATGACATAGAAATTAGACAAACACTTTGTGATTTTGATAACGACGGTATTGCAGATCTTTTTGACCTTGATGATGATAATGATGGTATTCCTGATATTGTAGAAGCTGGTTTAGGCCATTTAAGTAATGGAACAGGAAAACTAGATGTGGCTTGGGTGGATGCTAATGGAGATGGGATGCATGATACAGCTGCTGGTAATGTAGTTTTAGACTCTGATGGTGATGGTGTGCCAAATTATCATGACCTTGATAGTGATAATGATGGTATTTTTGATGTTGATGAATCAGGTGCAGGAAATACAGCTGATGCAACATTTCAAAATGGAGATGGCGATATAACTGGAGATGGTGTTGGAGATGGTCCAGAATCTGAAGCTTTTAGAGAAAAAGATGTTTATGGAACCGGTACACCAGAATATTATGGAGATGGAATTTTGGATATTTATGACTTCCATGATAGTGCCAATAATTACTCAGATGCTTATGGTAATGATAGCCAAGGTATTGTTAACGGAACTGTTTACTATGTTTTAGATTCTGATAATGATGGTACACCAGATTATATTGATACAGATTCAAACAATGATGGTATTTACGATATTGCCGGAACACTTTACGCAAGTCTTGATGCTAATAATGATGGTGTTATAGACGATACAACAGATACAGATGGTGATGGTATCGTAGATCTATTTGATACTAACGATGCGCAATTTGGGTCTCCAAGAGATTTAGACAGAAAACTACATTTGTATTTTGATGGTCGTAATGATTATGCAGATGATGCCACTGTAATCAGCTCTTGGAGTGAAGGAACCATTATGACCTGGATAAAAATTGATCCTACAGCAACAGGAAATCAAATCATTGCGGGTCAAGATGTATTTTATTTGCAATTAAATTCTGATAAAAGCGTGACAGCCTATGCTAATAGTTATTCATTATCAAATGGAACTTCATTAACGACAAATCAATGGATTCATATTGGTGCAACGTATAAAAATGGTGAGTTCTATTTATATGTTAACGGAATGGAAGTTAGTAATAATCTTTCAGTAAGTGGAGGACTACCAGCTGACACTTCAAGTTTTTCACTTGGTAGGCAACCTGATACAAATAGTAACTATTTTAAAGGCTATTTAGATGAAGTTCGTGTATTTGATAAAGCTTTAACAGAAAATGAGTTGCAAAAAATGGTATATCAAGAGATTGAGGATAATAGTGGAACCACAAGAGGAGCTATCGTGCCTAAAAATGTAACTGATTTTGTTGATGAGTCAAATGATACACCATTACCTTGGAATAATTTACAAAGGTACTTTAGAATGGATGCTTACAAAGATGATATCATTGACGACCTTACAACTGCTAGTATTGATGTAGGAGCAGGAGCAAAAATCTATAACACTAAAGTTATTGATGTACAATCCGCACCACTCCCTTTTGTGACGCAACAAAGTGGAGATCTAGCAGCAGCAGTAGATATTGCAGCTGATGGTGTTAATGGGAATGACGTTGTGACTTACGATTGGTCCATCGTGAAAGTTGAACACGATAATGTAACTTATGGCTCAAACCAAAAGCATTTAGGACTCATTGTAGACCAACAAGACGCTGGGTCTAATCCCATTACGTTTAGAGTTCAAAATGATTCAGAATTAAATGTTAGCTGGTATTTGAAATTGGATGGAAAAATAGATTTAGAAGATGAATCTCAATTAGTTCAGGGTGCAGAGAGTACATTAGATGTAACAAGCGCTGGATCAATAGAACAAGACCAACAAGGTACAAGGGATTTATATACTTATAATTATTGGTCTTTACCGGTTGGAGAGACAAGTGTAATATCTAATAATACAGGCTATTCACTACCAAATGTATTTATGGATGGAACAACACCAAGTTCTCCAGCTTCAATAAACTTTTTAACATCAGGTTATAATGGCGCTTCAGGTTCACCAATAAGCATTGCTGATTACTGGATTTGGAAATATGCAAATCTTCCAGGAGATGATTATTCTCAATGGCAACATGTAAGAAGTACCGGAAGTGTTAATGCTGGAGAAGGATTTACCATGAAAGGTGTCGCAGATACAGGTGGAGTAATAACACAGCAGCAAAATTATGTCATTCAAGGTAAACCAAATAACGGAGATATATCTTTAACTCTAGCATCTGGAAATCAGTATTTAGTAGGAAACCCTTATGCTTCTGCAATTGATGCCAACGAATTTATTTACGATAACATTAGTATTGCCGATGGAGGAAGAAATGCGGATAACGTAATTAATGGTGCATTATACTTCTGGGATCATTTTGCAAGTAGCACTCACGTGTTAGCTGAATATCAAGGTGGATATGCCACTTATACGTTAATTGGTGGTACTGCTGCAATTTCTAATGATGTCAGAATTAATAACACTGGAGCTGTCGGTACTAAAATTCCAGAACGATACATTCCAGTTGGTCAAGGTTTCTTTGTTTCTGCCATAGTAGATGCAGCTTTAACTGGTTTAGCAACAGTAGATGGTGGTAATATTTTGTTTAAAAATAGCCAACGTATCTTCAAGAAAGAAGCTGTAACTGGAACAAATTCAGGATCGGTATTCTTAAGAAATTCAAATACTAAATCTGAATCTGAAGCAGTTGATGAAGATATAGATCCTAGACAAAAAATAAGATTAATGTTAGACTCTCCTAAAGGATATCACAGGCAGTTACTTGTTGGAGTTGACGAAAATACGTCTAATGATTTCGATTTAGGATATGACGCTGCATTAATAGAAGATAATAAGGAAGATATGTATTGGCAATTTAACAATGCAAAATTCATTATTCAAGCAGTAAATAATTTTGATGAACAACAAGTCTTACCTCTTGGAATTAAAACAAATATAGAAGGTCTCTCAACTCTAAAAATAGATACTTTGGAAAATATTGATGATGGAATTCAAATCTTTATTCATGATAAAGAATTAGGATTGTATCATGATTTAAGAGCAAGCAATTATGAAGTATATTTAACAACTGGAGAGCATCATGATAGATTTGAAGTTACGTTCTCAAAACCATCATCGTTAGGTATTGATGATTTAGAAATTAATAACCTTCAAACATATTTTTCAAATGAAAAGAAAAGTATCATTGTTCATAATCCAATGTTAGAAAACGTGAAATCGCTAGAAATGATAAACATGTTAGGCCAAACTGTTTTCAGGTTCAACAATGAGATTACTGAAAATTATACAGAATTAAAAACAAATCCTTTAAGTGTAGGATCTTATATTATAAAAGTTGAAACCACAGAAGGAACGATTTCAAAAAAAGTGCTAGTCCAATAAACCTTGTAGGCCCAAATCTACCATAGTCTTGACTGTACTTTTTAAGTCCCAATTCACATTGGGACTTTTTTTATTTTAAATACGAAATTAATTGATCTAATGACAACTCAAACTGCTCTCCAGATTTCATATTCTTTAGGGTGAAAACTTGAGAATTAAGCTCCTTCTCTCCTACTAAAACCACAAATGGAATATTTCTTTTGTTGGCATAATTCATTTGCTTTTTCATTTTAGCATCATCGGGATAAAGTTCAGCTGCAATGTCTTTTTGTCGTAAACGCTTAATGGCTTTTAAACTGTAAAGTGCTTCCCTTTCTCCAAAGTTGATGAAAAGCACTTCAATATTATTCATTACTGTTTCAGGAAATAAGTCCAGCTCTTCTAACACCAGATAGATTCTGTCCAAACCAAAGCTAATACCAATGCCACTTACATCTTTTAATCCAAAAATTCCTGTAAGATCGTCGTAACGACCTCCTCCTCCAATAGACCCCATATCTACTCCTTCTGGAGCAGCAACTTCAAAAATAGCTCCTGTGTAGTAATTTAAACCTCTCGCAAGTGTAACATCTAATTGAAGCTTTGCAGTTTGTAAACCTAAATCTTTAATCGCTTTACTTACAAACTCTAACTCTTCAATACCTTGTTTGCCTTCTTTTGAAGATGAAAGTATAGTTTTTAAGCTTTCTATCTGACTTTCAAAACTTCCTGAAAGACTGAACAAAGGTCGCAATTTGGCAATCCCATCTTCAGAAATTCCCTTACCAAGCATTTCCTCTTTTACCTTCTCCTCACCTATTTTATCTAGTTTATCCAGAGCAATGGTAAAATCTATTAATTTATCTTGTGCTCCAATAACTTCTGCAATTCCTGACAATACTTTACGATTGTTAATTTTTATAATAACACCTTCCAGTTTTAAAGCGGTAAAGACAGTATCATACAATTGTATAAACTCAACTTCCTGCCAAAGCGAGTTACTACCAACCACGTCGGCATCACATTGGTAAAACTCTCTAAAACGCCCTTTTTGTGGTCTGTCTGCACGCCAAACAGGTTGTATTTGGTAACGTTTAAACGGAAACTCTATTTCGTTTTGGTGTTGTACCACATATCGTGCGAAAGGTACAGTTAGGTCATAACGAAGGGCTTTTTCAGATATTTTTGGTGTTATTTTTTGCGAATCTTTAGATTCGTATATTCCATTTTCAACTTTAGACAAAAAATCACCACTATTTAAAATTTTAAAAATCAACCGATCTCCTTCATCGCCATATTTTCCCATTAAGGTTTCAGAGTTTTCAAAACTTGGTGTTTCAATTGGCTGAAAACCAAAAGTCTCAAAACTTTGTTTAATGGTATTAAAAATATAATTGCGTCTCGCTACTTGTTCTGGGTTAAAATCTCGTGTGCCTTTAGGTATGCTTGGTTTTTGAGCCATTAAAAAGAGGTTTAAAACACAAATATCTTAATTTTTAATTTCTCCTGTCATGTTTTTTCTATTTTATGGTAACTTTATTCACTTTTATTAGTCTTATAAAAAAGATTTAAAACCTATCTATGTTCTCATTGTTTAGAGAAAATATAAGAATAGCCATTAATTCTATAAAAAGTCAACTATTAAGAACCATTCTTACGGTTTTGATTATTGCTATAGGCATTACGGCATTGGTGAGTATTTTAAGTGCTGTAAAGGCATTAGAAAACACCATATCAAGCGACTTTACTTCTATGGGAGCCAATACATTTACTATTGAGCAATATGAATTTTCTATTCGAAGACATGGTGGTACCGAGCGTCAAAAAATAAATCCGGTTATTAGTTACACAGATGCCAAAACATTTATTGATAAGTATCATTTTCCAATGACAACAACATCCTTATCTTTTGGTGGTACAGGAAGCGCTGAAATAAAATTTGAGAATAAAAAAACAGATCCGAATGTATTGGTTCTTGGTGTTAATGAATATTTTATTGAAAATTCTGGCTTTAAAATTAATAAAGGAAGAGAGTTTAATGCTCTTGAAATAGAAAATAGCTCTAATGTTTGTATGTTAGGAAGTGACCTTGAAGAAAAGTTCTTTACTGAAATAAACCCCATAGGTAAAACCATTACAATTAGAGGTCATAAATTTAAAGTTATTGGGACATTAAAATCTAATAAAAATGCCTTTAACAGTAAGGAAGATAATCGTGTTCTAATTCCCATACAAAAAGCCAGATCTATTTTTACCAATCCAAATGCCAATTATTCGTTAATGATTAAAGTTGATAAACAAGAATTTTATGACGAAGCCTTAAATCAAGCTCTAATTACTTTTAGGAATATTAGAACTTTAAGCCCTATTGAGGAAAATAATTTTGGAGTAGAACGAAGTGATGATTTGATAAATAGAGTTGGCGCTATTACTGAATATCTTTATATAGCTGCCTGGATTATTGGTATCATCACTATTTTTGGTTCTTCTATTGCGCTTATGAATATCATGTTGGTCTCTGTAGCAGAGCGTACACGAGAAATTGGAGTTAGAAAAGCTATGGGAGCCAAACGAAGAACAATTGCCATTCAGTTTTTTTTAGAGACGATTATGGTTGGTCAAATTGGTGGAATTCTTGGTATTATTTTAGGTATTCTTGTAGGATATGGCCTATCCGCAGCTTTAGGTTTTTCATTCACAACACCTTGGCTGGCTATGTTTAGTGCTTTTACAACGGCGTTTATTGTTGCCATTATTTCAGGTTCATTTCCAGCTATTAAAGCAGCAAAATTAGATCCTATAGAATCGCTACGATATGAATAACTAATTGATAAGTTTATCGAAAAAATGATATAATTCTCCTTTTGTGATAACAGCCCCTTGCTGAATTAACTTAAACTTATCAAGGTTTTTATCTTCTGAATATCTTTTTGTAGCCTGTAAAAATTCAACATCATCATGCATTAAATTTTCACGTAACCACTGAAATCCTTCTTTTGTAGTCAGGTTAATATCGCTTTTTATTGTAACGGCTACAACATGCATATCTGATTCTCGCAAACTGAATAAATGCATTTGTTTTGCTGAAATATGCTCCAAATACATAGCTTTATTTAATACGCCTTCCCAAACCAAATCACTAAATACATCTAATTCCTGTTCTGCAACTTCTGGTTGGGATTTCTTTATTTTTGACCACTCTTCAGCAGTAATAGATTGTGTGGCTAAAAAATTGACAAACTCTTTATGTAGTTCCTCAAATTGTTCTTTAGTTAGTCTTGAATATTTCATAGGTATTGTAAAAAAAGCGCCTCTAAAATTAGAGGCGCAAATTTAACTATTTATTCTTGCTTTTTATATTAGAAAATATAACGTAATCCAAACTGCATTTGCCATCTAGATTCTAAACTAGAATCATACCCAAACGTCTTGGTTTGATTCGGATCAAAAGTAAATACAGGTTCAGAACCAGAAGTATTTACGGCTAATGGAGACACATTATTAGGTTGTTGAACCAATCCCCAATCAGAACTCAATAGGTTTCCAAAATTTAATATATCAATACTGAATTGAATTGTATTTACTTTATCTTCTGAAATTTTAATACGATAGTCTTGTAGGAACTTAATATCCCAACTTCCTCTCCATGGTGCTATTGCTCCATATCGTTCTGCAATTTTTCCTCTATTTTCACTTAAATAATCATCTTGCTGTATATAAGCTTCAAAAGCATCAGCTTGTCCAGGACCAGAGAACATCATTTGTTGAACTTCAGATGTTGTAGGAATATATATTAAATCGTTATTTTGAAAAGAACTATCATTATTTATATTCCCAGCATAGGTATAATTAAATCGTCCACCTTGTGCATATTCAAAGAATGTAGAAATTGTTGTTGACCACGTATCATTTCCATAATCCCAACGTTTACTGGCAACCCCAATAAAACGATGTGTGTCACCATATTTAGAAAAGGCTAAAACATCATCATTTGCGTTTCCGGCAATCGGATTAAAATCAAACGCATCACCAGTAATTTCAGCTTCAATAGAATTTACATCTTTAGCATTTAAATAGCTATAAGCCATCATAGCATATAACCCATTATTAAATGTTTTTTGTGCTTTAACAGCGACATTCCAAATTCTTCCTTTATCCGAGTTTGTAAACACATAAGCATTATTTCCTTTATCTACGTCATTATAAATAGGTCTGTTGTCCCCAGGAGCATTTAATGTGCCCGTTGGATCTTGAAGACCCCAGTTTTGTACATGAGCTCCATTAATGTCTTTTGTATAAGACACATCTCCAGTTAAAATTAAACCGCTATCAAATTTATAATCTGTTCCTATATTAGTACGCCAAACTTGTGGAAATTTATAATCTGGGTCAACAACATTATAAAAGAACACTTCTGGGTTTGCAATTTGATTTCCCAACCATACAAATGGAAAACGACCAGTAAATAAACCTGAACCTCCTCTTAACTGAAAGGTATCATCACCCTTAACGTCGTAGTTAAAACCAACTCTAGGTGATATTAACCAATCATTATTTGGCATTTCGGTATTATCCAAAAACACAGTTTCTCCTGTATTAGGATTGTAGTAAGGAATATCAGGAACATAACAACATGCCCTGTCTATAACTTCTTGAGCCTTTTGAGAAGAGTCAAAGAATAATGGTTTATCGAAACGAAGACCATAAGTTAATTTAAACTTTTCATTAACGTTCCATTCATCCTGTAAATAAAATGCTAATTGTCCAACATTAGTTTCAGCCAATGCCCAACCTCCAGGAACTCCTTCTCCTGCTGCATTTAATGCATCATTTGTATCAATTGCTCCTTGAATTAAACCGTCTATCAATCCTCCAGGTTGCGCATTGTCTAAAAATTCTTGAACAGAGGCGAAATTTCTAAAATCGTTACCGATTGGAAAACCAAAAGTTCCTCCAAATACTCCTAAATTAAAGGAATTGTCAAACATGAATTTTTCAAAAGAAAAACCAACGGTAAAGGTATGATCACCTTTAAAGAAATTTAAATTATTTGAAAATTGTAAAACTTTTTGATCTAATTTGTTGTGAATAGAAAAAGGTTCATGACCTGCAACAATATAATTTGAACCATTCTGTTCAATTAAAATACTAGGCGCTGGTGTTGAAAATGGGTTTCTAAAATCGTCAAAATGTGTATATCCAAATTGGAATTTATTAGTTGCAGTTGATGATAAAGTTGAATTTAATTCAACTTGAACAGATTGCAACTTATTATTTATTTCATAACCAGAATTTTCAAATTGTAACGTAGCAAAATTTGGTCCCCTAGATCCTATAGCAGTAGGATGTGCTGGCTTTTCTTTAGATGCGTTTAAGAAATTATAAATAACTGCCAATCGGTTGTTATCATTAATATTCCAATCTAATTTAAAAATTCCTTTTTCAGATTGTGAATTATGCAGAAAACCTTCATAAGTTCCCGTATCATATCCTAATGCACCTAATGCGCTCTGAACAGCTATTAAATCTGATTCTAAAACTCTAGAGGCGTTCACACCACCTCTTTCCGATGGTAACCAGTTTTGTCCTAAATCGTCTCTTTCATCTTTTTCAAAATTGGCAAAGAAGAATAATTTGTTTTTTACTATTGGACCTCCAATGCTTAAACCATATTGCTTCTGATCCAACTTAACTTTAGGTAACTTATCCCCTTTTATTTTTCTACCTGTCATGTCTTCATTTCTAATGAAGCCATAAACAGTCCCGTGAAATTCATTAGTTCCACTTTTCGTAACTGCATTAACCGTTGCCCCAGTAAAACCAGATTGTGTAACATCGTAAGGTGCCGTAGATACTTGTATTTGTTCTATAGCATCCAAAGAAATTGGTTGTGCATCTGTCTGTCCTCCTGGTGTGGCAGCATCTAATCCGAATGGATTATTAAAAATTGCACCATCTAATGAAAAATTATTGTATTGATCATTTCTGCCAGCAAATGAACCATTACTAGCTGTTGGTTCTAATCTTGTAAAATCTGAAGCTGATCTTGAAATTGAAGGTAAACGCGTAAGTTCACGCCTGCCGACGTTAGTTTCTGCTCCAGTCCTATCACTTCCAAAAGTACCTGTACCACCTGAACCTTGAATAACAACAGCTTCAAGTTCTTGGCTATCAGATATCATATTAATATCTAAATTTTCTGTCTTACCCAATGTTAAAAAGACATTATCGAATGTTTGTTCTTTGTAACCAATAAAGCTTATAGTAATTGTATACGGGCCACCAACTCTTAAATTAAGAAGGTTATAACGTCCGTCGATGTTCGTTGCTGCGCCATATTTAGTACCTGTTGGTTCATGAATGGCCACAACATTAGCGCCAGGTAAAGGTTCGGAGTTTTCATCCTGAACTAAACCCTTAATATTAGATGTAGTAACCTGGCTATAGCCAATGACTCCAAATAACATTACAAATAAAAAAAAGGTAATTTTTTTCATGTTTTTTATAGATTATTAATTAGTTTATTAAAATAAATAAAAATAAAATAAAAAAACCGTTCAATGAACGGTTTTTTTATCAAATAATTATGAACTAAATGTTATAATTTCATATGCTTAAGCTTGTGCTACAACTTGAAAAGATAAGTCTACAGAAACTTCTCTATGCAAGCGTATTACAGCATCATACTGTCCTAAACGCTTAATATTACCACCTGTAATACTAATATATTTTTTGTCAATTGTATGACCTTCTTTTTCAAAAGCTTCAACTAAATCCATTTTGGTAACTGACCCAAATAACTTGTCTCCAGCTGATGCTCCTTCGGTGGCTTTTGCAATAATTTTTATTTCTAAAGTTTTTAATGCTTCAGCTATTTCATTAGCATCATCAATAATTTTCTTTTCTTTAAATGCCCTTTGCTTTAACGTTTCTGCTAATACTTTTTTTGCAGAAGAAGTTGCTAATACAGCTTCTCCTCTGGGAATTAAATAATTTCTACCATAACCGTTCTTAACTGTTACAATATCGTCTTTAAATCCTAAATTTTCAACGTCTTGTTTTAATATAAGTTCCATTGTTATGTGTATTTTATTTTAATAAATCTGCTACATAAGGCATCAACGCCAAATGACGAGCTCTTTTTACAGCTACAGATACTTTTCTCTGATACTTTAATGAAGTTCCTGTTAAACGTCTTGGCAAAATTTTACCTTGCTCGTTTACAAATTTTAATAGAAAATCTGGATCTTTATAATCTATGTATTTAATTCCAGACTTTTTAAAACGACAATACTTTTTGTTCTTGGTCGTGTCTATATTAAGCGGTGTTAAATATCTGATTTCACCGTCTTTTTTACCTTTTGCTTGTTGTTCTATAGATGACATAATTACGCTTTTTCTTTAAGTTTAACTCTTCTTCTTTCTGCCCAAGCAATTGCATGCTTATCTAGTTTTACTGTTAAGTAACGCATAAAACGCTCGTCACGTCTAAACTCAACTTCTAATTGAGAAATTGCTTCTCCTGGTACAGTGTACTCAAATAAGTGATAAAAACCACTTTTTTTGTTTTGAATTGGGTAAGCTAGTTTTTTTAAGCCCCAATCTTCTTTAGCTATCATCTTAGCACCGTTAGAAACAAGAAAATCTTCATATTTCTTTACTGTTTCCTTTATCTGATCTTCAGATAAAACGGGATTTAAGATGAAAACAGTTTCATAATGATTCATAAAATTTCAATTTATTGTTAAAAATGGGTGCAAAAATAATCTTTTTATTTATATATTGCAACTATCCCTAACCAATATTATTATGTATGTTAAAAGTGTTAAAATTATGTTAAATTAAACACTTTATCGATGTTTTTTGGTTTTTAACCGAATTTTTTGTACTATTGTCGATACTTAACCGAAAATATTAAATGTTATGACTTTAAACTGTGTAGTAGTAGACGACTCAGCAATTCAGCGCCTCTCAATTGTGAAGTTGATTGAAAATCATCCTTCGCTTAACTTAATTGCTGAATACAGTAGTGCTTTAGAGACTAAAAATGGTCTAAATTCTCATCAAGTAGATCTGATCTTTCTAGATATAGAAATGCCTGTATTGAATGGATTTGAACTTCTTGATGTCTTAAATAATAAGCCTCAAATTATTTTTGTAACTGGAAAAACAGAATATGCATTTAAAGCATTTAACTACGATGCTACAGATTATTTGCATAAACCACTTACCAGAGAACGTTTTAATGTTGCCGTAGATAAAGCTCTGGAGCAGCATAAATTAAAATTAGACTTTAATGAAACTGAAGGTGAACACATCTTTGTGAAAAGTAACCTGAAAAAGCGTAAAGTTTATATTAAAGACATTAAATGGATAGAAGCTCTTGGTGACTATGTAAAACTTGTTACTGAAGAAAATAGCCTTGTTGTTCTTTCTACAATGAAAGCTTTTGAACATGAATTACCTGAAGGTAAATTCTTGAGAATCCATAAATCTTATATCGTTAACCTCGACAAGGTAGACAGATTTAATAGTAAGAATGTTGAAGTTGGTGCTTATGAGATTCCTTTAAGTCGAAATAAAAAGACACAATTGGTTGATGCTTTGAATAACATATAAATTTTAAAAGTTATCGACATTTAAAATTACTTTTACAGCCCTAAAATCTTTAATACTAAAGAAGCTATTGTTAATTTTAATAATAGCTTCTTTAGTTTTTTTAAGTGATTGTTTTTGAGGAATTTTAATCAAGATATTTTTATGATATTGATTTCTTATTCTTGATACTGGTGGAAATTCTGGTCCTAATACAAAATCATGAAATACTTGCCGTAACGATTTTGTCAACCAACTTGAAGCGATGTTTACTTTGTTATAATCTTTATGTTTTAAGGTTATTTTTATGAGTTTATAAATAGGTGGATACTTATAGTTATATCGCTCATCCATTTGCTCATTGTACATTGCAACATAATCATTTGTAGAAACTTGCTGTAATATTTTATGATATGGATTATAAGTTTGAATCAAAACCTTACCTCTTTTATCTAAACGGCCAGCCCTACCTGCTACTTGTAATATTAACTGAAAACTACGTTCTAAAGCTCTAAAATCAGGGAAATTAAGCATATTATCAGCGTTCATAACACCAACTAGTTTTACATTGTTAAAATCCAACCCTTTAGTAAGCATTTGAGTACCAACCAGAATATCTATTTCTTGCTGCTCAAAGGCCGTAATTATTTTTTCATAACCATATTTACCTCTAGTAGTGTCTAAATCCATTCTAGCAACCGTGCAGTCAGGAAAAAGTGTTTTTACCTCATCTTCTACTTGTTCTGTACCAAAGCCCTTTGTGTCCAGTTCTACACTTCCGCAAGCTTCACAATTTTGATGCATCACGGTATGATAACCACAGTAATGACATCGTAATTGATTTTTATATTGATGAAAAGTTAAACTCACATCACAATTTGGACATTGCGGAGAATGACCGCAAGTGATACATTCTACAATTGGAGAAAAACCTCTTCTGTTTTGAAATAATATAATTTGATGTCCTCCTTTTAGTGCTTCAGTTATTTCTTCAACGAGTCTGTCGCTAAAATGACCTTGCAATAATTTACGCTTACGTTTCTCTTTTAAATCAACCAATTCCATTTCTGGAAGCAAGATGTCATTATATCGTTTTGTAATTTCTACAAAACCATATTTATTTTGTTTTGCATTGTAATAACTTTCTAAACTTGGTGTAGCAGAACCCAACAAGACTTTTGCTTCATGAAGTTTTGCAAGCACAATGGCTGTATCTCTAGCATGATAACGAGGAGCAGGATCAAACTGTTTATAAGATTGCTCGTGTTCTTCATCTACCACAATCAATCCTAAATTATTAAATGGTAAAAAAATGGAAGAACGTGCTCCCAAAACTATTTGTGCTTTATCTGAATTATGTAGAACGTTATTCCATACTTCAACACGTTCATGCGATGAATATTTTGAATGAAAAACAGCTACCTTTTTACCGAAATAGTTTTGCAAACGGCTTACCAATTGTGTTGTTAAGGCAATTTCTGGCAACAAATACAAAACTTGCTTACCTTGTTTTATAACTTCTTCAATAAGCTTTACGTAGATTTCTGTTTTACCAGAAGATGTAATACCGTGTAATAGTGTAACATCTTGTTTTTTAAATGTTAGTGTTATTTCATTTAAAGCTTTAGATTGAAACTTATTGAGTGTTTTTAAATTTTCTGTTTCATTACCTGAATACTGAACTCTATCAGTTTTAATGTAAAATTCTTCTAAAATTCCTTTGTCAATCAGTGCTTTCAAAATTGATGACGATGCACTACTTTGCTTTATTAATTCAGAGACTTTAATTGGTTTTTTGGTTTGAGCCGAAATAGAGAATAATGTTAAAATAACTTGGTGTTGTTTTGGAGCATTTTTAAGAGAATCAAACAATAATTCCAATTCCTTATCTGAAGAAAAATTAGAATGCAATTTGATATACCTTACCAGCTTTGGTTTGTATTTTTCGTAAATTTCTTCTTCTACCCAAATAATATTTTTCTCTATTAGACTTTGTATAACAGGTAGGACGTTCTTTTTTTCTAAAATACTAATAACATCATTTATCTTTAGTGACGCCTGATTCTGTAAAGCTTCATAAATCAGAAATTCGTCATCCTTTAATTCTTCATCATTAATATTCTGATTTTCACTTTTTGTTATAATGGTTTCACTTTCCAAAATAAATGGGCTTGGTAATGCCGCACGCATAACGTCGCCTAGTGTACACATATAGTATTTTGAAATCCAATTCCAATGTTTTAATTGAATTGAGTTCGCTATTGGGTCTTGATCAAGAATCTGATAAATATCTTTAGCTTCATAAACTAAAGGCTTATTGTTATGAATATGATGAATGACTCCAGTATAAATTTTAGATTTTCCAAAAGGTACAGCCACACGAACACCAGGTTTTAAAATTGAAGCTTCAGCGCGAGTAATGCTATATGTAAAAAGCTTCTCAAGCGGAATTGGAATTATAACATCTACAAAGTAGTCCATTTATTTTTTTCGATTATGAAGTCTGTTTAAAGATACGTTCAACTCGAAACCAAGCAGTAAAATATTAGCATTCAGCCAAAGATAGAACAACAAGATTAATAGCGCTCCAATAGATCCATAAAGCTCGTTGTATTTTGCAAAATTATTAATGTAAATTCCAAAGAGATAAGAGGTTAGAATGATAAGCAAGGTAGTAAATAAAGCTCCTATTGAAAAGAATTTGGAATTTTTACCTTCTTTAGTTCCAAAATAATAAAGCGTCGCAGTTGCCAAATATAACATGATGATAAAAAACATATATTGCGCTAAACCATACCAAAATACATTTTGAGATTGCTCAACATACCCACCTTTTTCTAATACATCAAAAAGTCCTTGAACCACATAAATTTGAAAATATCCCAATACAGCAATTGTAATAATAAGTAAAAATGCGAGGATAATAGCAACACCAAATGCATATAAATACTGTCTTATAACATTTCTTGTAATTTGCTCATGATATGAATTCTCAAATCCTGAAAACACGGCATTTACTCCATTGGCCATTAAAATCATAGATAACAAAAAAACAGACGATAGCAAACCTGCTCGTTCTGTACTTTCTATATTTTCAAAAATATTCTGAAAGAAAAAATCTGATGTACTTGGTGGCAATGATGATTCTAAAAACTTTAAGAATTCTACTCTAAAACCTTCAATAGGAATGTATGGTATTACAATTAGCAAGAACAACAAAAATGGAAAAATTGCTATAAAGAAATTAAATGCAATAGCGCTTGCTCTGGTTGTTAAGGCACCTTTTACGATACCTATGGTGTAAATTTCCAATAAATCATAGAGAGACAACCCTTCCAATCCTGGGAGTTTAATCTTTTTTAGAAGACTAACAATTAGGTTGATGATAGGGATTTTTTCTAATTTATCTTCAATGTGTTTGGTCATTTCAAACAGCTTTCAAGCTTAAGTCCAAGTTATAAACTGAATGTGTTAAAGCTCCACTGGATATATAATTAACACCACATTCTGCATAATGTCTTATAGTAACTTCGTCTATATTCCCAGAAGATTCTGTTAAACATTTATTACCGATTAACTTAACTGCCTTTTGAGTATCCCGATAATTAAAATTGTCTAATAAAATTCTGTAGATGCCTTTGTTTATGAGTATTTCTTCAACTTCTTCTAGGTTTCTAGCCTCAACAATAATTCTTAAATCTTTATTCTTTTCTCTTAAATATTGTTTAGTGAATTCAATTGCTCTGGTGATACCTCCTGCAAAATCTATATGGTTGTCTTTTATCATAATCATATCATATAGCGCAAATCTATGATTCTCTCCTCCTCCAATTTTTACTGCCCATTTTTCTAATGCCCTAACACCTGGAGTTGTTTTTCTTGTATCCAATACTTTGGTTTTAGTGCCTTCGAGTAAATCGACAAAACTTCTTGTTTTGGTTGCGATAGCACTCATACGTTGCATGGCGTTCAAAACCAATCTTTCTGCTTTTAAAATAGATTGTGAAGAACCATCAACATAAAAAGCTATATCACCGAATTTTACTCGAGTACCATCTTCTATTAAAATTCGAACATTTAAACTTTTATCAACATATTTAAAAACTTGCCTTGCGAATTCAACGCCTGCAATTATCCCTTTATCTTTTACTAATAATTTGGCTCTACCTTTTGCAGTTTCAGGGATACAAGCCAATGAAGTGTGGTCTCCTTCACCAATATCCTCACGTATTGCATTACTGATAATTAATTCTATTTCTTTATCAAATTGCTCTTTACTAATCATCGGGAAAATATTTAATGTAAAAATAGTAATTGGAAATGAAATTACTCAAATTAAAACTTCAAATACTAATAAAAATGTAAATTTGAGCTATGATTATTAAACTTCTTTCAATTGGTAAAACCGATAGTAAAGATCTGCAGGCTTTAATAGATGAATATGCTAACAGGCTAGGTTTTTATATAAAATTTGAATTTGAGATCATTCCAGATATAAAAAATTCCAAAAATTTAAGAGAAGAACAGCAAAAACAAAAAGAAGGAGATTTGATATTAGCAAAGCTAAAACCAACTGACATTTTAATCTTACTTGACGAAAAGGGTAAACAACTAAATTCTGCTGCGTTTTCTGAATACTTACAAAAACATATGAATTCTGGAATTAAGCAATTGGTTTTTGTAATTGGTGGTCCTTACGGATTTTCAGAAGAGGTATATAAAAAAGCGAATGGAATAATATCACTGTCTAAAATGACATTTTCCCACCAAATGATTCGCCTGTTTTTTGTTGAACAGTTGTATAGAGGATTCACTATTTTAAGAAATGAACCTTACCATCATAGTTAACATAAAGCTTAAGCTTTAAAACACTTTTTGTTTTCTTTTCTATTGTGAACTGCCAATACTGAATTAATTGTTATAAATCCTAATATAATGATCATGAAAAAATAGTTCCAATTTTCATGGTCTTTAAACAAGTAAGAACCAACCAGCAATAAAGCAGCCCAAACTATTGCATTAATTAATATTATTTTCTTCATGCCTATTTGACGCAAACACTTATGATTTGTTACAAGTATTATTTATGATTTTATTTATGTCCAGCAAAAATTTGCTTACGTTTTTTAAGTTGAATTTCTAAATCTTTAATCGTTTTCTTAACAGCGTTTTCAAAAGTGGTTTCGTTAGAAGTAGCAAATATTCTGGGACCTGGAAGGCTCAATTCTATTTTACAAATTTTTCCTTTGCCAGAAGGATCGTTTTCCTTTTCAAAATGGACTTCGGCAGAAATAACCCAATCATATTTTTTTCCTAATTTTTCTAGTTTATTGTTTACATAACTGTCCATTGCCTCACTTCTTGACATTTGAACATATTGAATATTAACGGTCATAATTACTTGTTTTTATTATTATTTAAATATAAATCATTTAGGTTTTATTTAAGATGACATATGTCATTTTCTATCTATTCCAAACCCAAACTTTTTATATAAGCTTCATTATTAGAAGGTCTTCCTAAAAATTCTTTAACTGCTTCTACAATATCTCTTTGACTTCCGTTTGCAAGAATTAATTTTCTATATCTAACACCTGTTTCTTTATCTCTTAACCCATTTTTCTCAAATACGGTAAACATGTCTTGTGCATAGACTTCAGACCATAAATAGCCATACATGTAAACAGGATGTGTGTTAATATGAATCCAGCTCGCTTGTGGGTGCGTTCCTTCGATGTGTCTATTCAATACTCCCATATTTTGATCAATATCTTTCCATAATTGGTCAGTATCTATTGGATTATCAGGATTGTATCTATCATACAAATTCATATCGTATAAGCAATTACGTAACTGCCTTTGCGATGATAATCCTGAAGATACAGTTTTTGCCTTAATCATATTATCAAATAATTCTTTAGGAAAAACCTCTCCTGTTTCAAAATGCTTACCAAAAGAGCTTAAGACCTCATAATCTAAAATCCAGTTCTCAAAAATTTGAGACATGGCTTCTGTAAAATCTGTTTTTGAGTTTGATTGAGAGCTAAACTCTCCTTCATAAGCCATCTTATCCATGACATGTCCAAACTCGTGAAATAGAGTGTTCAATTCACTATGACTTAACAATGAAGGCAGTTCTTCTGTTGGTTTGGTAAAATTACCTAAAAGCATACATACGGGGACTTCGTAACCTTCTGTAGTCATTCTTCCAGATGTTAAAGGCACACCATAGAACCATGATTCTTTATATGGTCTTGGGAATAAATCTAAATAAAACTGCCCTTTTAATTTATTGCCGTCAAAAACTTCATACATTTCAACATCTTCATGCCAGACTGATGGATTTTCAACTTTTTTAAATTCTAATCCTAATAGTTCTTGATACAAATCAAACATTCCTGTTAAACAAGATTCCATTGGCAGATATTCTCTTATTCTCTCATGATCAACGTTGTATTCATTTTTTAAAATTTCGTTGTTATAGTAACCAATATCCCATGGGTTTAAATCAGCATTTGATTGTTTTCCAATTATTTTATTGCGTTGTGATTTAAGAACCTCCACATCTGCAATGGCTTTTTCTTTTGATTTTGAAATTAAGTCATTAATAAAATTCCAAACAGTCACAGGGTCTTTAGCCATTTTTGGTTTTAAATTATAAGCTGCATAAGAATCAAATCCCATTATTTTTCCTATCTGATATCGCCTACTCACCAAGGAATCTAAAATAATCAAGTTTGAGTCTTTGGCTCTATTTGCATATAATGTGGCATATTTCTTTCTTGTATCTTCTAATTTAGCATTATTCAAAACTGGACCACTTGATGCAGGTTGAACAGGAATTTCATAAGTTCCATCTTCAGTTTTATATTGAGCTTTAAAATTTTCTGGAAGACCTTCAGCTCCTGCCTCATCTAAAGCGAGTAAGAGATTGGCAGTATTCATATTGGTTGAATATTGCGATGTAAGCTCATTAATTTCTTCGTTCAGTTTTTTAAACTTTTTGAGACTTTCTTCATCCAAGTTAACTCCAGAAAGTTCAAAATTTTCCATTATGTCATCAACCAATAATTTTCTATGACTAGATAATTGATTATAGTTTTCAGATTCAACAAATTTTTTAAATTGATTAAATAATAATTTATCTGAATACACATCTGTAAATAATGGCGAAATCTTTTGAAAACCTTCTAAACCTTTCGCTCTTGCAACCGAGTCGGTCGACACCCAAAAGAACATGTGTGCATTACTATATGCTTTACTTAAACTATTCTGAATTTTATCAAAAACAACAAACGTGTTTTCAAAATTAATGTCTTTAAGATTTTTAATGTCTTCTATGTCTTGTTTTGCATTTTTTATATTGACATTCACATATTCTTCTATATCGTCTCCTGTTACGTTAGCATAATCGTATGGTTCATTCAAAGAAACATTAAATGGGTTATCGGCTGATAGTTCTGCTCTTGCCATAGGCTCATTTTTCGCACAATTGAACATAAATAGACTCAACACAAAGGTGTATAAAGTAATTTTCATTGATAAGATTTTTATAATAGCTGTAAAGATAAGACTTCAAAAAAAATGAAATGGAAATTTATAAATTTTAACAAATGCCAAATTAAATTCAAGTCTACCAAAATGTTATTCAATAATCACTTTATCTTCCATTTCAAACCATTTTTTATAATAAGGCTGATGAATTCTTTCTATAGCATTTCGTTTTACTTTTAAAGTTGGAGTTGTCAATCCATTATCTACATTCCAATCTTCCTTCATAATGACCACTTTTTCAATTTTTTCGTGCTTTTCAAAACTTGGATTTACTTGATAAACCGTTTCTATTAGACCAGTACATAGATCTTCTTTAGATTTTGCTCTTCCTAATTCAGATAAGGTTATTAAAGCAATAGGTTGAGGTATTCCTGTGCCAACAATGCATATTTGCTCAATGTCAGTGTTTTTAGACATAGCAAGCTCTAAAGGTGCTGGAGAAATATATTTCCCTTTATCTGTTTTGAATTTATCTTTTACGCGTCCGGTAATGGTTAGAAATCCATCATGATCATATTCTCCAACATCACCTGTTTTAAAATAACCTTCTTCATCAAAAACTGAATCTGTAATTTCTGGAGCCTTATAATAACCTAACATGAGGCAGTTATTTTTTATACATATTTCTCCTTCTGGAGACAATTTTATTTTGGCACCTGGAGCAGCTTTTCCTACTGTACCAATTCTATTGGCATGAGGTAAGTTGGCATGAGAAATTATGCAATCTTCTGTCATACCATAGCCTTGTAAGATAGTGACACCTATTCTTTGATACCACTTAATTAAACTGGCTGATAAAGGCGCGGCACCAGAAACAATAATTTTAGCGTTACTCAATCCTAATTTTTGTTTCAATTTCTTTTTTATCAAATTATTTACAACAGGAATTGACAATAAAACATTTAATTTTTTCTGTGGAATGTTACTTAAAATCTTTTCCTGAAATTTGGTCCATATTCTTGGCACAGCAAAGAATAAATAGGGCTGACAACCTTCTAAATCTGAAGCAAAAGTTTCTAAAGATTCCGGAAAATAAAATTCTGATCCAGTAACTATACCAACAGCTCCTGTTAACAAGCGTTCAGCGACATGGGCCAATGGCAAGTAAGAAAAAAGTCTAATCTGGTTTGGTAAAGAAAACATTGAGATTCCTGTATTTACTGTTACCATAAAATTGTTAACATTGTGCATCACACCTTTAGGGTTTCCTGTAGTTCCAGATGTATAAATAATCGTGATTAAATCGTTGGGCTTTTGAATTTCAAATTGTTCTAGTCTCTTGCCTTTTAAAACAATGTCTTCCCAAGTTCTTTCTTCTTTAACCCCATATAGGCTCACACTAATTTTAGGTATGTCTGGAATACCTGATTTTTGAGATTTGTAATTATCAAGCTTTCCTATAATAATTGCTTTGGAATTACTATGCACCAAAATTTGATTAATTCCGTCTGCATTGAGTGTTGGATAAATAGGAACAGATACATGACCTGCCATCATAATGGCTAAATCAGACATAATCCAATGTGCGCAATTTTTAGAAATTAATGCAATATGGCTATTCTTTGGAAAGTTAAAAGACTGTAAAGCATAGGCCATTTTACGAATTTCCTCTCCTGCTTTTGCAAAAGAATATGAAATCAATTCGCCATTAACTGGCTGATTTAAAAAAATACGTTTTGGTGTATTTGCTTCCCAATACAGAAAAGCCTCAAGTGGAGAATTAAATTTTTGCATTTTATTCTTGGTTGGTTAATTTAAGTAAGATAATGAAAAATCATAAAACTAGCTTAATTCTTAACTAAAGCCATTTTATTTCCTTCTTCAACCAGAAATTCCATTAGTGAATACCCCAAAGCATTAGGGTGAACGCCATTATAACCTAATTCTTCCTTAAACCTAAATTTTCAACTTATATCCAAACGCTAGTTTTGCCATAGTTAAATTAAAACGATACTTGTTATTAAAATCTAAATCTGTAGAGTAAATCCCCGTTCCATAAGTCAAATTTATATAGTAACGTTCTACATTATAACTTAAGGCTAAATCAATGTCTAACTTATACAGGATAGGATTAGAAGGTTTATAACCTCCGTCTTGCAGGGTTACTGTTTTGTTTACTAAAGCAATACCAGGCATGATGTTGAAAGTGGCTATAAAATTTTCTGGAAGAACAAAGGCAGATAAAAACCCTCCCAAAATCCCAACAGCTCGTTGATTATACCTTTTAATATCTGCCTGCTCATTGAAGTACAACAAACCATTTTCAGGTAATACAGAACTATTTGAAGAAAAATAATCAAACATCATAAAAACTCCAAACCCTCCGTTGATATAAACTTTTTTATCAGGTTCAATTAAACCAGCCTTTAATAATGAATAAGAAAATTCAATTTCAGACAAAGCATATAAATAATTAAACCCTAACGTTCTCGATTTTATATCATCCCTAAACACATTGGGTTCGTTAAAATTATTTCGAATATTAAATCCATTGTAGACCTGTATATAACCATTTACATAGTGATGATTTTTGTAAATAATTGACCCTTGAGCATCAAACCTATTGGTTGGTTCCTTTTTTCCAGTTTTAATATTAAAGGCTATATCAATGAGCACTTTGCTACTGGCAAAACCAAATCCTAAACCAACCCTGTTGTTTGGGACATAGCTTGATTTAAAATCACCATTAATTATTCTAAACTGTTTTACTTTATAATTAGAAAAGACTCTTGCCGAGTAGTTTTTTAAATCGTGGTCTATAAAAAGGGAATCTACTATTTCAAAAAAGCTCAAGCGTTTGGAATTGTTCTCGGTTTGAGATTTTACTGCAAACGAAGTAAATAAAAGCAGCAAGATTAGAAAATATTTATTAGCCATGTAATAGTAAACAACTAAATTTGGATAGATTTATTTTGCATGATATCTCTTTAAAAGCTAAAAATAAACTAAAAATACCAATATGCAACTTGTTTTTGCAACCAACAATCTGAATAAACTTGAAGAAGTTCAGGCTTTAATGCCAGCGCATATAAAACTATTAAGTTTAAAAGACATTGGTTGCTTAGAAGATGTACCAGAAACACAAAACACTATTGAAGGCAATGCCAAACAAAAAGCAGAATATATTAAAAAGCAATATGGTTACGATTGTTTTGCAGACGATACTGGTCTTGAAGTTGAGGCTTTAAATGGTAAACCAGGTGTTTTTTCTGCGCGTTATGCTGGAGAACAACGTAATGCCAAAGATAACATAAATAAGTTGCTAAAAGCACTTGAAAACAAGCCTAATCGCAATGCACAATTCAAAACTGTGATTGCTCTAGAATTAAATGGTAAGCAATATAGTTTTATAGGTATTTGTAAAGGTGAAATTAGCAATGAAAAGAAAGGTGAGCATGGCTTTGGTTATGATCCCATTTTTAAACCTTTAGGTCAACATCTAACGTTTGCCGAAATGAATTTAGAGCTTAAAAATCATATTGGGCATAGAGGGAAAGCCATTTTAAAACTAATGGACTTTTTGAATAGTTTGTAAAATAAAAAACACCTCAATTTTTTGAGGTGTTTTAAACATAACTTTTAAATTATTCAATATCTATTCTACCTTCAAGAGGACCGTCTCCGTCGCCCATTAATTTAAGAGATACTGATTTTTCAATTGTGGCATCCCCATTACAGTATAAAGGCTCTCCAGTTTCTTCATCATAGGTAATTGATTCATTGTTAATTGTAATATTATTTGCATGCAGAAAAATTGAATCATATTCTATGAAATAAAATGTTCCCCAAGGCGCTTCATCAACCATTAAATTCCCACTTACCTTCATATTAAAATGCCCTTTTTTGTCATAGCAATCATTACCTAAAAAGGAGAAATCAGAAAAATCAATCACAAAGCAAAATGCATTATTTGAGGAAGATTGTGCCATTGCATAACCACTTTTAAACACCTTAATATCAGAAGGTTTACCTGCTAAAAAAACTACTTTTTCAGTAAAATCATCATCTGGAAAATCAGGTGTATCATTATCATTCCTTATCCCAATACTCCAAAATGCTCCTTCAGCATTCTCAATAAACCAAACGCCATTTCCATTGCCGCCAGAATTGCTAGATCTTGCTTGGGCAGTACTAGAATTTTTAAAATTATGATTAAAATAATTTTTGAAATCATCACTTGCAATGAAATCTTTTACCATTTTAGAATAAAATTCCCTTTGTTGGGTTTCTTGAAGTGGTTCTGATTCGTTGTTGCTACAACCGAAAAAGATTAATGTCAAAATTGAAATAAATAATACATGTTTTTTCATAATTTGTTGGTTTTAAATTAGTAATTAGTTAATAATATAAACCATGACAAAATGAGCCAATTATGTAAATCTGGGATGTAATTAAAAAATAGTTTTGGGAAGCAATTTACTCTTATCTTCTTAATCTTAAGCGTATAAGAATTATTAATGTAAGAAATTTATTTCATTAATTTTTATCAAATACGCGCAATTTCGATAAAGTGAATGATTTCACGCCCAAACGACAAAATCCAGATAGGTTTCCTAAATTAATAATATAATCTCAAATAAAACACTATCTTTGCCGCTTTAAATTCCTCATGGTGAGGATGTGTTACCTGAAGTTTAGGTTAAGTATGTCGATTCGCTTCTTATGTAACACCGCATAACATAATCGAATACTTAAATTAGAATGAACACATTCCAACAACTTGGACTTGAGGCTGAATTGCTTCAAGCCATCACAGACTTGGGTTTTGAAACTCCAAGCGAAGTACAAGAAAAATCAATTCCTATTTTATTAGAACAAGAAAAAGACCTTGTGGCATTGGCTCAAACTGGAACAGGTAAAACTGCTGCTTTTGGTTTCCCAATGTTACAAAAAATTGATATTGATAGTCGCACTACACAAGGACTCATCTTGTCCCCTACACGTGAGCTTTGTATGCAGATCACCAACGAAATAAAATTGTACGGTAAGTACTGCAAAGGCTTAAACGTTGTTGCCATTTATGGTGGCGCTAGCATTACAGATCAAGCAAGAGATGTAAAGAAAGGAGCACAAATTATTGTAGCAACTCCTGGTCGTATGAAAGATATGATAAGCAGACGTTTGGTTGATATTTCTAAAATAGAATATGCTGTATTAGATGAAGCGGACGAAATGCTAAACATGGGATTTTATGAAGACATCACCTCTATTTTATCACATACTCCTGAAGATAAAAACACGTGGTTGTTTTCTGCAACCATGCCTAAAGAGGTTTCTACCATTGCAAAAAAATTCATGCGTAATCCTATTGAAATTACCGTAGGAAACAGAAACGAAGGTACAGATCAGGTATCTCATGAATATTATTTGGTTAATTCTCGTGACAGATATCAGGCTTTAAAACGTTTGGCAGATGCTAATCCAGACATTTTTTCTGTTGTTTTTTGCAGAACTAAACGTGATACACAGAAAGTGGCCGAACAGCTTATTGATGATGGTTATAATGCAGGTGCTTTGCATGGTGATTTAAGCCAGAATCAACGTGATTTGGTCATGAAATCGTTTAGAAACAATCAAATACAAATGCTTGTTGCTACAGATGTTGCAGCTCGTGGTATTGATGTAGAGGATATTACTCACGTTATCAATTATCAATTACCAGACGAAATTGAAACCTATACACACAGAAGTGGTCGTACAGGTCGTGCTGGTAAAACAGGAGTGTCTATGGTCATTGTATCCAAAAGCGAAGTGCGAAAAATAAAAAGCATTGAGCGTATAATTAAAAAACAATTTGAGAAAAAAGATATTCCTGATGGGATGGAAATCTGTCAAGTGCAACTAATGTCATTAGCCAATAAAGTCCATGATACCAAAATTAACCACGAGATAGATAAATACCTTAACGACATCAATACTCTTTTTGAAGACACTAGTAAAGATGAATTGATTAAAAAATTCTTTTCGGTAGAATTTACACGTTTTTTCAATTATTACCAGAAAGCTAAAGACCTTAATGCTCAAGCTGAACATAGCAGTTCTAAAGACAGTATAAGTGATAGCGATTCTACTAGATTTTTCATTAATGTTGGCCGAAAAGATGGTTATGATTGGATGAAATTAAAAGATTTCTTAAGAGAATTGTTAGAACTAGGTAAAGATGATGTCTTTAAAGTCGATGTCAAAGATAGTTTTTCGTTCTTCAACACAGAAACTGCAATAAAACAAAAGGTTTTAGACTTCTTCTCAGATTTTAAATATAATGGTCGTTTTGTAAATGTAGAAATTACTGAAAACAAAGGTGGTCGTGATAGAAACAGAGGACGTGGTGGAAAACGAAACGATTTTAGAAAACGTAGCGATGACAGAAAAGGAAGCAATAGACGTTCTGACTCAAAACAAAGTGGTTCAGGAAATAGAAGTGAAAGAAGAAGCAATAACCCATCTAAATCTAGACGTTCAGAAGCCAATTTTAATTCTGGGAATTCAGGAACGTCAAGACCAAGAAGATCTAGGCGTTAAAAAGCTTTCTTGTTAATTTTTAGTCAAAATTATAAGTAAAAAAGGTTTTATACGTTTAGTTTATTACTTTTATAACCTAATTCGTTTGAATGAGAAAAGAACTGCTCCTACTTACTTTTTTAATTGTTTCGACCTTTAGCTATGCGCAAGATCCGACTACGGTAAAAGGAATTGTTGTAAACGCTGCTGACGATTCACCTTTGGAAAGTGTTAATATTGTTAATCTAAATCAAGTTAGAGGAACATCGACCAATGTTGATGGCGAATTTGAAATTCGTGCTGTGGTCAATGATACATTGCACTTTTCTTATTTAGGTTTTAAATCAATTAAAGTTAGAGTAACTAACGACTGGATAAAATTTGGAAGCTCCAAAATTGAATTGACAGAATTGGCATTTGCTCTGGAAGAAGTCGTTGTAAACCAGCTTAAACTTACGGGTTACCTTGAAGTAGATATAAAACAAGTGCCTATAAATACTGGATATCGTTACAGTATTTCTGGATTACCGAGTACTGGTTACGAATCTCGAACGCCTAGTGCGTTAACCAAAGTTTTGGGTTCTATATTTAATCCTGCAGACTTCTTGTATAATATGTTTGGGCGAAAACCCAACGAAATGCATAAGTTAAAAAAGATGAAGCAAGATGATGAGATTAGAAATATTCTTGCCACTCGTTTTGACAGAGAAATGCTTACGGTTTTGTTGCAAGTTGATCGTGTTGATTTAGACCTTATTATTACAGAATGTAATTATTCTAAAGATTTTGTACAAACAGCCAATGACCTTCAAATACTTGATGCCATAAGTGAATGCTATGAAGAATACAAAATTTTGAGTAGGTCCAGAACTGGAAAGCTATAAATACCTATTAATTTCTTGAGTGAAGTGCAATTCTATTGCCTTCACTATCAATAAAAGCAGCCATATAGCCATGTTCTGGAGAAATTTGTGTTTTAGGTTGATAAATTTTGCCTCCAGCTGCTTCTATCCTATCCAGTTCATTTTGTACATCATCACTTATAAAATAAACTAATGTTCCTTCTTGACTAGGTATATAAGAATCTTGTTTTATTAGAGTTCCTTGAGCACCTGGTACTTCTCCTCTATCAGGAAACCAACCCATAAGTAAACCTCCAAAATCAACAATCTTAAGTTCAACCTGAAAAACAGCTTCATAAAACTTTTGAGCTCTATCCATATTATTTACTGGTATTTCAAACCAGCCTACCATATTTCTTCTCATAATAAACAGTATTAGATTTTAAGTTAAAGATAATTAATTTAAAAACACTAATTTGTAATTATGAAACAGATTGTGGTATTAACAGGAGCTGGCATGAGTGCTGAAAGTGGCATCAAAACATTTAGGGATGCAGATGGTCTGTGGGAAGGTCATGATGTGATGCAAGTAGCTTCTCCACAAGGATTTGCTACAAACCCAGAATTGGTCCTTGATTTCTATAATCAAAGACGACGTCAGTTGCTTACCGTAGAACCAAATTCTGCACATCTAGTGCTAGCAAAATTAGAGAGAAGCTATAAAGTAACAATCATTACACAGAATATTGACGATTTGCATGAACGCGCAGGAAGCACAGACATAATTCATTTACATGGCGAACTATTGAAAGCAAGAAGTATTTATGATGAGTTTGATGTGCAACCTTGGACCAATGACTTAAACCTTGGAGATCTATGTGAACGTGGTTATCAATTAAGACCACATATTGTATGGTTTGGTGAAGCCGTACCGATGATAGAAAAAGCCATGAGTATCTGCGAAAAAGCAGATATATTGTTAATTATTGGTACTTCTATGCAAGTATATCCTGCAGCAAGTTTAATGCATTATGTAAAAGCTAAAACACCTATTTTTTATATTGACCCAAAACCAGCTTTAGGAAGTGATCATCAAATTACAGTAATTGCTAAAAAAGCAACTGAAGGTATTCATGAAGTTATTGATTTAATGAAAGTTTAGAAACTATCTTACCAAGCTAAAATGACCTCTATAGGTAGATATATTACCATTTACATGCACCAATTCTATAACAAACCAATAATCTGAAGTTCTTACCATTTCACCATTAAAAAGACCGTTCCAGCCTTCGCCCCTTGGGTTTATTTGCTTAATCAGTTTACCATACCTATCAAAAATATGAACTGTTGAGCTTTGTGTATATTCATTACTCAAGCCTTTTACATTCCAGGTATCGTTATAGCCATCATTATTTGGTGTAAAGAATTTAGGGAAGCCCATTATAAAAACCTCAAGCTCTGAAATACCACAACCATTTTTGTCCTGTACGTAAATAATATGCTCTCCAGCTCCAACATGATCAAAAAATGGTTCGTCCTGATATGGCCCAGAAATGTCATCTATAGCAAATTCATAATCGCCAATACCAAGATTATTATTGGTATTGTTTATGGTTATTGAATTATTGTCTGAAAGTTCTACAATCGTTACATCGTCATTACCAATATCTGCAACGGAAGATTCTACAACCGTAAACTCTACTGGAAAAGACTCACAACCAAAACTAGAGGTTGCAATTACTGTATAGGTTCCTCCTGTCATTACAACTGCAGTAGGCGAATTGCTCACAACCGATCCACTAGAATCTGTCCACTCATACGAATAATTATCATTAGGATTAAATGTAATGAGTACAATAGGTTCATCATTTAAACAAAAGATTTCAGATTGGTCTACTTCAAATTCTGGTCTTGGATGAACTGTTAAAGTTAGATGTGGTCCAATTCCAAAGCAGTCTCCATTATAATCACTTTCAACACGTACATAAATAGTCTGTGAAAAAGGTGTTTCGTTTACGTAGTCGGTTTGCGGAAAAATTTCGTTTTGTTCTAATTGCGCATCAGTTAAATTTCTATAATAATGAACGGTTAAGTTCTGCCCAGTTGGAAATTGGGCAATAAAATCTGAAGATGCTTGTGACAAATCAAAAACATGTTGACCATCTATAGTATCGTCGTCATCGCAGGTTTCAAGTTCTTGACTATATCCTTGTGGAAATGAGGTAGTAGAAACTTGCAAATTAACTGTAGCTACTCTAAAACAACCTAAATTATTTTCAACTCTTGCATAAACTATACTTGCCGTAGAATTGTTAAATGGGAATGGATTAATTATGTTGATGCCTGAATTGGCTTCAGATTGAGTTAAATGGTAGCTTATAGCTACATCTGAAGAGTTTCCGTTTGTGATAAACTCATTGGCTTCTTCAAGATTATAGTCTGTAAACCCATCTGGATTTCCATCTTCATCACAATTTTTAAACGCAATGGTTGATTGAATAGTTGGTAAAGTGTCTACCTGAATATTAAACGATGTTTCAGTATAACAACTCGTATCAAGAACATTTGCAATTCTTACATAAATGGTTTGTCCATCTTGGATAGTATTTACAAATGCATTTGGATTAGGTATTTGATTTGTATAAGCATCATCAGTAAAATAATTAATCTGGAACTCTGTATTTGAACTGCCATTTAATACATATCCTTCGTTACTTGATAGATCAAAACTTACAAAGCCATTAGCGTCATTACCATCTGAAGCATCATCACAAGTTGCAATTGTAGGAATTTCAGAAGGTAAAAGAGGAACGATGGTCTCATAAACAATAACATCAACTGGCATTCTTAATGGGCTTTCACATCCTTGTAAGGTTTGAGTTGCATAATACGTTTGAGTAAATAACAGGTTTGCGGTATTCAATGCCGTTCCTCCAGTATCAGAATCATACCACGCAATATCTGTTCCTGAAATCGTTAAATCTTCAATTTTAGAATTCTCAATATCGCAGAATGTTTGTGGTGAATTAGCTGTTGGTGTTGCCACTTGTTGAATGGTTGCTGTTACTGGAGTTCTTGTTGCTGTTGTACAGCCATTTGCTTCTGCATCCACATAATAAGTAGTTGTAGCACTTAAAACTGGTGTAGAAAATGCTCCACCATTTCCAATAATAGGTCCACCAACAGGATTTTCATACCAATGTACAATACCTCCAGCGGTTGCAGTTGCAAACAATTGCGCAGAACCACCAAAACAAACCAAATCTTCAGTTATTGCATCAATTTGAGGAATATCATAAATAGTAGCAATGACTGGCGTTCTAGCTCCTTCTAAACATCCATTGACAGAAGCTAAAGCGTAATATGTTGCAGTAGCATTCAAAACAGGTGTTGTAAAAGTATCTCCAGTACCTACTTGATTTCCACCTGTGGCTGCATCAAACCAAAAAACTGTTCCATCATTTGCAGATGCAAATAAGTCAACAATTCCTGAACCACATCTTGAATCTCCAGAGGCATAACCAATCGATGGTACCGTAATTTTTGTGCTTGCAGATATATCTATAACTGGATCGCCTGGCATACCTCCATATTCAACAATATAACCTTGAGGAAAATAGTTGCCTCCACCTCCTTGGTTGGGCAAATCGTTCCACTTTCCTGGAGGGCCTTCATTAAATGTAACATGAATATAATCCTCGCCACCACAACAATTATTCGGTTCATTCTGGTTACCAAAGTTATCTACATTCCAGTTAGCATAGTTAGGCGTTGACCCATTAATTCCTCCATTCCAAAAAATGGTTCCTGCCTCTGGTCCAGTCACCCATTTCCAGACACCTTCAGTTTCCTCATCTGTGCCTCCTAACCAACCTGCACCTCCAGCTTGCTCACCAGATAAGTCTGCTTCTTCTTGAGAACCTATAGTCGCCAAATATCCTTGCAATCCATAATACGTTCTGCCAGCAGCAGCAGCCAAGGCATCATACCAAGTAATCCCATACGCAGAAACATATTCGTAATAATGACCTGTTGAAGGCAAATAATTAGCGTCACCGATGTTAAACGAAAAAAACCTATCTCCAGTAAATATTGTAGAAGACGATTGAAAAACAACATCCTTTACCGCAGCAATCAAATCTGTATATAACATTTGTACTCCTCCAATACCTGTTAAGGTCAACTTTCCTTGAGTTATATCCCAAGACGCTTGTATGTTTGGATGTGAGCCTGTAAGTATAAGTTGATCCTGACCAGATTGATAACCTGTTGATATTTGGATATGCAATACTTCAATCTCTGTATCGTCTGGATCGATTATATCAAAATCTGTTACGATATTTATTTGACTTAACGGACAATAAAACTGGTCACCAATGGCTTCAATATTTGGTGGAATGTTTGCTTGAGAAATTCCATACTGAAACCAAAAGAGAATAAAAATCGAGAGTACATTTCTATACCTACCTATCAAACCTATACCAGTTTTAAGCATTGAATTGCTAAAAATAGTAAATAAATACTTTTATTTTGTAGTCTTACGATTAAATGAATGTTTTCATAGATTTAAAAAAAATGATTGAAAATTTTAACCTGTTTAAACTGACATTTGACTTTCTAAAAAAATTAGCCGAACTTCGTTAACAGGTAAAAAACAAAACTTTTTATTAACCAATTATTGCGCTTCTATGTGACCAGCCGATGCCAATGATAAAATTATTCAATAAAATTAGACATCACCTGTTGACTGAAAATAAGTTCAGTAAATACCTTGTTTATGCCATTGGCGAAATTATTCTTGTGGTTATTGGAATTTTAATAGCACTTCAAGTAAACAACTGGAACAATGAAAGAAAAGAACAACTCGATGCTACAGAGCTTTCAAAAAGTTTAATAGCTGAATTAGAGGGCATAAAATGGTATGCAGGACAACGCTTGAATATTATGGAAAATCAGCGAAAACTTATTCAATATGTAATCAACACCAAAGAAATTAAAAAGGATAGTGTTTTGAGCATAACAGATTCATTGGGCTTTCCAATTGAACCACTAAACTTCATATTCACTTTCAAAGTTCATTATAACCCAAGAGATGATGTTTACAGGAGTGCCCTGAATGATGGGACTTTGTCAATTATTAAACCCAAATGGGTAGTAAATGATTTAAACGTAGCTTATTCTATGAGTACCAAGAGGCTTTCAGACCATGCAATGACAGAAAATGAAATAATAGCCTTAATTAATGAACATGTCTCTAACGAATATCAAGATCTGTTCAGTTTAAACCAAATAAAAGACGAAATAGGTTCCTGGGATGATGAGGTTACCAATACTATATTACAGAAAATAAGTACCGATGGTAAATTAAAGTATCTACTTTCTTCAAGACTTCAAGTTCTTCAATTCAAATGGGGAGACTTAAAATATGTTGTGTTGAGAAGAATTGAAAAGGCCCTTGAGCTTTTAAAGGAGAATGCACAATAAATTTAAAATATAATTACTCTACTGATTTTTAACTCCATTCTTGTCTTCGTTGCCAAATCTTAAATGCTACTCTTAAGACCTAAACCATAATTTTCGCTACAAACAATTATATTGATAGCGTTGAAGCAGTAGAAAACTGTAAGATCATCAATCGCTGAACATTAAATTTAAATTAGATGAAGACTATTCGTATATGATTTATACAATTTATTTTTTGCCTTTTTTATTGGTTTAATTGGTTTTCTAAACTGAATCAAATAGCCATAACCTCTCCATATTATTTTAAAATCAAGATCGGTCATCTCTTTTGGAATTAAGCTGACTGGAGGATCAACATCTCCATTAGAACCCGTAAAAAAATTCAAAAGTTTTGCGGCTTTTTGAGATTCATCAGCTATTACAATTTTAGTTCCTGGTTTTGCGACTCTTATCATTTCATCTATTGCTCTTTTTTTATCTGGAAAGAGGTTAATGGAGCCCAAATGGAAAACCACATCAAATGATTCGTCCTTAAATGGTAAATAAAGTGCATCTGATTTGTAAAGATTCGCCTTAATGTTCCATTTCTTAAGGTTTTTAATAGAATGAACCAACATTTGATTTTGAATATCATTTCCATGAAATTCCAAATTATTAGCCTTTTTATTCAATAGATAGATATTTTCTCCAGCACCAATACCTGTTTCCAAAATCTTTTGATTGTCTTTTATTTCAAGATGTTCCAGAACCTCTTTTTTAGCATTATTTACGCCGCCACAAAGAAGGAACATAAAATTAGTGGCAGGTGTATATACTTTGGCATATAAGGATCTGATGATTTTTTCCCACGTGCCGCTATAAGGCATTGTTTGACTTCCTATAAAGTCAATAAAGTTTTCATTTACTTCAAAATCTTTTGAACAATTCTCGCAACTAAGTATGAATTCATTATTGCTTGAGTCGCTTTTTTGCATTTTTAGGACTGAATTGCATTCGGGACAACTAATTAATTCCAACTGATTAGTTTTCATAATTTTATTTAATAAAATTATACTTCCTTTTATAATCTAATTATCCAAATGTATTTTATAATTCAAAAATTAATGTCCAATATTATTTATGAAAGATGAAATCGGATATTATTTAGATGTTATGACTTTTAAAAATTAATATTTCATAAATCTTTGAAATTACAATTTACCATCATTATGTAATATGATTTATATCATTTTTCAAATTAACTTATAGTTCTAATTTTAAAAATTGTCAATTTCCAATATTGATTCTAAAATAAAATCTAAAATTATTGTTTAATTAAAATTTTAGTGATGAAAGTCTTA
Source organism: Gilvirhabdus luticola (assembly GCF_040117515.1). NCBI lineage: Bacteria > Pseudomonadati > Bacteroidota > Flavobacteriia > Flavobacteriales > Flavobacteriaceae > Gilvirhabdus > Gilvirhabdus luticola. Next base: position 54,595 of record NZ_JBEEEN010000005.1, read on the forward strand.
ATTACTGGAGCTGCAGGCAATCTGGGAAAGGTTATTACGCAGCATTTAATTTCAAGAAATATACCTGTTATTGGTATTGACACAAATAATCATATGGATCATTCATCCGATAATTTCAAATATTATAAATGCTCAATTACAGAAGAGCAAAAAATGAACAATATTTTTGAAAAGGAACAACCTTCAAATGTCATTCATTTGGCGGCTACTTTTAACCGTGTAAGAAACAGAAAAACTGAAATGGAAATTGATGTAGGTGGTTCAGAAAATGTTTTAAAAATTTCCAACAAAATTCCTTCGGTTAAACAACTAATCTATTCAAGTTCGGCCGCTGCATATGGAGGCCACAAAGACAATCCCTTGTGGCTCAATGAAGACCATGAATTGAGACCTGGAAATTACAGATATGGAATCATTAAAAAAATGGTAGAAAGTATCTATTTTGGCGCGAATACTCGAAAAGATCTAAACATAGTTTCTTTACGCATTTGTTCAGTTGTCGGGCCTTCATTCAACAAAAAAAGGTGTGCAATTTCAATATTAATAAATTCTAAATATTTATTGGAACAATGGAAGCAAAATAAAATCCAGTTATTACATGAGGATGATTTTAATCATTTGATATTTAATATTTTAAAAGATGGGAAAATTCATGGAAAATATAATCTTGCTCCAGATAGTTTTTCTCAAATTAATGAATTAGTACAAGAAAAAAAATACATAAAGATTCCATTATCAATGATTTTGATAATCTTATGGGTATTATGGTACTTAAGAATATTAAACCTTCGTCCTGCTTCTTTAAAACAAAGTATTTACCCTATAGTCTTAAGTCCAACAAAACTAATTTCAACATACTTTTACAAATTTAAATACAGTTCAGAAGAAGCTTTTCAGGCTACACTAAAATACTGCAAAACACAAGATAATAAAAGATTTAATTCCATTCCCTCTTCCTCTCCCAAATCTTATCAGCAGCACGTAAGGCCAGAGCCATAATAGTTGATGTAGGATTCACTCCAGCTCCAGTTGTAAAAGAGCTGCCATCAACCACAAACAAGTTTGGTACACCATGTACTTGATGTGTCGAATCGACAACCGAATTCTTTTCAGATGTTCCCATTCGTGCTGTTCCCATTAAATGTGCCATATTTCCAGGAGATGGAACCACAACTTTTTTTGCTCCAGCAGCTTCCAATGCTTCTTTTGCTTTTTTAGCCGCATGATCCAACATCTTTTTTGAGTTTTCCGAAAGTGAATAGGTCACTTTTGCAGCCGCTATACCATTTGAATCTACTTCTTTATCATCTAAAGTCACTGTGTTGGTTAATTCGGGTAAGTCATCAGCCAATACGGTAAGACCAACTTGATGTGGAAAAATTTCACTAAATGCTTCATGATGTTTTTCTCCCCAAGGAATATTACCTGATTGGGATAATGGTCCAAAAGTACGTTCTCCGTATAACATATAACCTCTTACAAAATCTCGAGTCGCATCGGTTTCATAAAACTCATGACTAAATAAAGGGCTTCCCATAGGTCCAATATGGCTATCCATAACATCTTCAAATATACCTTTAACAAATAAATTGGGATGGACCATGAAATTTTTTCCTACTAAACCATTGGTATTTCCCAATCCATCAGGAAACAAACTTGATTTTGAATTCAGCAATAAACGAGGCGTTCCAACACCATTACAACACACAACTACAACTTTAGCATTCACTTCTTGTGTATTACCATCTTTATCAAAATAAATGGCACCTTTGGCTTTGCCTTCTCTATCGACTGTCACTTCTTTTACACGAGACCACGTTCTTATTTCTGCACCTTTTTCAATAGCTAATGGCCAATAGGTCCTATCTGTTGTAGCTTTTGCTCCCATTGGGCAACCAAACATGCATTTGCCATGCAACATACATGGTGACCTGCCCTTATATGCTTTTGAAATGATACCTTGGTCATTTACCCACCAATGCCAGCCTAATTTTTCGAAACCTTTCACCAAGCTATTTCCCATTTTACCAAGTGGTAAAGGAGGTGTTTGTCTTGGTGATCGTGGCGGATTTGATGGGTCACCTGCTAAACCAGAAACACCAATCATAGCATCATTAAAATCGTAATAAGGTTCTAACTCTTCGTAAGAAATTGGCCAGTCATCTGCCACACCATTGAGTGTTTTTACTTTAAAATCTGAAGGTTTAAATCGGAAAAAGAGACCTTGCCAATGAATAGTGGTGCCTCCAACAGCATTAAACATCATAATAAATGGAGGATTCTCTCCTGCAGTTGTTACTGGATAATCTTCAGGACGGTTTCTCATATTTGGACTAAGGCTAAAATCTCCAGATCTAGTAAGATGTGTTTCATAATCCGGTTTTAATGATGGAAAAGTAGATGGATCGATCCAACCACCTTGTTCCAAGCAAACAACTTTCGCCCCTTTTTCTGTTAAACTCCATGACAAAGCAGCTCCAGCTGCTCCTGCACCAATAACTAAAACATCAATATCTTCATTTTTCATAGGCTCTATATTTTAATATACATTGGTGGTAAATTCTTTACACGATCAAGCAATGAGTCATCAAATGGTTCCATTTTTGGACCCATAGTTCCCGTTGGATGTAGTTCATATCCTATCAACTTAAACACAGTTTCATTGGTGTAATAACTCTCATAAGTAAAATCTTTTAAAACCTTAAACAATTCTGGTTTAGAAGCTTCTAATGTTTTTAAAATAGTAATTCGTATTTCTGAACTGATTTTAGAAAAATTATCATTACTCATGTCATCTATTTGGCCAATTACAGCTTCAAACAAAGGCAATAAATCTGGCAACTCTGCAACTATTACCAGAATATAAGTAACACCACCTGCTTCTGAAGCGGAAGGCATTTTATTATTTGCTGGAATGATTTCATCCATTGCAAATTTCAAGGTTTCTTGTTGTGAGTTATCTAAAACAGAATCCGTTTCAGAGTTTTTGGTTTTGGCACATGCTAAAGGAAGTGTAAAAGCCCCTGAAGCTAAAAGAAGTTGGGCAGAAATAACAGCTTTACTAAAGTCCCTTCTGGACCAAGTTTGGTTGGCTTTCATTAAAATAAATTATTGGTTGTTAGTCCTTTAAAGATATAGGGATTAATTAATAAAACCTAATGTAGTTTTTATTTTGGTTCAATAATTAAAAAAACTGCAGTGCTATCACCAATATTCAAAGCTTCATGAACCGTGACACTATCTTTGTAAAATGAATAACCTGTTGGAACATCCAATTCTTTCACTCCATGTTTATCTACCATTCTAAATTTACTACCTGCTAATGTATAGCCAAAGTGTGGTTTATGCCTATGCTTTTCGTGACCAATTCCTGAAGGAAATGTGCATTTTAAAATTTTTACTTTATCATTATCCTCTAGCACTTCACAAACCTTATGTCCTTTCCATCCTGCTTGCGAAGGATCAGGTAAGTTAGGTTGTTGTTTACATGAGAGGATAAAAAAGTTTAATAAAATTATGTAGTATATTAATTTAAGTGATATCATGATATTCTAATTATTTGTTCTTTTCTTCTATCCATTTACTCATGAATTTAGTGCTTTGCATAGTATGAAAATGTAGCATCATACCTATAAAATTATTTGAGCGATGTACTTTTAAATTGGTCTTATGCTCTTCAACTATTTTAATGAATTCTGATTCAAGATATTTTTTATTAAAGCGATTTTTAATAGTTGCAAAACCGTTTGATTGTTTGGTTGTCCAAACGTTTTGATTATTATATAATATTACTGCTTTCTCCACAAAAGCATCAGTTGAATCTTCTGTAAAGCCATTAGGCTCTAAATTACCAAACATACCTTCTGCTCCAACCGATGTTGTAACACACGGTGTCCCGTTTTGCATTGCATCGATAAGTTTACCTTTTAAACCAGCACCAAAACGTAAAGGCGCCAAACATACTTTGGCATTTTGCATGACATGGTTTACATCACTAGCAAAGCCTTTAATGAGAAATCCTTCCTTTTCATTATGGAACTGATCTACTCTTTGAGAAGCGTAAGCACCATAAATATGTAATTCTGCTTCAGGTAATTCTTTCTTTAATAAAGGCCAAAGTACTTCTTTTAAATACAACACTGAATTGTAATTGGGTTCATGCAAAAAATTGCCAATACTAATAAAGTGTTCTCGTTCATCAAACTTTGGCAGCTTCTTTTTAGTTTCATCTGAAACCTCATCTAACATAAATGGCAAATAATACAATAATTGTTGATCTATTTTAAATTCTGTTTGAAGTATTTCCATTTCGGCTTCAGAAATAATCAAACTTATATCGCTTCTGTAAATACTGGCTATTTCGCGTTTAGAAAAATCGTTGAATAAATACTCCTTACTAAAATACTTACCATCCTTAAAGGCCTGCTGTCTACCTTTTCGTAAACCATGTAGATCTTCTGTATCCAATATTCTCAACGCATCGGGACAATGTTCAACTACTCTCCAACCAAATTGTTCTTCCATTGTAAAACGGTCAAACATAACAATTGACGGCTTAAGCTCTTTAATAAAAACATCAAAGCTAGGGCTGTTTAGTGCTATTTCAACTTGATTTACATCAATTTCTGAAAGATTAACAGCATTCTCATTTTTCTGACAAGGACTTGCAAATGTGACCTGATAGCCATTTGATAAAAAAGCATATATTAATTGCATCATGCGACTTCCAGCAGCCGAAGATTTAGGTTCTGGCCAAACAAAACCAATAATTAATACGTGTTTCATAAACCGTTATTGTGATTTAGGCTCTAAACTATATTTAAAACGTACTTGACTTTTCCGAGCCTAAAAATTGAGCAATAATAAAAACTACGAATAAAAACCAGACTATTTTTTTTATAATTTTCATTTACATAATTTAAGAATTTTAAATTTACTAAAATTATCTGATGACAATAAATCAATTATATGAAACCTTAAACTATGTAGATGCATCGCGTGAAAATCGATTAAAGTATGCTAAAATGGTTTTAGACGATATGAGTTTGTTTCCAAAGCTAATTGAAATCATGTTTATGGTTAATGACCCAATTTCTTCTCGTGCAGCTTGGGTCTTTGAATATGTGTGTAATGACTATATCTATGGATTAATTCCCTATCTAGATGTATTTACCAAAAATTTAAAACAAGTTTATTTAGATTCTTCCATAAGACCCGTTGCTAAAGTTTGTGAAATGTTAGCTAAAGAATACGACTCCAAACACAACAAAACCATAAAAAAAAATTTGCAAGCTGTACACAAAGAACGCATCATTGAAGCTTGTTTTGACTGGATGATAAGCGATCAAAAGGTTGCAGTAAAAGCCTACTCTATGACAACTCTCTATCTTTTAGGACAAGAATACGATTGGGTTCATCCAGAATTGAAGCAAATATTACAACATGATTACGCCAATGAAAGTGCTGGATTTAAAGCAAGAGCCAAGCAAGTATTGAAGAAAATTAAAGGCGCATAACCTTTTGTAATTCTTCATCTGGTATGTTTAAAAGTTTACTTTTAACTAACCTTGAAGTTAACGTTTTCCAATTCCTGTTTGTTCTGAAAATGGATCTTAAAATGGTTCGGCCTCTATCGTATTCTTTATTATTAAGTAAGTTGATGGCGTACCAATACTTCATTTCTATTTTATAGTCTATTAAGTTTTGTGCTTTCAAATACATACGTTCTGCTTCTGCAGAATCACCATGTTCCATGGCTAAATCACCTTTGTTCATATAATCATAAGCTTCATGAACTTTTACAAGACGCTCCAACTCGTATAAAGGATATTTATGGTCTTCAACACGAAGATCCATAACAATATCTTCCCAAGAATTTCCAGTAGCTTCACCTTTTACTATTAATATTGCTGCAGATTGTTTTCCTCTAATATCCCCTTTTTCACCTTCAGCTGCTTTTAAGGCCGCTACCATACGAGTGCTTAAACTTCCAGTGGTATTTTCAAATGCATTAGCCATAGCATCCCAAACAGTGTTTTTAAGCATCATATTAGCCTGAACAGAAAAGTTTTTACCTTGTCTGTGACCAGCTTCTGCAATGCAGAGATCTCCTGTATGTGTAGCTACTTCACCTTTTGAGTTTAAAAATGCAACCTGTCTGTACATTTCACCTTCATCTTTTTTTAGTAAAAGATCTAATGCAGCTTGCGGTGATAATCCTTGCTTCATTAAAGCTAGTCCTTTTGGTCCATAACTTTGATTTACTAAAGACTGTGTTGCCACTACTCCAACACCTGCTTCACCATATGTAACAATACTACCAACACTAAACCAGTGAGATTGTACTGCAACACCCATTTCACCTGTAACTGAATCTCTTGCTACAATAGAATACGTATGCACAAAAGGTTCAGATTTAATGTATAATTGTGCGACAAGGTTTTGAATTGAAAGGATTGTAATTAACAGCGCAATTTTCTTCATTATATTTAATTTAACTACGAATATAAGTAATTTTAAAGTCTCTTTTCTTTACCGAATTAATTATCTTTGCAACTTCAAAAAACAATACTATTTATGTCTTTGTCCTTACTAAACGCCATTTCGCCAATTGATGGAAGATATAGAAATAAAGTAGAGAAGTTATCAAAGTATTTTTCTGAAGAGGCTCTTATAGAATATAGGGTTCTGGTTGAAATTGAATATTTTATTTCGCTTTGTGAAATTCCGTTACCTCAATTAAAAGGCATCAACAAAAGTAGCTTTGAGGATTTGAGAAAAATTTATAAAGACTTTTCAACCAAAGATGCCAATGCTATAAAAGACATAGAAAAGGTTACCAATCATGATGTTAAAGCTGTTGAGTATTTTATTAAAGAAAAGTTTGACGATTTACATTTATCCGAATATAAAGAGTTTATACATTTTGGCTTAACATCACAAGACATTAACAATACAGCTATTCCTTTGAGTATCAAAGAAGCCATGAATGATGTTTATGTTCCTGAATATTTTTCTCTGGTAGAAAAGCTTCAAGAACTCTCAAAAGAATGGGCATCAATTCCTATGCTGGCTAGGACTCATGGTCAACCTGCTTCGCCAACACGATTAGGTAAAGAGATTGAAGTATTTGTGGTTAGACTTGAAGAACAATTTAACTTATTAAATGACATACCAAGCGCAGCCAAATTTGGTGGAGCTACAGGAAATTTTAATGCGCACAAAGTTGCTTATCCAAACATAGACTGGAAAGCTTTTGGAAGCACTTTTGTACAGGAAAAATTAGGTCTCCAACATTCGTTCCCCACGACCCAAATTGAGCATTACGATCATATGGCTGCTTTGTTTGATGCATTAAAAAGAATCAATACTATTGTACTGGATCTTGATAAAGATGTTTGGTCTTATGTGTCTATGGATTATTTTAAGCAAAAGATTAAAAAAGGAGAAGTTGGAAGCTCGGCAATGCCTCATAAAGTTAATCCTATAGATTTTGAAAATTCTGAAGGAAATTTAGGAATGGCAAATGCTATTTTTGAGCATTTATCAGCTAAACTACCTATTTCAAGATTACAACGAGATCTCACAGACAGTACAGTTTTGCGTAATATTGGTGTACCTTTTGGTCATACACTTATTGGCTTTTCATCTACCTTAAAAGGGCTCAACAAACTACTTTTAAATGAACGTAAATTTACAGAAGACCTGGAAAATAATTGGGCAGTTGTAGCCGAGGCTATTCAAACTATATTGCGTCGTGAAGGATATAAAAATCCTTATGAAGCTTTAAAAGGTTTGACTCGTACTAATGAAAAAATTACCCAACAATCTATTTCAGATTTTATTGATACTTTAGATGTTTCTGAAGAAATAAAGAGCGAATTAAAAATAATTACGCCGAGTAATTATACTGGAATTTAATTTTATGTTAAGCAACAAACAATCATTATTACTGTGTGTCTTTGTATCTCTAGGGTTTTGCGTTGCTGGAATTTTAGGGATTCTTGACAATTTTATGATTGCTTCTATTTTGATTTTAGCCTTCATTGCTATAATTGTAAATATTGTCCTCCGAAAGAGAGAACATCTCTTGGATAGTGATAAAGATTCTGAATAAAAAAGGCTTGCAAATGCAAGCCTTTTTTATATAGCTAAAAACTATCTATTTAAAAAAATTCATGAATTCGCCAATACTGTTTTCGTCGGAATTTATATTCTGAATCTGATCTGAAAGCGACATGATTTTTGCAGGTTCCATATTATCTCCTAAAATTCTAATAATTGCAAACCCTTGATCATTCATGTTACCAAAGAGTATTAGCTCATCTATAGTAGTATCTGTTCCGATATATTTTACAACCACTTTACCATCTTTAGAGTTTCCTGCTCTAAAAAGCTCTTGGTATCTTTCATCTTTTAAAATGTTTTGAACTTTCTGTAATTCTGTTTTATATTCTTCCTGATTGTTTTCTGTTAAATGATATCCAAGCATATTAAGTTTATCCATTGACTCATAGGCTTCTTTTTGAGTTTCTGTTAGAGTATTCTCATCCAATTTAACAAAACTAACTGGAAGATCTACAGAGATAAAATTAGGTGTCTCTTGATTTGCTACAAAATAGCTTTGCAATGAAGCATTTTGGCCACAGCTAACAAATGCTGTGACCAAAATGATTAACATAACAGTTTTTATGATTGATGTTTTTTTCATTTTTATTTGGTAAAAACTAAATATTACTGTTTTCCTGCTTTTTCTAATTGCTTACCGCCTGGTACATTCATCTTATTGGTAAGTTTAGATACTTGTCTTAAGTCTATATCACCAGTTAAAGATAAAAGTACTGTTTCTATTTCACGCTTTTCTCCATTAATTGTAATATCCTGACCTTGTGTAAGTTCTTTTAAACCATTGACAAACATTAAAAGTTCTTTGACATGATTTTCGTCTTTTCCATTTTTTACATAAAACTTAACCGTTTGGTCCCCATCTTTAATACGCATTAATTCTTCAAGGTTTGCTGTTTTTAAATATTTTTCTACATCAGCTTTCATCTGTCCAGACACCTTGGCATCTCCTGTAGTTAATACTTTAAGATTATTCAATTTTTTTACCATGCTCATAAACTCATCAGCTTCAGGATCGTCTGTTTGTACATCTATTTGAGCTAACATATTAAACATTTTTTGATTTACTACAACAGAAGTTACGTTGTCTAAATCTTCATATTTGTCAAATAAACTTTGACCGAAGGTAACTACTGGAGCTAAAGCAATTGCTATTATTAATACTACTTTTTTCATGATTTCTTAATTTAAATTTGTTCTAATTATTTGTGTTAAAAATTTTGTTTGTTGTGCTTGAAAATTCTTCCAAATAGGACATATTTTCAGTTCCTTTATTAAAGTTCGAAGACATTAAGTTTAGAGCTAACATGTTTTCGGTTCCTTTTGATAACTGTGATGAAACTAAACCTAAAGCTTCTACAGTTTGATTATAAGCCATTAATTCATTTGGGCTTAAATCTTCAATCGTTTTTGGCGTATTACTCATTTGAAAGTAAATACCAAACATAAGAACTGCTACTGCTGCTACAGAAATCCATTTGTAAATTGGGTTACTTTTAGTTGTTAATGGAACGTCTTTAGTAAACTGTTCTTCCTGATTTACTAAAAAATATTCAAACATTGGTTTGTACATTTCCAAATGCGGTGGCACAGTTTCTTGAGAAAAATAGTGTCTTAACTGTTGCTCTTCTTTTAGCGATGTCTCACCGTTCTCGTACTTTTCTAGTAATTTTTCTATATTATTTAATACCATAACTATGTGTATTAGTTAATTTTTCTCTTATTGTTTTTCTTGCCCTTGAAAGCGTTACTCTTACAGCTGTATTATTCATATCCAACATTTTTGCAATCTCATCAAAATCATACTGCTCAATATCTCTTAATTGAATGACCATTTTTTGCTGCTCTGGTAAATCTTCAATAATTCGTTCAACCCAACTTAAACTATCGTTCAATTCAACTTGCTTTTGCAGAGACACATTATTGTCCTGATAGTTACTATGCACAATTTTTAAATTTTGTGCTTGTTTAGATTTCAATTTGTCAAGACAAAAGTTCTTGGTCATTGTCATAGAAAACGCTTCCACATTCTTATAGGTTTCAAACTTCGACTTATTGTTCCAAAGTTTTACTAAAACCTCTTGCGTTGCATCTTCCGCTTCTTCTGTAGATACTAACAATCGTTTTGCTAAACGAAATATCTTATCTTTAAAAGGCATGACAATATTTAAAAATTCTGTCTGCGTCATTTTTTGGTTTGGTTGTTAAGTAGCTTTTAATGCTATTTGATATTACGACGAATGATAAACTATTTTGTTACAAAAAATTTTTATTACAAAATAATGTAAGTAATTTTAACGTTAAAGAGACTAAAATTGCACAAATAAATTCCTATGAAAAATTCTATACGCTTTATATTACTTATTTTAATATCTGCTTTATCTGTGAGTTGTTTTGAGGATAGAGACGATAATGGCATTTTTGCAAGTGAGATCAATGATTTTGTTTGGAAAGGCATGAATGTCTGGTATCTGTACAAAGATAACGTACCGGATTTGGCTAATAATCGTTTTTCGAGCGACGAAGAGTATGCCAATTATTTGAACTTATTTTCTACTCCAGAAGACTTATTTGAAAGCTTAATATATAATCGTGAAACTATAGATGAATTTAGCTGGATAACTGATGATTACATTGCGAACGAGCAGTTTCTAAATGGCGAAGGCCTTAATAATGGTATGGCTTATGGTCTTTTTAGATTTTCGTCAGAAGCTACAGACCTCTATGGTTATGTACGCTATGTAATTCCTGGTCTTGATGCAGACGACAAAGGTTTAAAGAGAGGCGATCTTTTTTATGGTGTTGATGGTACCCAGTTAACTATCAACAATGCTCGTTCGCTTTTAAGCGGAGCAAATTACTCAATAAATTTAGGAACTTATAATGATAACGGAACGCCAACAGATTACACAGATGACTCCATGATACAAACAGCCGAAAGTGTTTCATTAATTGGCATTGAACATATTGAAAATCCTATTCATATTAATAGAGTTATTAATGTTAACGGAAACAATGTTGGTTATTTAATGTTTAATGCTTTTAATGGAAGTTCAACAGAGTTGAATAACGTTTTTGGAACATTTAAAAGTGCTGGAATTACTGACTTAATACTTGATTTAAGATATAATCCAGGAGGTTTTACAAGTAAAGCAATTTTAATGGCAAGCCTCATTACTGGACAATTTACAGGAGATGTAATGAATACTGATCAATATAATAGTGAAATACAAGCAGCCATTGAAAATGATGACCCAGAATTTTTGAACGATAGGTTTATAAGTAGTGAAAATGACATGGCTCTTAATAGTTTAAACCTCAATAAAGTATATGTTCTAACTACAGGAAGTAGTGCTTCTGCCAGTGAGTTTGTAATTAATTCTTTAAACCCATTTATAAACGTGGTTCAGATTGGTACAAACACAAGAGGAAAATACCAAGGATCCTTTACACTTTATGATTCTCCAGATTTCACAAGAGATAATGTAAACCCAAATCATACTTATGCATTACAACCCTTGACTTTTAAATATTCGAACATTCAAGGCAATACAGATTTTATTGATGGTCTGTCACCAGATATAGAAAAACGTGAACGTTTCAATAATTTGGGTGTTTTAGGTGATGAAACCGAGCCTCTTTTAGCTGAAGCCATTGCAACTATTGCTGGTTCTGGAAGAGCAGTTAACCAAAAGGATAATGATTCTTTCTTATATGAATTTATAAATGAAAACGATTCTAAATTCAGAATGTTAAGTGAGAAAGATGTTCCTCCGGGAATGATCAAAAGATTATTATTCAATGAATAAAAAAAGCCGCTAAAAAAGCGGCTTTATTTTATAGGTTCAAATTAAACCCTAAACTGAAATTCCTTCCTTCGGTTGTAAATCCATAAAGCTCTTGATAATCTTCATTAAAAATATTGGTGATGTTTGCAAATACCTTCATTTTATTTTTAATGATGTTATGACTCACATAAAAATCCAATAGGCTATAACTTTTTAATGTAACTTCATCATTCATAAATGTTGAACTATTAAAAACAGAATCTTTCCGATCGTCATTAAACTGGTAAGACATACTTAAAAAAGTAGCGTCACAAACTTGATAATCTATTTGTGCATTGACCTTCAACTCTGGAATTCTCAAATTTAAATCCTTGTCAACTTTGGTAAAAGTAGCATTAGCATTCAAACCAATCTTTTCTGAAAGTTTGTAATTCGCTACAAACTCAATACCACTTGCTGTAAATTCTTTATCTACATTGGTATACTGAAAAACAAAACCTCCTAAATCTACAAAATCAATAAAGTTCTTCTCATTTCGGTTAAAATAGACCAAACTAAAATTCCCTTTGTCTGAAATACCAATTTCAGCTCCTATTTCTAAAGTAGTATTTTCCTCTGGCTGCAAATCTGCATTGCCATAAGTAGGTTCAAACAATTGGTACAACGAAGGTGTAATATAAGCAGTACTATAACTTGCTAATCCTTTTATAGAGCCAAAACCAACTTCTTTTCTGTACGATGGATTTACACTATAAACCAAGTGACTACCATACTCACTATGATTATTTAATCGTGTTCCAGCATTTACATTAAAACCAGATTCTGAAATATAAACGGCATTGATATAAGGATCAACAATTGAAAATTCTGCAACATCTGGATTTATACTTTGCTCTAAATCTGTACTACCAAATGGTATTGTAAAACTTTCCATTGAGCTTTGCTGAATGTTAACACCAAGAACTGTATAAAATTTATCATTAAAATTATTTCTGTTGAAAATATCACCTATAAAGCTTTCAGCAAAAAACTGCGTTGGAAAACTAGATTGAACATAACGTTCAATATTATTATAGGCGGCATTTAGAGTAATGTTTCCTTTGTTATATTTATATTCTGAAGACAAACCAAGTCTATACTGATTTGATATAGAAAGATCATCTGAATCTATCATAGAAAAAGCATTATCAAAATCGGCCTTAAACTTTTCAAAATTTCCATAAGTTGTTAATTTAAATGTATTTGAAGCTTTAAAGCCAAGTTTAAAATTTCCATAAATAGCATTATAAACATCTTTTTCAGTACCATCTGAAATTACAGAAAGGCCATCAGTATATTGATTACCAAAACTCGCCAAATAATTAAACGTATTCAATGAACCATTAACTGAAACATTATTTCTAAAATCGTTAATTGAAAAACCATCATCATCTTGAGATGCATTTGTCCCGAAAGTACTTCTAAAATTAGCAGAAATTTTATCTTTTGATGCTTCTTTTAGTTTAATATTTATAACAGCTGTTGCAGCTCCAGAACCATATAACGTACTTGAAGCTCCTTTTTGAATTTCAATGCTTTCAACCTGATCTGGGTTAATCAACCTTAAATCGTAGTCGTTGGCTATTTGAGAAGGGTCTGTTAATGCCACTCCATCAATAAGTATTAATAACTGACGATTTCTACCTCCTCGTACATAGTAATTCAAGTTTTGCGATGCACTACTTTTTGTTCCATTAATTTCAACTCCTGCAGTGGTGTTGATTATTTCCGAAATGGTTTTTCCTTGAAGGTTTTGTAATTCTTTTTGGGTAATCTTGGTAATCACCTTACCAGAATTTTCACGTTTTAAGTTGAATTTAGAATCAGTAATAACTACTTCTTCCAATTCTTGTACTTTGGTTGAATCTGCATGTTGCTGCGTAAATCCACAAATTGATATGCTAAAAAGCATTCCAAAAATTGTTGCCTTATTTTTCATTTAAATAAAAATTGCTCGAGAATCGCATGGATCATCATACGTAAACTTTTATCCCGAAAGTTTGACTTATAACTTTTGAATTTGGCAGGTCTCCTGACTTGCGTCTTCATGTTGGTCTTCCCAGAAATAAAATTTCCAGTGACTTGAAGTTTAACATGAAGCTTGATAGCTTACAGTTGCGGGAACAGTTCTGGCCTTGAAATTAATTTTCGCACCAGATTCCCTTTTAATTGATTCAAATTAAACCTGAATCAAACCAATATTCTTTGCAAATGTAAATATCTATTTTTATTTTTTAATGTTAAAACTATATATATTACTTTTGGGGTAAGAAAAAATTGAATATTATGAGTTCTTTATTAAATAAAAAACAATTAGTAATTATTTTGTTTATTGTTATTGCTGTACTTTTTAGGTTAATTCCTCATTTGCCAAATGTGACCCCAATTACAGCAATTGCCTTGTTTTCGGGTGTTTATCTTACCAATAAAAAATTTGCATTTGCAATTCCGCTTTTTGCGATGTTTTTATCAGATTTGTTTTTAGGCTTTTCTAATATTACTTTATTTGTTTATGCTGCTTTTATACTAGTTGCATATATTGGTATATCTTCAAAAAAGATCTCTATCAAATCTATATTAATTAGTAGTATAAGTTTCTTTCTAATCACAAATTTTGGTGTTTGGTTATTGCATTACCCTAAAAACTTTGCAGGATTAATTGAATGTTATACTCTAGCTATTCCTTTTTTCAGAAATTCAATTATTGGAGATTTCTTTTTTGCAGGAGTGATGTATTACAGTTTTGAATTTGTGTCAAACAGATATTTAAAAACAGTTTAAAATTTTCATTTCACATTTAGTTTATAATCTGCAAATAATTCATACCTTGTTTGTTCAAAACTAGACTTTAAGGGATTTGTTTAAGCAGTAAAAGCATGTCAAAAAATGTCTTTTAAAAATGCTTATTATGAAATCATTGAAGCTTATTATTATACTATTTACAACAGTTTGTTTAACAGGTTGTAAAAATAAATCTTCAAACCCTAATCCAGATTTAGCTAGTATTAACCTGTTGAGAGGAGAACTTATACTTTGTAATTCGGAACAATTTGGAGACGTAAGCTTTTCTTTGCCGTGTGATTATAACACTAGAGAGACCTTTGATCTTGGAATATCATTACTTCACTCTTTTGAATATGCTGAAGCCGAAAAAGCTTTTGTAAAAGTTATTGATATGGATCCTGATTGCGCTATGGCGTATTGGGGAGTTTCTATGAGTATCTTTCATTCACTCTGGATGCAATCAGACTTAAGTTATTTGGAAAAAGGAGAAAAACTTATAAAGATTGCCGACAAACTTAATCTAGAGGCAAAGGAAAAAGATTATTTAGATGCCATAGGGGTTTTTTATAAAGATTGGCAAACTATTGACCAACAAACCAGAAAAGAGTTGTATGAAAAGAAAATGGAAGCTCTCTATAAAAAATATAAAAATGATACTGAAGCAGCCGTATTTTATGCTCTAGCTTTAAGAACAGCGGCGGACCCAAATGATAAAATGTATACCAAACAAAAAAAATCAGGGAAAATATTAGAAGATTTATTTGTAAAATATCCAAACCATCCAGGCATTGCACATTACATAATTCATAATTACGATTATCCAGAATTAGCCCATTTGGCTTTGGGTACTGCAAGGCGTTATGCACAAATTGCACCAGCTTCAGCCCATGCACAGCACATGCCTTCTCATATATTTACAAGATTAGGACTTTGGAAAGAATCAATCCAATCAAATATACATTCCACAGAATCTGCTTTATGCTACGCAGAAAATATAAACCCTGAATCGCATTGGGATGAAGAGCTCCATGGAATGGACTATCTAGTTTACGCTTATTTACAAATTGGCAATAATACAAAAGCGAAAGAACAATATGACTATTTAAAAACATTTGATGATGTTTTTCCAGCTAATTTCAAAATTGCATATAGTGCAGCTGCTATTCCTACGCGCATAGCATTGGAAAATAAAAATTGGATTCAGGCTTCACAACTTCAATTACCTGATATTAAAATAAACTGGGAAGTATTCCCTTGGCAAGAGGCTATTCTTCATTTTGGAAGGTCATTGGGATTTTCACGTATAGGTGATGTCGTATCTGCCGAAAGTGAATTGAAAATTTTAGAATCGCTTTATCAAAAACTAATAAAACAAAATGATGATTATAAGTCTGGTCAAGTTCTTATACAAATAAATGCTGCACAAGCTTGGATTGAATTAGCTAAAGGAAATGATGAAAAAGCCTTTAAACGTATGCTAAAAGCTTCAGCATTGGAAAATAATACATCGAAGCATGCCGTAACACCATGTGAAGTATTGCCTGCAGATGAGCTTCTTGGTGATTTATACATACGACTTAATAAACCAAAAGAGGCTTTAGAAGCATATGAATTTTGCTTAAAAAAGCATCCTAACAGATTTAACAGCCTTTATGGAGCAGCTATTACAGCTAAACAAATTGGAAACCATGAAAAAATGACATTGTATTTTCAAACTCTGATGAAACAAACGGAAAATACAATTAGCGATAGAGTTGAAATTTCAGAAATTAAAGATTATTTTAGTCAACGCAAATAGTTTTTATGTTCAATATATTTAGTAAATCTTTGTTGTTAGCCTTGACCATTATTTTATGTATTGGTTGTCAAAAAAATAATAACAAATCCTTACCTATTTATAACCCTGTAGACTTTAATCCTGTATTGGTTGATGAAACTCTTCAAAATAAAAACCATAATCATACGGTTTCTAATTTCACATTAATCAATCAAAATGGCGATACAATCACGCAAGAAGTGTACAAAAATAAAATCTATGTAACCGATTTCTTTTTTACGCGTTGTCCTACCATCTGCCCGGTGATGACGGATAATATGAAACTATTACAAGATAAATTTATAAATGATTCTGATATCATGTTTTTATCAATGTCTGTAACTCCAAATATTGACAGCATTCCAGTATTACGACAATACGCTGATGAAAAAGGAGTTATTGATTCAAAATGGAATGTAACTACTGGAGATAAAAAGCATATCTATCAATTAGCTAGAAAAAGTTATTTTGCGGTGGTAGACCAAGGCGATGGTGAGCTTCAGGATTTTATTCATACTCCAAACTTTATTTTGGTAGATAAACAAAAACAGATAAGAGGTATTTATGACGGCACTGATGATAACGACATAAACAGGCTCATCAGTGACATAAAGACTTTAAAGAAGTAGCATATAACTTATCAACATTTATATCTTTTCCAGCTAAAAAATTTATCTTTGGGTAAACTTCTACATTTAAAATGAACGATAACCTAACTCTTATAATTGCAATTCTTATTTCTGGTGGCATTGGTGTTTATATTGGGTTTACTATTGCTAAGTTAAAAGGTAAAAGCAATCAAAGTGCTTTAGAAGAGCGTCAAAATTTACTTAATCAAAACATTGCAGAATTAAAAGAAAACCAGAATAAGATAGAACTTGAGCGTGAATCGATAAGAAAAGAAAAAGACTTACTCAACTCTGAATTAGTTAGACGCAATTCAGAATTTGAAAATCTACAGACAAAGCTTCAAGAACAGAAAAGTGAAGTAGAAAAACTTCAAGAAAAGTTCACAAAGGAATTTGAAAATTTGGCAAATAAGATTTTGGATGAAAAATCAGAAAAATTTACTCTTCAAAATAAAGAAAACATAAAGCAAATTCTAAATCCTTTACAAGAGAAAATTAAAACTTTTGAAGACAAGGTTGAGAAATCCCAAAAGGAAAGTATCAGCATGCATTCGGCTCTAAAGGAACAACTTTTAGGCTTAAAAGATTTGAACCTTCAAATGACTAAAGAAGCTACAAATCTTACCAAAGCTCTGAAAGGCGATAGCAAAATGCAAGGAAATTGGGGCGAATTGGTTCTTGAGCGTGTTTTGGAAAAATCTGGTTTGGAAAAAGATCGTGAATATTTTGTTCAGCAAAGTTTTACAAATCAAAATGGTTCTAGAGTCATGCCAGATGTGGTCTTACATTTACCTGATAACAAACGCATGATCATTGACAGTAAGGTGTCTTTAACAGATTATGAACGTTTTGTAAATGCTGACGAAGACGATAGACCACAATTCTTAAAATCTCATGTCAATTCAATTAAAAAGCATGTAGACCAATTATCTGATAAAAAATATGAAGATTTATACGATATAGAATCGCCTGACTTTGTGTTGATGTTCATTCCTATAGAACCTGCTTTTGCTATAGCTATTAATGAAGACAATACATTATATAATAAAGCCTTTGAGAAAAATATTGTTATTGTAACCCCTTCAACATTATTGGCCACACTTCGAACTATAGATACCATGTGGAATAATGAAAAACAACAGCAAAACGCTATTGAAATTGCCAGACAAGCTGGAGCATTGTATGATAAATTTGAGGGTTTAGTTAGTGATTTAACAGGAATTGGTAAAAAATTAGATTCTGCAAAAACAGATTATTCTTCTGCTATGAATAAACTAGTTGAAGGTAAAGGTAATCTTATTAAAAGTGTTGAAAAACTTAAAAAGCTAGGTGCTAAAGCTAAAAAATCACTTCCTGAAAATATTTTGAAACGTTCTGAACTTAATAATTGATATTGTATTTTAAAGCTATTGTATGTATAAAAACATAGAAGACTCACAAATAACCATTACCGAATTAATGTTACCATCACATTCTAATTTTAGTGGTAAAATTCATGGTGGATATATTTTAGGTTTAATGGATCAAATTGCATTTGCTTGCGCTTCAAAACACTCCAGACATTATTGTGTAACAGCTTCAGTTAATAGAGTAGATTTTCTAAATCCTATTGATGTTGGCGACCTTGTAACACTTAAGGCCTCTGTTAACTATACTGGTAGAACTTCGATGGTTGTTGGTGTTAGAGTAGAATCTGAAAACATTCAAACAAGTGAAATAAAACATTGTAATTCGTCATACTTTACAATGGTGGCAAAAGGTGAATCAGGAAAAAATGTACCTGTTCCAGGTCTTATTTTAAATACAGAGCAAAGTATTCGTAGATTTTCAAGAAGTATAGTCAGACAAAAACAATCTAAAAAAAGATCTAATAAATTTAAAGCTTCAAAATTTAAGATTGATGATCATCTTGAAATTTTAAAAACTCATAATGCAAAAATCGAACTTTAAAATATCCTAGTTAAATTAAATCCGAAATAAATATCGCCTTCTCCCCAATCTCCAGTTGCTTGTCCTAAAAACCCATTCACGTTCATAGGTTGTGCATTGGTAAAATGCATTTGAAACACGTGTCCTCCGGTTTCTAAATCTACACCAATAGACAATGGGTTCTTAAAAGGAGAATCGCTAGCTCTATTCATATGAATACCATAATCGGCATTTATGGACCATCGTTTGCCAAGCTTATGTCTTCCTCCTAAACCAAGTGCAAACTGGGTATTGTCTTGAGAATCTAGCATGACATAGTTGTCATGGAATAAAGTTGGAGCAATTTCAAAAGAAAAATTTGTATTTACTTTATGTGAAATCAACAATTGCGTAGCATAACTTATACGATCTTCAAATTCTAATTTCGGTAAATTATCTTTCTCTAATGCAGTATTAATCATTAAAGAATTATACCCTACAATAGTAAAAGGGAAACCTCCTTCTTTTTGCTGAACCAGTCTGTACTTAAGAGCACTCTCATAAATTTTTTGGTAAGAGCTTCTCGAAATACTTATATTAAACCCATCGGAAATTCCATAAATAAAATTTAATCTTGTCACAGCATCGTCAAGACCAAAAAAAGTATCAAGCCCATTTTCCAAACTACCAAATCGGTGTGCTACAACAAACATAAACTCTTTTTTAGCTACAAGTTTAGTAGATTCAAAATTGACAATCTTTAAACTTTTAAATACGGCCGAAGCATAATTATCGGTAACAGAATCTGTGTCAATTTCTCGAAGCAAATCCTCTTGAGAAAAAATGACTAAAGGACAACAAAAAACAATTAGAAGAATAAATTTCAATTTTTTCATAGCATAAAATTTCATTCAATAATAGAACATTGATCAAGTTTAAGTTCACCTAATAAATCATCAAACCCAATACAGCGACCTTTTATTTTAACCATATCGCCTTCTTGAACTTTACTGTTTATAGTAGAAACAAATTGGCAAAATATTTTAGAATCCAATACAATATCATTTTCATTCAATTTGGTGATTTGTCCAGATATCTCAATGGTTTTATTTAAGTACTTGCTGGATGCTTCTTCGGAATTATTTGAGTATTCATTAGAAATTTCTGTGGCAGAAACTACAAATTCAGCCTTTTCTTTTTGAATATTTCTGTGATCCTGATACACATAATTATATGCAATAATCACAACAATAACCGTTATTATAAAAATGAAGACTTTCTTTTTCATAAAACTTGTATATACAAATGTTTTAAAGCAATTTATTGTTTAAAATTAATGAAATTAAAATGAATTTAATTAAATTTATATCAAAAATTGTTAGGATTATGAAAAAATATCTAATCTTCAGTGCATCTATTATTACCATTTTTTCAATCATATCGTGTACCAATCATAGTGAAAATGATTTGCTTGAACCAGTTCCTCCCGATCCAGACCCAGAATTAGTGACCTATATTGATGATGTAAAAGTTATCATAGATAACAATTGTATTTTTTGCCATAATAACCCTCCAGTAAATGGTGCCCCAAATTCTTTAACGACTTATGATAAAGTAAAAAGTGCTGTTGAAAATAGTAATTTAATAAACAGAATTTCGGCTCAACCAGGAGAGGCTGGATTTATGCCTTTTGGAGGCACAAGATTGCCTCAAAACCTCATTGATAAAATTGTACAATGGGAAACAGATGGTCTGTTAGAAAATTAAATTGTTTCTTGGCAGAATTTTTGTTCTAAATCTTTATAAATTTAAATCTATGAAAAACATATTCTATTTCATTCTTCTATTTAGCCTAACTTCATTTGCCCAAAACAAATATATCACGAGGTCAGGAATTATAGGCTTTGAAGCTTCAGTACCAGCGTTTGAAGAGGTCAAAGCAAAGAGTAATGCTGCAACAGCTATAATAAATACTGATAATGGTGAATTTGCTGCTTTGGTTTTAGTGAAAAGTTTCCGTTTTAAGAATGCACTTATGGAAGAGCATTTTAATGAAAACTATGCTGAATCGAGTCAATTCCCAAAAGCTTCTTTTAAGGGAAACATTTCAGGACTGGATATACATAGCGATATATCGTCTTACAATATTTCTGGAGAGCTAACCTTTCATGGTGTCACAAAAGCTTTAGAAGATATTCCATTAACCATTACAAAAGCTGATGGGAAAATTATTATTACTGGAGAATTTATATCAAAGGCTTCAGATTATGACATTGAAATACCAAAAATAGTGAGCAACAAAATTGCACAAGATGTTGCGGTTTCATTTGAATTTAATCTTGAAAAGCAATAATTAAACAATCAATTATATATTTTGACAGCTCTAAAGACCATACTATACTTTTCAATATTTAATTATCCCGTTACTAGAGATGAAATTTTTAAATTTTCAACCAGTGAGAATATTGATATATTGGATAATGAGCTTGAAATTCTATTAAAAAGAAAGATTATTTACCAAATTGGTGATTATTATCTAAACACTCAATCTCTAGATTCAGTAAAAAGAAGACTTACCAACAATAAGATGGCAGAGAAAATAATGCCTAAAGCTTTAAGGATAAGTAAACGCATTGCTTCATTCCCTTATGTAAAAGGGGTTGCGTTGTCTGGTGGGTTATCTAAAGGCTGTTTTGACAGTGAAGGTGATGTGGATTTTTTCATTATTACTTCTCCAAACAAACTATGGTTAGCTCGAACCCTACTAATTTTGTATAAAAAAATATTTTTACTCAATTCTAAAAAATACTTCTGTGTAAACTACTTTATCGGCAGTAACAATTTAAATATTACAGAAAAAAACAAGTTTACTGCAATGGAGCTAGTAACTCTTATCCCAACCTATGGGCAATCCATATTTAAGGAGTTTATGAGTAACAATAAGTGGGTAAAAGGATATTTCCCAAATAAAAATATTGAAGAGAATTTTAGTCTTGTCAGTGATACAAAAAAACCTATTATTTCGAAATTAATAGAATTTATACTCAATAATAAATTTGGTGATTTTTTAGATACACAATTTAGAATAATGACACTTAATGTTTGGAATAAGAAGTTTAAACATTTGCATAATGTAGATTTTAATATTGCTATGAAATCTACTAAAAATGTCTCTAAACATCACCCTAATAATTTTCAGAAAAAAGTTATAGAAGCCTTAAATGAAAATTATAATCATGTAAAACAAAAACATGAAATAATTTTAGAACCCGAACATGCTTGATATTTTATTTTCGCATTCCTATTTTTACAAATTCGATGCTAAACAATGGAAAAATAAAACACCTTATCCTCCACTAGGTACAATTTATGCCGCATCATATTTACGACAACATGATTATTCGGTTAGCTTATTTGACACATGTTTGATAGATAATCCTCAAGACATACAACCTGTTTTAGAAAACCAAACACCAAAGCTATTTGTAATTTATGACGATTGCTTTAATTACTTAACCAAAATGTGCCTTACAAAGATGCGAGAGGCAGCTTTTGAAATGATACAAATAGCTAAAACTCATGATTGTAAGGTTATCGTTAGCAGTTCTGATGCGACAGATCATTATAAAGACTATCTTGAAGCTGGTGCAGATTTCATTATTCAAGGTGAAGGAGAAATTACATTAAAGGAGTTATCTGATTCACTTATGAAGAATGAATCATATTCTAATATTTTAGGTATTGCTTACAAAGAAAACAATAATATAGTCGTAAATCCAAAACGACCTGTATTAAATGAATTAGACACTTTACCACTTCCTGCATGGGATTTAATAGATATAGATGCTTACAAATCTATTTGGAATTCCGGTGGCAAGGAATTTACGCTTAACATGGTAACAACCAGAGGTTGTCCATTTAAATGTAATTGGTGTGCAAAACCGATTTATGGGAATAGATATAATTCTCACTCTGTACAATATATAACTAACCATATTTCCTATTTAAAAGAAAACTATGGAGTCAACAAGTTTTGGATGTGTGATGATATTTTCGGGTTAAAGCCAAATTGGGTTCAAGAATTCAATCAAGAACTAAAAAAAAGATCTTTAAAAATCAAATATTATATTCAGAGTAGAGTTGATCTTCTCTTGAAAGAAGATACAATAGACGCTCTTGCAGAAAGTGGTCTGGAAGAAGTTTGGGTTGGAGCGGAAAGTGGCTCTCAAACTATTTTAGATGCAATGGATAAAGGAACCACTGTGAAACAAATTTATGAAGCAACAAGTCTTCTCAAACAAAAAAATATCAGAGTTGCTTTTTTTATACAGTTTGGATACTTGGGAGAAACCAAAGAAGATATCGATAAGACGATACACATGATAAAGGAATTACAACCTGATAATCTTGGTATTTCCGTTTCCTATCCATTACCAGGCACAAAATTCTACGAAAAAGTAAAAGATGATTTAAAGTTGAAAGCCAATTGGACAGATTCAGACGATTTGGCAATGATGTTTAAAGGCACTTACCATTCTAAATATTATAAGAAACTCCATAGATACGTGCATAAAGAGTATAGAAAAAGTCAGGCTATAACAAATTTTAAAAAGGTATTACAAATGCCCTTTAAAACTACTAAACCTGAATTGAGGTCTATGCTACTTTTTTTATATTATGTTCTCTTTGCTTTTATCAATAAAGTACAACTCAAAAAATTCCAACATTCTCATGCCTAAAGGTTTTGGTAGTGCTTCAATAAGTTATGATAAGGATTTTACCTTTACCAAAATAGGCAAAGCCCAGCGTAATAGAGTCTATTCTTATATAAATCCAATTATTTCTAATTCAAAAAAAATATCAATACTTGAAATTAATTGTGGCACAGGAGAAGATGCTATAAAATTTGCTCAATTAGGCCATAAAGTATTAGCAACAGATGTATCTCCAGAAATGATAGAAATTGCAAACGCCAAAACCAATTTAAATAATCTTCAGTTTGAAGTATTGGATATTAACTTAATTAACCCCGAAGATTTTGTACAAAAATTCGATTTAGTGTTTTCAAACTTTGGTGGTCTTAATTGTCTTTCAAAAGATCAATTAAATATTTTTTTTAGTAAATGTGTTCCTTTGTTAAAACCTCAAGGTAAAATAGTAGCGGTTATTATGTCCAAAAAATGTCTTTGGGAAATTTTTTACTTTTTTCTAAAAGGAAAGTTTATAACTGCAAAGCGGAGAAACACAACTAGTCCAATACTCATAAATGTTCATGGAGAACCAATTAAAACATGGTTTTACAACCCAAAAGATATTGTATCTTTAACAGAAAAGTTGTTTGCTATAAAATTTATCAAACCAATAGGAATCAGTATTCCTCCTTCTTATTTAGAAAATTCTTTTGTAACAAAAGGTATTGTATTTAAGGTATTGGTTAATATTGAAAAATTGTTAGGCCTTTCTGCTTTAGCAAAATATGCCGACCACTTCATTATTGAATTAGAAAAAAGATGAGTATTCTTCTAACACATGCCTATTATTTGTATGAAGATGCCAAAGAGCAAAAAATCATGAAACCTTATCCTCCATTAGGGTTACTTTATATTTCATCCTATTTAAAAAAGTATAATATTCCAAATGATGTTTTTGACAGCACTTTTAATTCTTCTGAAGAGCAATTACAATATATTTTAGAAAAACAACCGAAAATAATAGCCATTTATACCAATTTAATGACTAAAATAAATGTTATAAAATTGGTTAAAATTCTTAAACGTGAACCTACTTATGGGTTTCCGAAAATAATTTTAGGAGGCCCAGATATTACATACAATTGCGAGAATTACTTAAAAACTGGAGCTGACTTTTTAGTGATTGGTGAAGGAGAGCAAACAACTTTAGAATTGTATCAAGCTATAATTTGCAAGAAAAGTTTTAATGATATTCCAGGAATTGCTTTTATGGAAAATGGAAAATTAATTAAAACTGAAGCAAGAGAAAAAATAAAAGATCTTGCTGAGCTTCCTAT
The DNA here is from genome assembly GCF_040117515.1 of Gilvirhabdus luticola. Lineage (NCBI taxonomy): Bacteria > Pseudomonadati > Bacteroidota > Flavobacteriia > Flavobacteriales > Flavobacteriaceae > Gilvirhabdus > Gilvirhabdus luticola. Next base: position 79,711 of record NZ_JBEEEN010000005.1, read on the forward strand.
GCCAAATAGAGATGCAATTCCTGTACAAAAGTATTTAAACACTTGGCAAAAACATCACGGCAAAAGTTCAATGACAGTTAGTACGCAACGTGGTTGTCCCTATACTTGTAAATGGTGCAGTACGGCAGTATATGGTTTAAGTTACAGGAGAAGACCAGCAAAAATAGTTGTTGAAGAGTTGGTAAAACTAAAAGCAACATATAATGCTGATGCCATTTGGTTTGTAGATGATGTGTTTACAGTTAGTCATAAATGGATTAACGAATTTCATTCTGAAATGAACAAAGCTAATTTTAAAATCCCTTTTGAAATAATTACCCGAGCTGAACGTCTCAACGATGAAGTTCTAAAGCAACTTAAAGATATAGGATGTTTTAGAATTTGGATTGGAGCAGAAAGTGGTTCTCAAAAAGTTATTGATGCTATGGACAGAAGAGTTGATGTAAAAACAGTAAAAGAAATGATTCAAAAAACAAATAAACTAGGTATAGAATCAGGCACTTTTATTATGTTGGGTTATCCTGAAGAAACTGAAAACGATATTAAAGAAACTATTCAATATCTCAAAGAAGCCAATCCGACACAATATACCATAACTGTGGCATATCCTATTAAAGGAACAAGTCTCTACAATGAAATTGAAAATAAAATTACTGTTCAACCTAATTGGGAAACCTCTACAGATAGAGATATTGATTTTGAAAGAACCTATAAAAGAAAGTATTATGAATATGCTGTGAGAAAAGTGGTTAACGAAATGGAGATAGAAAGAACTAGTTCGTTTTTAAAAAAAAGTAAATTAAAATTAAAATCTATTATTGCAAGTGGGTTAATGAACCTATCTAAATAATTATGAAAATTAGACTACTTTCATTTATTTATCTATTACTAATTTCATGTTCTAACGATTCATATTCTGATTTGGCTAATGTCAACACAACCATTACTCTAAAATGGAACAAAGCCTATGAAGATGATTCCATAGATCAATCATTAATAGGGCTAAAATGGGCTTTATCTTATATAGGTGCATCACTACCAAGCGGCGATATGGGCATTTCAGTATCAGATACCGCCATTACCATAGATATTATAAAATTGGGTTTCAATACAAGCGCTGAACAGTCTCTTTTAGAACTAGTGGAAATCATGAAAACTTCCAATGAATATAAAACCAACAACACTATTGATTTAGGAAGGTTTATTGCCTTAACGATTGGTGCTTCAGAACATTATTACAAAATTGTTGGCACACCAATTACCCTAGATGAAATTTTAAATAACTATACTTTTCTACCCTTAAAAGGATATATAGATAACTCTACTGTTTCAAACGAACATAGAATATTGGAATTTAGTGAGCAAAATGCCCTCAATCAACTTTTAATGACAACTGAAGTTGATCCAATAACCCAAGAAATTAACGAATACGAAACCATTGAAATATTACCTAACGGTCAATTACGTTTTGGCATTTTTGATGCAAACGGAATTAGGATTCCTTCAGCTGAAAGTATTTATACAAACGCTGGTAAACCTGCAAAGTGTATGTGGTGTCATGAATCAACAATCAATCCGCTTTTTACACCGCAAAATAATTACCCAAACTACTTAACCTACAATGAGCTTCAAAACACTTTACAAAATTATAGGGTACAACATCATGAAAACAAAACTACCTTGTTTCCAAATGGTGTTGATTTTACCCAAACTCAACAACATACATTTACTGAATTGCTTTACATTTCATTTATGGAACCATCAGCACAGCGATTAAGTTATGAGTGGAATTTACCTTTAGCTGAAATAGAAAGCTTGCTTTCAGAATTAGAAACACATGTTTATGATGAATTTCCTTTTCTTGGAAATCTATACCACAGAAATGATGTTGAATCTTTAGCACCTTTTCAAGGGCTTACTGTATCGAGCAGTGTTAGAGAACCTTCCGAAAATGAAGTTAATTACCTGGAATAGATGCTAAACAACAAAAAAATAATAGTTGTTTTACCAGCTTATAATGCTGAAAAAACGTTAATGAAAACTTATCGTGAAATTCCAACGGATATCGTTGATGAAGTTATTCTTACCGACGATTGTAGCAACGATAAAACCCTTGAAGTTGCAAAACAATTAGGCATAAAACACATTCTAAAACACGATAAGAATTTAGGCTATGGTGCAAATCAAAAAAGTTGTTATTCTAAAGCTATTGATTTACAAGGAGATATTATTGTAATGCTACATCCAGATTATCAATATAGTCCTAAACTCATACCAGCAATGTGTGAATTAGTTGCTAACAACACCTATGATTTGGTGCTTGGTTCTCGAATTTTAGGGAAAGGTGCTTTAAAAGGTGGTATGCCAGTTTATAAGTTTGTTTCAAATAGAATACTAACTTTTGTTCAAAATGTTTTAATGCATCAAGAGCTTTCAGAATATCATACGGGTTATCGCTGTTACAATGCTCAGTTTTTGAATTCCATTGCTTTTAATACTGATTCTGATGATTTTATTTTTGATAACGAAATTATTGCACAATTCTGTTTTAATAATGCTCGAATAGGAGAAATATCTTGTCCTACCAAATATGATGAGAATTCTTCATCCATCAATTTTACAAGAAGTGTTATTTATGGATTTGGGGTTTTGGGAGTATCCATAAAGTACTTCTTACAAAAATTAGGTTTGGGTAGTTTTAAAATTTTCAAGCATCCTTCTTAATCCATTTTTCTATATTATCATTTCTTTCTTGTACTGAAAAAAAATGAACAGCTAAATCAGAATTATAAATATCTTCAAGATATTTTTTAGAAAATTTTATGTTGTTCTTGAACTTTTGATATAAGCTACTTGTATTCAAGTTTGTATTTGTTAACTCAAAATCTTGAATGCTGCAAAATTCTGAAATAAGATTTTCTTTTCTAAAATCAGGTAAGTCACTTCTAACTAATAGTACTGAAACAGTATCTTTTGCGATTGTTAAATATCCTTTTTCTGGATTAAACGGATAAGAAAAAATATTGATGCCTGTACATTTATAAAATTGATTTTGAAACCAAAATATTGGATACTCGTGTAAAAAAGTTTGATGGTAATTATTCTCTAAATCTGCTATGCTACCAATAAAATCCTTTTTTTTCACACCAACTAAAAATTGAAAAGCATCAAAAAAAGCTGAAACATTTCTTTCAATGGGATTCCTCACTAATGTAATAATTTTAACTTGTCTTCTAGAAAAGTATTTGTGTATTAATGGCACTGGATTTCTACTATCAGGAAACAATCCTTTGTCTTGTAATTGTCTGTTTACTCTTTCAACCTCATTATTATCTAATGTGTGGATATGGAATATTGCATGTTGCCACATTTTTTTCTTTAGTGATGAGTAAACACTTAACGAGCCTACTTTACCCATAGTGAAAACTAAAATAATGGGGTGTTTAGGAAACAAAAGCAACTTTAAATGCTTAATTGTCAAAACTATCCTGTCTTTTATATGGTATTTTAGGAATTCAATCAATAACTATTTTTTTTAATGTGAATTGTCCTCTTCTTGTATTGTAGTCACTCAAAAAATAAATTTCGGAATTGTTTATTAATTTGGGTCTAGTCTTTAAAGAATTATCAAAAGTGATTTGCTGGCCTCTAAAATAAACTTGATTGTCAATTACTTTCAACTCATTTTCACTAATAGAATTTATCTTAATTTCAGTGTTCTCCTCCACTTCTCCATTTCTGCCTAAAGCCTTATAAGTTAGATACCCCTTTTCTGCAGAGTACTCATGAACTAAAAAATAATCTGTATTAGGTAGAACATATTCTGCTTTTGAAGGTACATACTTAACAATCGAAAATATACTAATAGGAATGGTAAAACAACATGTATATAATATAAATTTAGGCTTTATTTTTTTTACAAAATGGAATAAGAATATTATTCCAACAATTAACATGAGCCACATTCTACCAAACTTTAAAATTATTGGTAGCTCTTCTAGCCATCTTAAAGGGATATTACAAATAATTAATATTTCTAATACCATGAGATATTTAATTTTAATTGAAATTTTTGAAGTAAAAAGATAACTAAGTGGAATTATCCATAAAAGTTGGGCATAGGTTGCTGTCCTGTCTTGAAGCAAGAATAAGCTTACTGTAGTTATTACAAAAACTTTAAAAACATTATTACTGTTTTCCCTAATTCCTTGAATAAACAATGCTATAATAAATGATTTATAAAGCCAAGTTAATACAGTATAAGTAGCAAACGAATCTACAATAGCTTCAGGATTGTAATAAACATCTTTAACAAACAAAGTCTTCAAAAAAACAGACACAGATTGCGCATTAAACTGATACCCAATACCACTATGATTCTTAAAAGTTGTTGGTAAAACTTCAACCAAATAAGTTTTCCATATCTCCAAACCCGATTGCCAAATAGCTATTAAAATTAAGCTTAAAACAACTAAAGTTGATATTGCAAGGGCTTTATACTTTTTGTTAAGTAGTAAATGAAGACCATATATAACAGGGAATATTTTTAGTAAGGACGCTAAAACGAGAATAAAACCAGCTTTTATTTCTTTTTGCTTTTCAATGAGCAATAAGGCAAATACAATACAAGAAAAAACTAAAAAATAACTTTGTCCAAAGAGTATTTGGTTACGCAAAGGCACAAAAAACAATACGGGTAATAAAATAAAGAATATGGACGATTGCTTTTTATTAAATTTAGATTTAAGTAATAAATATAATGAAGCTAGGAAAAAAACAGAGCTTAATATGTTAAAAATGAGTTTAGCGACAAAAGCGTTCTCAAACCATAAAAAAGGAGAAAATACTGCAATTGTAAAGGGTGAGTTTATATAAAAATCTACCAATACTTCTGGATAACCCAATGACCATAAATAAGAATTAAAAGAATAAATGGAATATATAAATGAGCTATCTTCAAATTCTAATCCTGCTTTAGAAGCAAAATAATAGTTAGCAAAATCATGTAATTGAAAATTATAAGAAGTAACTATAAAGTATGTAATGAAAACTACCAATGGAATATACCACTTAAGTTCTGTTACAAAAGAAATCTTGTTTTTATTCATCAACACTTTAAAGTTATGATAAATATAAAATATTATATTCGTTCAATAAACTTAAGGTAGTGACATTAAACAAAAACTTAATCCGTAGTTCCCCTATACTATTAAACGCTACTAAAAGTGTCATTACACCTCTTCTTTCATTACTTTTTTCATATATAATTATAAAAAGTAAAGGACATGAGCTTTGGGGTCAATTTGTTGAGCACCTACTTTTCTTTTATATAGCTGGTATTATATGTAATTGGGGTAACAAGATGTATTTATTAAGACTTTTTAGTAGTAATCCTAGCTTAATAATTCAAAATTGGCAACACTATTTTACGGTTAGATTACCTATAGTCGTTGGTTTCATTTTAACTCTAATTCTCCTGTATAATCCATCTTTATACATCTATTTAATAGTATGGCTTATAAGTGTATTTATTAAGAATTCAGTACTGCCTATAGTTTTTTATCAAAGAGATTTTCTAAAAATGATTATTGTAGAGCTGCTCGGTTTTGCACTACTCTTCTTTTTAATCCTTCAAGCAAACTCATTAACGCTGCAAAAAACAGTAGTATATTATAGTTTAAGTATGTTATTGATAGCTATGGGTTATATACTATTATATCCAAAGTTTTTTTTCTTGAAGACGTTAAAAGTTGATTTTAATTTATTGAAACTTGGGTTACCTTTTACTCTCTTGGCTATCACAGGTTTTTTACAATCAAAGGTAGATCTTTATGTGTTGAATTTTTATAGAGATAAAGCTACTTTAGGTAATTATCAAATAATCTCTGGACTATTTGTGTTTTCACAATCTATAGCAGGAATTATTGCACTACCCTACATAAAGAATATTTTTAGAATGTCTGCTATTGCAATAATTAAAATAAAAAACTTACTGAAGTGGTTTGGACTAATTGGTTCTATAATTACGACAATCGCAATTTATTTTGTGCTTAAAATTTATGAAATCGAATTAAGTTTAAAAGGGTATGTTTTTGGGTTTTTTATAAGTTTCTTATGTTATTTATATACAATTGATTTGTATGTTTTACTCAAGCAAAACAAAGAATTTACAATAGTAAAAATATCAACATTATGCTTAATAATTAATTTGCTTTTATCCATACTATTTTTGTCTCTAGGCATGAATTTAGAAGGTGTATTATTAGCTAATGCAATTTGCCAATTTATTGCTGTGTTGAGTTATAAATATTATTCACTTAATAAAATAGATTCTTGAATATACGTTTACCTCTAAAATACTACAGAAAAAAAAGATTTTATAAGAAACTAATCAAAAAAAACTCACTCTGCTTTGACATTGGCGCCAATGTTGGGTTTAAAAGTAAAATCTTTCTTTCTTTAGGTGCAAGAGTTGTTGCATTCGAACCTCAATCACAATGTCATGCTACTTTGAGTCAAATTAAAAACCCACAATTCACATTGGTCAAAAAAGCATTAGGAAGCACTAACAAGAAAAGCATTTTACATGTTGCAAATCATATAGAAATAGCTACATTATCAAGTAAGTTCATTGAACATTTTACATCTGAAAATATTTTCTGGAATGATACAGAATATATCGAAACTGAAACTATAGATAAACAAATTGAACTTTTTGGTATCCCAGATTTTTGCAAAATAGATACTGAAGGGTTTGAATTCGAAATATTAAAAAATTTGACTTACGCAATTCCATTATTAGAATTTGAATTTACCGATGGTTTTTTAAATGAAACTCTAAAATGTATTAAAAAGCTATCAACACTAGGTAATTATGAGTATAATTTCATATTAAACGAAAACAACTATTTTGAACTTTCCAAATGGGAAAATAAAAATTCTATTGGTTCAATTATAAATAGCCTACCAACAAATAGATTACACGGTAATATTTTTGCTAAATTAGTCTAACAATACTATGTCTCAAGAAAAAATTCTCATATTTAATCCTAAAAGTGCCAATTCAAAACATAGAATCCCTAATTCTATTTTACAAGTTGGTGCTTCTATCTACGGTAAATATGATTTTGTTTTTGTAGATGGAAATCTTGAAAATGACCCTTGGAAAAGAATCGAATCTTATTTCAATTCTGGAGATTTTAAATATTTCTGTTCTACAGTTATGCCTGGTCCACAACTTAAGCAAGCCATTCCTTTTTCAAAAAAAATAAAAGAAAATTACCCTAACAGCATAGTTATTTGGGGTGGCTATTTTGCATCCAATCAATATAAAGTTTGTATTAATTCTCCTTTCGTAAATTATGTAATAAATGGTCCTGGAGACAATGCTTTCCCTCAACTTTTAGAAGCGTTGATCCATAAAAACCATGATAATATTCCTAAAATCAAAAACCTGATTTACAAAGACGAAAACAACAAAATAGCTGTAAACGCTAAAGAAACTCTTTTGAATCAGGATGAGCTTCCTCCATTACCCTACAACAACTTGGATAGTTTCTATAAATTGGAAAATTATTTAGGTAAAACGTTTTTGGGTAAAAGGACATTTTCTTATCACTCCAGTTTTGGTTGCCCTTTTACTTGTTCCTTTTGTGCAGTTGTACCTATTTACAATGCACGATGGAAAGGAAAATCTGCCACGAAAATTTATGAAGATGTCTCTTTTTTTAAAGAGAAATACAAGATTGATGCTATCGAGTTTCATGACAATAATTTTTTCACTTCCAGAAAGCGCGTGGTTGAATTTTCAAAACTCATACTAAATGATAATATAGATTGGTGGGGCGAAGGCCGCATAGATACTATTAATCAATACAATGATGAAGATTTATTATTGATGAGAAAAGCAGGCTGCAAAATGATATTTCTTGGTGCCGAAACAGGCAATGATGAGATTCTAAAACAAATGGATAAAGGTGGAAAGCAAACCGGACAAATGATAAAGGATTTTGCAGTAAGAATGAGAAAAGTTGGCATCATACCTGAAATGTCCTTTGTATTAGGTCTTCCAGGTGAATCTAAAGAAAAAGTAATGCACCAAATTGATTGGGACATTAATTTCATCAAAGAGATAAAAACCTTAAACCCAGATACCGAAATTATAATCTACTTATATAGTCCTGTTCCGACTGAAGGTTCAGATTTGTACAAACAAATAATAGAGTCTGGTTTTAGCTTTCCGCAACAGTTGGAAGATTGGTTATCTCCAGTTTGGGAAAATTTTGATTTAAGAAAAAATCCCTTAACACCATGGTTAACTTCAGCAATGATTGATAAAATCAAAAATTTTGAAACGGTTCTGAACGGTTATTATCCAACGGTATCGGATTTTAGAATTTTTGGCTATAAGAAAAAATTGCTTCGGTTATTGTCAAGCTATCGGTATAGATCGGGGTTTTACAAATTTCCATATGAAATAAAAGTGTTGCAAAAATTATGGAAATATCGTCAACCAGAAATTGAAGGGTTCTACCTCGAATAATGCGGAAATTCTTCAAAAAAATATCTAACCCTTTTTTTCAATGGTGGTTTAAAAAGTACTATTCTAAACCTCGTTCATTTAAATACGAAAATATTAGCATAACCATAGCGCCTAGAGTATTTTCTCCACAATATACTTTCAGCACAAAAATACTTTTAAAATATTTGGACACTTTAGATTTAGATGGAAAAACATTATTGGAATTGGGTTGTGGCAGTGGCATAATTTCTCTTTTCGCATCAAAAAAAAGAGCTAACGTTACTGCCACCGATATTAACAAAACTGCTTTGGCTTACCTTAAAAGTTCGGCAAAAGCAAATCAGCTTGAAATTGAAATTTTGTATTCAGATTTATTTGAAAATCTGAAAAATAAAATGTTCGATTATATAATTATCAATCCTCCCTATTATCCAAGAACTCCAAAATCGGTTGAAGAAAGTGCCTGGTTCTGTGGCCCAAATTTTGAATATTTTCAAAAACTTTTCAACCAACTTCAATTTCGGATAACTAATAAATCTAATTGTTTTATGATATTATCTGAAGACTGTAATATTGAAAAAATCCAGACTATTGCAAATTCAAATAATCTGGATTTAAATATTATAAAAGTTGAAAAAAACTTTTGGGAAACCAATTACATATTCAAAGTAAGTTGAAAAGTAATTACTTACTCAAATACATCTTGCGCCTGGAATACAAGTTGTAAAACTCATCGTCTTTTAAACTATCAATAAATAATATACTTTCTCCAGTACTCTTCATTTCAGGTCCAAGCTTTTTATTCACATTAGGGAATTTATTGAATGAGAATACAGGTTGCTTAATGGCATAACCTTTTAAATATGGTTTAAATTCAAAATCGGTTACTTTCTTATCTCCTAGCATTACTTTAGTGGCGTAATTAACATAAGGCTCACCGTAGGCTTTTGCTATAAAAGGTACTGTGCGTGAGGCTCTTGGATTTGCTTCAATGATATAAACCATATCGTCTTTTATGGCAAATTGAATATTGATTAAACCAACTGTGTTAAGGGCAAGTGCAATTTTATGTGTATGATCTTTAATTTGCTGCATTACCAGATTCCCAAGATTAAATGGTGGCAACGTAGCGTTACTATCACCTGAATGAATTCCACATGGCTCTATGTGTTCCATGATTCCTATGATATATACGTTTTCTCCATCACAAATAGCATCTGCCTCAGCTTCTATAGCGCCATCAAGATAATGGTCAAGTAACAATTTGTTATTTGGTATTTTACGAAGTAAATCAACTACATGTTCTTCCAATTCTTGCTTGTTAATCACAATTTTCATGCCTTGACCTCCTAATACATAAGATGGTCTTACCAATATTGGGAAGTTCAACCTGTCTGCTACAGCTAAAGCTTCATCAGCGGTTTCAGCCGTATCAAATTCTGGATATGGAATATTATTTTCTTTCAATAAGGTCGAAAAGCTACCACGATCTTCAGCTAAATCCAAAGATTTAAAACTAGTGCCTATTATCTTAATACCGTATCTATCTAACTTTTCAGAAAGCTTTAAGGCGGTTTGACCACCCAATTGAACAATGACACCTTCTGGCTTTTCGTGCTTGATTATATCGTAAATATGCTCCCAAAAAACAGGTTCAAAATAAAGCTTATCGGCTATATCAAAATCTGTAGAAACCGTTTCTGGATTACAGTTTATCATAATGGTTTCATAACCACATTCTGAAGCTGCTAATACACCATGAACACAGCAATAATCAAACTCTATACCTTGACCTATTCTGTTTGGTCCAGAGCCCAAAACAATGATTTTCTTTTTATCTGAAACAACGCTTTCATTATCAGCGTAAAGCTTACCATCTTTAGTTTCAACATCATCTTCAAAAGTTGAATAATAATATGGTGTTTGCGCTTTAAACTCTGCTGCACAAGTGTCAACTAATTTATACACACGATTAACTCGCAATTCTTCTCTTTTTTTATACACTTGACTTTCAAGACATCCTAACATGTGCGCTATTTGTCTATCTCCATATCCTTTTTGTTTTGCTTCTAATAAGAGGTCTCTTTCAATAGTATCGATGTTGAATTTGGATATTTCTTTTTCAAGAATATGAAGCTCTTCGTACTGTTTTAAGAACCACATGTCAATTTTAGTGATTTCGTGAATCCTACTCAAAGGAATACCCATTTGTATAGCATCATAAATCACGAAAACTCTATCCCAAGATGGATTAGTCAATTTATCAATTATTGTATTGTAGTCTTTCAACCCTTTTCCATCTGCACCAATACCATTACGCTTTATTTCAAGTGATTGAGTGCCTTTATGTAAAGCTTCTTGGAACGAACGACCTATAGCCATCACCTCACCGACAGCTTTCATTTGCAGGCCTAAAGTTCTATCAGATCCTTCAAACTTATCAAAATTCCAACGTGGTATTTTTACAACAACATAGTCAATAGTTGGTTCGAATAATGCAGAAGTAGATCCAGTGATTTGATTATTTAACTCATCTAAAGTATAACCAATAGCCAGTTTTGTAGCCACTTTTGCAATTGGGTATCCTGTAGCTTTACTTGCTAAAGCTGATGATCGTGACACTCGTGGATTAATTTCAATAGCTATAATATCTTCTTTGTCGTCAGGACTTACAGCAAACTGAACATTACAACCACCTTCAAAATCACCTATGCTACGCATCATATGAATTGCCATATCACGCATACGCTGGAACGTTTTATCAGATAATGTCATTGCTGGAGCTATGGTTATAGAATCTCCTGTATGGATTCCCATGGGATCCATATTTTCTATAGTACAGATAATAACAACATTATCATTCTTATCACGAAGCAGTTCTAATTCATACTCTTTCCAACCAATTAATGCCTTGTCTATCATAACCTCATGAATAGGGGAAACTTCCAAACCTCGAGTTAGCAATTCATCAAAATCTTCTTGCTTGTAGACAATAGAAGCTCCTGCTCCTCCTAATGTATATGAAGCGCGAATAACTAATGGAAATCCATACTCTTGCGCAATTTCCTTTCCTTTTAAATAAGAGGTTGCTGTTGCTTGAGGTGCCATTGGGATTCCAATCTTGAGCATGAGCTCTCTAAATTGCTCACGGTCTTCAGTAATATTAATTGCATCTATATCAACACCTATAAGCTTAACACCAAAATCTGTCCAAATTCCTTTCTCTTCAGCTTCAATACATAAATTCAAAGCTGTTTGTCCACCCATTGTTGGTAACACGGCGTCAATTTGTGGATGTTCTTTTAAAATTTGAATAATGGATTTGGTTGTTAAAGGAAGCAAGTACACATGATCTGCCATTGAAGGATCAGTCATGATCGTTGCAGGATTAGAATTGATAAGAATTGTTTCTATTCCATCTTCTCTTAAAGATCTTAATGATTGCGTTCCAGAATAATCAAATTCACATGCCTGGCCAATAATAATTGGACCAGAACCAATAATTAGTATAGATTTTAGTTGAGGATTTTTTGGCATTTTATTTTTTTAATATTTTTCAAAAATAGTCATTCGCAGATATAAAAAAAGGCGTTACACCTAAGTAACGCCTTTAAAATATTAACAATTGTTAATCATTATTTTTTATGTCTCAATTCAGAAGATACAGACAATTTCTTTCTTCCTTTTGCTCTTCTTCTTGCAAGCACTTTTCTTCCATTAGCGCTAGCCATTCTTTCTCTAAAGCCATGCTTATTTTTTCTTTTCCTTTTTGAAGGTTGAAACGTTCTTTTTGGCATTGTCTTATATTTTTAAAACTGAATAATCTTTTTAATAGTTCAGAGTTATCTCAAAACTGGGTGCAAATATACAAAGAGTTTTTACTCTGACAAGACTATAATAAAAAATATTTATAATTGTTTTTATTACCTTTGCAATCTTAAAATTATCTACTAAAATGTACAACAAAATAATAAAATTAATCATAGCCATTTTAATTTTCGGATATGCTATCTATCAATTTAGTGAAGGTTTCATAGGGAATGGTATCATGTTTATACTATTATCATCAATATTTGTTTTCCTATATTTCAAAAACGAATTTATTTTACTTGCTTTTTTAAGATTACGTAAACAAGATTTTGAAGGAGCGACAAAATGGTTATCTAAAATTAAAAACCCAAAATCTGCATTAGTTAGAAAACAACAAGGGTATTATAATTACTTACATGGTATTATGGTGTCTCAAACTAATATGAATGAAGCAGAAAAATATTTTAGGAAAGCTATTTCGCTAGGATTATCTATGAAACATGATCTGGCTATGGCAAAACTAAATTTATCTGGAATTGCATTCTCTAAAAGAAGAAAGCAAGAAGCTAAAAAACTTTTGACGGAAGCACAACAGCTAGATAAGCAAGGTATGTTAACAGAGCAGATAAAAATGATGAAAGAGAATATGAAGCGCGCTCAAATGCCAAACCAACACTATGGTGGTCACAGGCAACAAAGAAGACGCTAAATAGCAGATTTATTATAATTTTATTTAATTCACCAAATTATAATATCCTTCTTCTGGAATATCAATTAAGTAAAGTTTTCTAGATTTATTGTTAAGATGACCTTCTCTTAACCAAGGATTGTGAATTTTTAATATCTTATAATTTATTCCAAACGTTTCAGAAAATTTAGTAAAATCAGTAACCGCAGTATCAACTTGAACTTTAAAAGTTGGTATTTGATTATATAAATCCTTTTCTCTAAAATTAAATCCGTATTTACTTGGGTGAGTTATAATTTCTTTTAAAGCAACTATTCTAAATACATATCTTCCTGTTTCTTCTCCTAAAAGTAAATCATAGTAATTGGACACATTCTGCTCTTTCAGTCGTCTTGAAACACCAGTGTTTCCAGCATTATATGCTGCGGCTGCAAGAGTCCATGTACCTAACTGATCTTTAGCTTCTAAAATATATTTACAAGCTACTTCAGTCGCTTTTTCTAAATGATAGCGTTCATCTACATTATCGTTTATTTCTAATCCATTTTCTCTACCAGTAGATCTCATAATTTGCCAAACACCTCTTGCTCCAGCTGGAGAAGTTGCATTGGTTAACCCACTTTCGATGACGGCCAAATACTTAAAATCGTCAGGAATACCATATTTTTCTAAAATAGGTTCCATGATTGGAAAATACTTTTTGGCTCTTTTAAACATAAGTAAACCATTAGATTGCCAATATGTATTAACTAATAATTCTCTATCCATTCGTTCTAAAATATCTGGATCTTTTAGTGGTATGGGTTCACCAGCAAAATCTAAATATTCTGGAACTTGAAGGGCATAAACGTTATAATCGTTTATTAATTTTTTTTCAAAATTTTCATCGGTTGGGGCGTCTTGAAGGGCATAAATAAATAACATTCCTAAACTTAATAATCCTACAAACGCCAATGCTTTTTGTACTATCTTCATTTCTAATAAGTTTTGGTTAAAGTTAAAAATATTTCCTGATAATTTTATTTTACTGTGTTAAAATAATTTGAGGTAAATTTTTATTAAACCACTTGTATTTATTTATAATCATAATATGTGTTCCTCCTTCTACTGTAATACAATCTTTAATATGGTGAAATGGGAAAACATGGTCTTTACTGCCATGAATATGCACTATTCCTGGGATTGGGTTTTCTTGATCCCAACAAACTAACTGCTCTATAGACCAATCTAAATATAATTTATCACGAACAGATAAATACTTTTTATATAAATCAAGCCTTTTCTTTACCGAATCTCCAAATGAATACTTTGCTAAATTTTCAAAACTATTTATTAGACTTGTTGGAATAAGTTTATAAGCTTTTGTTTTTCTAGATAATTTCATTCGCTTTGGTAATTCATGTTTTGTTTTTACACTCGATACTATTATTAACTTAAAAAGTTTAATATGCTTACTCATTTCTTGAACCAAGATACCTCCAAAAGAAACACCAACTAATACTACGTTGCCGTGCTTTATGTTTTTTGTCATTCTTTTAGCATAACTATTAATAGATTCACCTGAAAATGGAATGATCCATTCAAGATAATACATCTTAAATTGATGTTCAGGTAATTTTATGTATTCAAAGATTGAAGGACTTGCTGCCAAACCTGGCATAAAGTAAACATGAATTAATTCTTGATTCATAAGGTTTTAACCTAAATATTCTCTTATTTAACAATTTTTTTTTGTAAATTTGCATGACAAAGCTATAAAAATAGTGCTCACTATTTAGATTTCCTATAGAATTAAAAATATACTTATTATGATTGATGCAGCTGAACTAATAGACAATGACTTTTTACGTCAATACGAAATTAAAGTTGATGACCATTTAGCAAAAATTGAATACTCGTTACAGGACCGAAAAATCTTTCTAACCAAGCTAATTGTTCCTGAATGTATTAGTGATGAAAATTTTACTGATGACTTTCTTAAAGCTGTTTTTGAAAATATTGAAGAACGAAATTTAAGCGTTGTACCTACAAGCCCAGAAATTGCAAAATTCATTAGACGAAACAGACAGTATAAGAGCATGTTGCCTGTTGGGTTAAGAATTTAAGTTTTATTAATAATAGACATTAATAATAGACTTCAACAAAAAAAGCCCGAAACTTTGGTCTAGGGCTTTTTTTGTATAGTGTTTTACAATTTAATAGTAACTTGAGTAATCATTTGATATTTTAATTAAATATAAATCTTCATGGTAAAGATAAACTTCATCATCTGAATTAATGATCTGAATATTTTGAACAGTGTCGCCTTCAAAAAGCGTTATTGCATTACCATTAATTTCCCAATTGAAAGCAATTGCACTTGAGGTTTTTTCTCCAGAAAGAAATTCACTTGCATAAATGTTTAAACCAGTACTGTTTTCGCCGAAAACCAATGTTTGTTTGTGCACAGTATCATCTGTAGAATTACTTACTTCCCAAACACCAAGTATATTGAAATCTTTATTTATCTCATCTTTGGTGCAAGAGGTAACTGAAGTTATTAAAATAAAAACTGTGAATAATTGTAGGTAGATTTTCATAGTTATAGATTTGGTAATACTTTTAGTATTCTCATCCAAACCTACAGTTGGAAGGCTTTTAAATCAAAAATAATCGTTAAAACTCGATAAAACCTGTCTAAAGGGAGTTTCATTTAACTAAACCAGCACTTGATTTTTAACAAATTCAAATCTCACCAAGCCATCATCATCAATTTTTGTGAGCTCAATTTCATGAAGTGTATTCACTAATTCTGGGTTCCAAGGTGTTTTTACTTTCACATAATTTTCAGTAAAGCCATGAATGTAACCTTCTTTATTTTCGTTTTCGAATAAAACAGTTCTTATAGTTCCTATCTGGCTTTCATAAAATACTCTTCGTTTCTTTACAGAAAGACCTCTCAACATTTTACTCCTTTTACTTCTTACATTGGCAGGTACTACTCCACTCATTTTTGTTGCTAAGGTATTATCGCGCTCTGAATAGGTAAACACATGTAAATAAGAAATGTCGAGCTCATTAACAAAATTGTATGTGTCAAGAAAATAGTCTTTTGTTTCTCCAGGAAAACCTACAATAAGGTCTACTCCGATGCAAGCGTCTGGCATTAATTCCTTAATTTTTCGAACTCTATCGGAATATAATTCACGCATATATCTGCGTTTCATCTTTTTTAGAATTTTATTATTTCCTGATTGTAGCGGAATATGAAAATGAGGTACAAATGTTCTTGATTTAGAGACCAAATCTATAGTTTCATCTTTCAATAAATTGGGTTCAATAGAAGAAATCCTTAAACGTTCAATGCCTTCAACTTCATCAAGCTCTTTCACCAAATCTAAAAATGTGTGATCGTGCTTTTTATTACCGAACTCACCTTTACCGTAATCACCAATATTCACTCCAGTAAGAACAATTTCTTTAATATTTTTTGATGCGATTTCTTTTGCATTTTTTAAAACATTTTGCATAGTATCGCTTCGAGAAATTCCTCTAGCTAATGGAATTGTACAATATGTGCATTTATAATCGCAACCATCTTGTACTTTTAAGAACGCTCTTGTTCTATCTCCAATAGAATAACTACCTACGTAAAAATCTGCCTCATCAATTTCGCAAGAATGTATTTCACCAAAATCGTTCTTTGATAAATCGTTAATGTAGTCTGTGAGTTTGAATTTCTCGGTAGCACCCAATACTAAATCCACGCCATTTACATCAGCAAGTTCCTGTGGTTTTAATTGTGCATAACAGCCAACTGCTGCTATAAAGGCATTTGAATTTACTTTTTGCGCCTGTTTAACAATGGTCTCGAAACGTTTGTCGGCATTTTCGGTAACAGAACACGTATTTATAACATAGATGTCTGCCTTTTCAGAAAAACCAACACGTTCAAATCCTTCATCTTTAAAAGATCTAGCTATTGTTGACGTTTCGGAAAAATTAAGCTTACAACCTAATGTGTAGAAGGCGACTTTTTTTCTATCGTTCATTCTTGTACTTTTACCAAGTTGCAAATTTACAACTAATAAATAGAATGATAAAACACCTAATAATAGACAATTTATTAAATCAAGTATTAATATTTATTTCTCTATTTTTTGTAATTGTTTCATGCGATAAAACTTCAGATTTAGATAACAATCGTTTAGTCTTTAGGTATAATGAACATGCTAACATAAATACACTTGATCCAGCATTTGCAAGGACCTTACAAGATACCTGGGTAACTAATCAACTGTTCAATGGTTTAGTACAATTAGATAGTGATCTAAACATTAAACCTTGTATTGCTAAAAGTTGGAACATTTCTGAAGATGGAATGACTTATACATTTTCATTAAGAAACGATGTTTATTTTCATAAGCATCAATTATTGGGAAAAGACTCCACGCGAATTGTTACTGCTGAAGATTTTAATTATAGCTTAAACCGTTTGAGAGATAGTAAAATTGCTGCACCAGGAAGTTGGGTTTTAAATAAAGTTGATGATTTTAGAGCTATAAACGACACACTTTTTGAAATCACATTGAAGCAACCTTTTCCTGCATTTATAGGATTATTATCAATGAAGTACTGTTCTGTAGTGCCAAAAGAAGTTGTAGATTATTATGGCAGCGAATTCCGATCGCATCCAATTGGCACAGGTCCATTTAAATTTAAACGTTGGGAAGAAAATATTAAACTAGTTTTTAGAAAGAATGAATTTTATTTTGAAAAGGATGAAGCAGGAAACTCTTTACCGTATTTAGAAGCAGTTGCCATTACATTTTTACCTGACAAACAAAGTGAATTTTTACAATTTGCACAAGGCAATTTAGACTTTTTAAATAGTTTGGATGCTTCATATAAAGATGAGCTTTTAACTGCACAAGGACAGCTTCGAGACTCTTACACCGAAACTATTGATATGATCAGAGGTCCTTATTTAAATACTGAATATTTAGGTTTTTATTTAGATTCTGAAACTCCAGAGATTCAATCAGAACTTATTCGAAAAGCAATAAACTATGGCTTTGATAGAGCAAAAATGATGATCTATTTGCGAAATGGTATAGGAAATCCTGCTCATGGTGGTTTTATCCCAATTGGTCTTGCTGGTTATGATAAATCAATAGGATTCACTTATCAGCCAGAAAAGTCAAGACAATTGGTTGAGCAGTTCAAGAAGGAAAGTGGTATATCAAATCCGCAAATTACTTTAACAACTACAAGTAATTATTTAAGTTTTTGTGAATTTATTCAGCGTGAACTGGAAAAAACAGGCTTGACCATTAATGTTGATGTCATGCCTGAAGCCTCTTTAAGAAGTGGAAGGTCTAACGGAAAGATAGATATGTTCAGAAGCTCATGGATTGCAGATTATTTGGATGCCGAAAACTACTTGTCTATTTTTTATAGTAAGAACTTTGCTCCAAACGGCTCTAATTATTTTCATTTTAAAAATGCCACATTTGATAGTTTATACAACAAAGCGTTTACTATAACTAATATCGAAGAACGAAAATTATTATATACTGCAATGGATTCTATTGTGATAGACAAAGCTCCAATAGTGCCATTATATTATGATGAAGTTGTAAGATTTACTGGAAAAAATGTATCAGGATTGGGAATAAATCCAATCAATTATCTGGATTTAAGATTCGTAAAAAAGAATTAATTTTTTGTGAAATAATACAAATCATCATCACCTTGACCACCATTTCTTTTTGAAGCCAAAAAGCCATTTCCTTTGGCATCTATAACAAAACTAACATCGCTCTCTTTACTATTAATGGGTTCGGGTAAAATTTCAGCTTTTTCAAAAGTACCATCATCTTTCATTTTTGCTTTATAAATATCAAAGCCTCCAACACCATTAGGTTTATTAGAAGAAAAATATAAAATGTTATCGGCACTTATAAAAGGAAACATCTCACGACTATAAGAGTTTACATTAGACCCCAAATTTTCTGGCTTTCCAAAACTTCCATCATCCTGTATTTCAACTCTAAACACATCTGAAGGTCCTCGTGTATTGTCATTACCACCTCTAATATTAGATATAAAATAAAGCCACTTTCCATCAGGACTTATGTTTGGATGCGAATAAGAATATTTCGGCTGACAAAACGGTAAAGTTTTAAAATTTGTCCATCCAATTCCTTCTTGATATTCACCTGCTTGAATAAAAAAATTGGTCTCCTTGTAAGTACCTTTTGGTTTATTTTTAATATTGATATAATTGGTTGCAACATACAATCTTTTACCATCTGGCGAAAGTGAGCCACTAGTAATATGGTTTAGGTCCTGTGAATTATCAATTGGTAACTGCTCAATATTTATAATATTACCATCCGAACTTATTTGACCTTCATAAAGCGTCAAGATTGGATCTACTCCATTCATTTTGACCTTTCCTTTTTTGTTGACCAAATATGATGTGAATAAAACAGTATTTTTTGGTGTTAATGTTAATCCAAAATGAGGTAATTCGTTATTCATTTTTAAATTAACAACAGTAAAGGGCTCTTCCTGACAAAAGATATTTAAGGAAATAAATAAAATGGGGTAGAAAAATATTTTATTCATGATAAAACTTAACTTCTTCTAAATTGTCTGGTTTCTTGAAAAACATGCTCTAATATTTTAGCTTCACTTTCAGTAAATTCCACATGTCGTCTTGCCATAACAACTTTGGCCACTTCAAAAGCCTTTTTTGTATCATAAGTGGTAAAACCACTATGGCCGCCCCATGAAAAACTAGGAACAAAGTTACGAGGAAAACCACTTCCAAAAATATTAGCGCTTACACCTACAACAGTTCCTGTGTTAAACATGGTATTAATACCACATTTACTGTGGTCTCCCATCATCAAACCACAAAATTGCAAACCAGTTTTTGAAAATCCTTCGGTTTGGTAATTCCATAATCTAACTTCAGCATAATTGTTCTTAAGATTAGAATTGTTAGTGTCTGCACCAAGGTTACACCATTCTCCAATAACCGAATTACCAAGATAACCTTCATGCCCTTTATTAGAATTGGCAAAAAGTATCGAATTATTTATCTCTCCACCAACCCTACAATATGGACCAACTGTAGTAGGTCCATAAATTTTTGCTCCCATCTTTACAACACCACCTTCACATAAAGCAAATGGACCACGAATTAAACTCCCTTCCATAATTTCGGTATTCTTTCCAATATAAATTGGACCAGAGCTAGCATTTAGGGTTACAAATTCAAGCTTTGCACCTTCTTCAATAAATATGTTTTCAGAATTAATTAATTGATTACTGGAAGGAATATTTTTTGACTTTCTATTATTTGTTAGAAGATCAAAATCTTCAAGCATAGCTTCTCCATTTTTAGAAAAAATATCCCAAGAATGGTCTATTTTTATAATATCATCATCTAACTCAATGGCAGAAAATGTATTAAAATCAATATCTTCTTGAGCTTCTTTAGCATAAAAAGCTATAACATCTTCATCCTTAAAAATGGCTTGATTTTCTTCTAAAGATTTTATCATTTCAACCAATTCGGCATTTGGTAAATATGATGAGTTAATCATCACATTCTCTTCCATTTCTACCATTGGATATTTATCAGACAAATAATCTTCAGTAATAGTAGTTGTAGTAAAACCCAAATGTTTTTCCCATTTTTCACGAATAGTGAGAATCCCTATTCTTATATCTGCAACTGGTCGAGTAAAAGTGAAAGGCAGTAAGTTTTCGCGAGAAGGTCCATCAAAAAGAATATAATTCATATAAATGCTTTTCTGTAAAAATAAAAAAGCCTTTCAATAGTTGAAAGGCTTAATCAAATTATATTTTAAAAATATCTCATTTTTTAAATTTAGCGTATTTGTTTTTAAATTTATCAATACGCCCAGCAGTATCTACCAATTTAGATTTACCTGTATAATAAGGATGAGATGTTCTAGAGATTTCCATTTTTACAAGTGGATATTCAACACCATCAACCTCTATTGTTTCACTTGTATTAGCCGTAGATTTCGTTAAAAACACATCGTCATTAGACATATCTTTAAATGCTACTAATCTATAATTTTCTGGATGTATACCTTTTTTCATCGCTTGACGCTTTAAAATTCTTTTGATTTTTAAAGGTGCAAATTTAAGCATTTTTTACAAAAGAACAATAGTTTTTATTATTTTTTCAAGTTTAAACAAAATGTAACTTTTTTGGTTAAATTTACACTTACTAACTATAAACTATCAAATCAAAAAATAATATGGAAACTCAAGATTTATCTCCTGGAAAATTTTCAAGAAATTATGGTGTCTATTTAGGAATGTTTTTAATTATAATTGCAGTAATGATGTATGTTACAGGAATGCAAATACAAGGTAAGCAATGGCCTATGTATTTATTTTATATTTTATTCCCCGTAGTCATATTTTATGCTATTAATAAATACAAAGCTCATAATTCAAACCTTTTAAGTTTAAGTGAAGCTTTAAAAGTTGGTCTCTCTATTGCTATTGTTAGTGCTTTAGTTTTTTCTGTTTATTCAATAATTTTCAATTATATAGTAGATCCAGAATTTATACAACAAGTTGCAAATGCTGAAATTGAAAGGCAATTGGAGAGTGGCAAAATAACCGAAGAAATGGTTGAAAAATCAGCATCAATACGGGAGATATTTACAAATCCTATTATAGGAAGTGCTGTTTGGATAGCCTTAAGTGCATTGTTTGGATTGATTTACTCATTAATTGCTGGATTGGTAATGAAAAAAGAAGCATAATACCTTATGAATATATCAGTAGTCATACCACTACTTAACGAAAAAGAATCTCTTAATGAGTTATACGATTGGATTGCAAATGTTATGCAATCCAATCGTTTTTCTTATGAAATCATTTTTATTGATGATGGAAGTACTGATGATTCCTGGAAGACAATACAACAACTATCCCAAAAAGATAGCAATGTAAAAGGTATTCAGTTTTTAAAGAATTTTGGAAAATCTCAAGCTCTACATGCAGGTTTTGAAAAAGCAAATGGTGATGTCATTATCACTATGGATGCAGATTTGCAAGACAATCCTAACGAAATTCCAGAACTTTACAATATGATTGTCAAGGATGGTTATGATTTGGTTTCAGGTTGGAAAAAGAAACGTTACGATTCAAAACTTTCTAAAAATATGCCTTCCAAATTATTTAATTGGGCAGCAAGAAAAACTTCTGGAGTAAAACTACATGACTTCAATTGTGGATTAAAATCATATCATAAAGATGTGGTAAAAAATATTGATGTTAATGGAGAAATGCATCGCTATATTCCATTACTAGCAAAAAATGCTGGCTTTACAAATATTGGAGAAAAAGTAGTACAACACCAAGCCAGAAAATATGGCGAAACAAAATTTGGTATGGATAGATTTATACATGGATTTCTGGATTTAATTACAATTTGGTTTTTATCTCGTTTTGGTAAACGACCAATGCATTTATTTGGAGCACTCGGTGTCATTATGTTTGCTGTAGGCTTTGCTTTTGCATTATATCTAGGTATTGATAAATTATTCTTGAATCCAGCTGGCAGGTTAATTACTCAAAGACCACAATTTTATATTGCTTTGGTTACAATGATTATTGGTACACAGTTTTTCGTAGCAGGTTTTCTAGGTGAGATAATCTTAAGAACAAAAGAAGATAAAAATCGTTATCTCATCAAAGACGAATTGAATTTATAGCCTTTCTAGTCAAATTAACGCTTTTTTAAACTTTAACATTTAACGAATTGCTTATTTTTGTTAAATAATATTAGCTTATGATTTATATTGAACCAGAATTATTAGATAAAGTTAACACTTGGTTAACTCCAGCATTCGATAAGCAAACACAAGATCATATTAAAAATCTAATTGCTACAAACCCAAAAGAACTCAAAGAAAGTTTCTATAAAAATTTAGAATTTGGTACTGGTGGAATGCGTGGTATGATGGGAATTGGTACAAATCGGATTAATAAATATACACTGGGGAAAAACACACAAGGCTTAAGTAATTACCTGCACAAATCCTTTCCTGGTGAAAACATAAAAGTTGCTATTGCTTATGATTGCAGACATAATAGTAACTCATTAGCTAAAGTTGTTGCTGATGTTTTTTCAGCTAATAGAATTAAAGTGTTTCTGTTTAAAGAACTTCGTCCAACTCCAGAATTGTCTTTTGCATTAAAACATTTAAACTGCCATTGTGGTATTGTTTTAACAGCTTCTCACAATCCACCTGAATATAATGGGTATAAGGTCTATTGGCAAGATGGCGGACAATTGGTTCCTCCGCATGACAATAATACCATAAAAGAGATTGAAGCCACTGATTATTCTAAAATTAAGTTTGAAGCCAATGATGATTTAATCCAATATATTGGTAAAGACGTTGACGATGTTTTTATTAACGCATCTATTATCAATGCTAATTACACGTCAAAAGAAGAAAAAGATAATCTGACTATTGTTTTTACATCACTTCACGGAACTTCCATAACAATAATTCCAGAAACATTGACCCATGCTGGATATGACAACTTGCATATTGTTGAAGAACAACGTGTGCCTAATGGAGATTTTCCTACTGTAGAGTCACCAAACCCAGAAGAACCAGCAGCACTTAAGATGGCCCTAGAATTGGCAGAAAAGGTTAATGCAGATATTGTCATTGGTACAGATCCAGATAGTGATAGGCTTGGAGTGGCAGTAAGAGATTTTCAAAATAATATGGTTTTACTTAATGGAAATCAAACCATGTTAATGATGACCGAATTCCTCCTGAAACAATGGAAAAAAGATGGAAGGATAAAAGGTAAAGAATTTATTGCTTCAACCATTGTTTCTACACCAATGATGGCGGTTTTAGGAAAAGCATATGGTGTTGAATATAAAGAAGGTCTAACAGGATTTAAGTGGATTGCCAAAATGATTAGAGATTTCACAGAACTCGATTTTATTGGTGGTGGTGAAGAAAGTTTTGGCTATATGGTTGGCGATTTTGTAAGAGATAAAGATGCCGTCACTTCTACATTATTAGCCTGTGAAATTGCTACTCTTGCCAAGTCTAGTGGTAGTTCATTTTATAAAGACCTTATCCAATTATATGTAGATCACGGTTTTTATAAAGAACGTTTAATTTCATTAACCAAAAAAGGTATAGAAGGTGCCAATGAAATAAAACAAATGATGATTGATGCTCGCAATAATCCTCTTAAAAAAGTAAATGAGTCCAAAGTAATTAGAATTGAAGATTACCAACTATCTATTGCCAAAAACATTATAGATAATTCTGAAGAAGTAATTGATATTCCAAAATCTAATGTCCTTATTTACTATACAGAAGATGGGAGCAAAATAGCTTTAAGGCCTAGCGGTACAGAACCAAAAATCAAGTTTTATATAAGTGTCAACATGCCATTAAACTCTATAGATGAATTTGATAAAACAGAGAAGCTTCTCGATCATAAAATTGATGCCATTGTAAAAGACATGAGCCTTAATTAATGAATTATTTCAGGCAAATACTTGGCTTTGCAAAGCCCTATAGAGGTTATGCTTTATTAAATATTCTATCAAATATTCTTTACGCCTTGTTTGGTACATTGGCAATGGTATCACTATTCCCAATGCTTAACGTACTTTTCGATAAAACCAAAAGACTTGAGGTTAAACCAGAATGGGAAGGTTTTTCTGGTTTGAAAAACTACGCTGAAGATTATCTTAATTTTTTCGTAACGCAAAAGGCCAATGACGGTAATGACGATGTACTTATATTTATGGTGATTCTGGTTGTAAGCATGTTTTTACTTAAAAACGTATTCAATTATTTGGCCATGTATTTTATTACATTTCTAAGAAACGGTGTTTTAAAAGATGTTAGAAATACTTTATATGATAAAATTGTAAGTCTACCTTTATCTTATTTTTCTGAAAAGCGCAAAGGTGATACTATAGCAAGAATTTCTAGTGACGTTCAAGAAATACAACATTCTTTTTTGTCAATACTTGAACTTATTGTAAGAGAACCATTAATGATAATTTTTACTATCATTATGATGTTTTTGATTAGTGCAAAACTGACTTTTTTCGTTTTTATTTTCATACCAATTTCTGGATTTCTTATTTCTTTAATTGGTAAATCATTAAAAAGAAAATCAGATAGAGTTCAAAAAGAACAAGGAAAGTTTTTATCCATTATCGAAGAAACACTTGGAGGATTAAAGGTTATCAAAGGTTTTAATGCAGAAAAAATCTTTGGAAACAAGTTCAGGGAATCTACAACTCAATTTTTTAATTTTTCTAATACGCTTTTAAATAGACAAAATTTAGCCTCTCCAACCAGTGAATTTTTAGGCATTACTGTAATTTCAATTTTACTATGGTATGGAGGTCAAATGGTACTCAAAGAAAAGACTTTAGATGCTGGTTTATTTATTGTTTATATGGGGTTAGCTTATAATATTTTAACACCTGCAAAGGCTATAAGTAAAGCCAGTTATAGTGTTAAAAAAGGAAATGCTGCCGCAGAGCGTGTTTTAGAGATTTTAAATACTACATCTCCTTTGGAAGATAAACCAAATGCTATCACAAAAGAAGATTTTACCTCAAATATTACTATTGATAATGTTTTCTTTAAATATGAAGATGAATTGGTTCTAAAGAACTTTTCTATTCAAGTCCCAAAAGGTAAAACCGTTGCGCTTGTAGGTCAATCTGGCAGCGGAAAATCTACTATTGCAAATCTGGTTACTCGTTTTTATGATGTTACTGAAGGTGCTATTACTATAGACGGAATAGATATTAGAGATTTAAGTAAAAGTTCCTTACGCTCATTAATGGGTTTAGTGACTCAAGATTCAATCTTATTTAATGATTCTGTAAAGAACAATATTCTTTTAGGAAAACCTAAAGCAACTGATGTAGAAATTATCGATGCATTAAAAATTGCAAACGCATGGGAATTTGTTAAGGATCTACCAAATGGCATTGATACAAACATAGGTGATTCTGGAAACAAATTATCTGGCGGACAAAAGCAAAGATTAAGCATTGCGCGTGCAGTACTTAAAAACCCACCGATAATGATTCTTGATGAAGCAACTTCTGCCCTTGATACAGAAAGTGAGCGTCTTGTACAAGTGGCTCTCGAAAACATGATGAAAAATAGAACTTCCATTGTTATTGCTCATAGGTTATCTACTATTCAAAATGCTGACAATATAATCGTTATGCAAAAAGGTGAAATTGTAGAACAAGGTACTCACATAGAGCTACTCCAAAAAAATACAGTTTATAAAAAACTAGTAGAAATGCAAAGTTTCGATTAGTCCAATAAAAAAAAGGATAGAGTGACCAAGTTCTATCCTTTTGAATTCATTGCTAGATTTGGGGCTCTAACAACATATTGGTAGGTTTAGTGATGTAAACATAAAACAAAAAAATCTATAAAACAAGAAAAAAATGCATTTTATCGATATTTTTATACACTTAATCGATTATATTATTATTAATATTCTGATTTTCAACTTTTTGTGTTTTAACAGAAAAATGAATATCTTTTTGCTTTTAAACCTTCTTTTTAAGAATAAGTCTTAATTTAAACTACTTAACGTGACGGATGAGCTAGAGCTTATAGAACAACTTAATTCTTCTGAACATAAAGATCAAGCTTTTAGAGAGTTAGTTACACAATACAAAGAACGCTTGTACTGGCACATCAGGAATATTGTCAAGTCTCACCCAGATGCTGACGATGTTTTGCAAAACACATTTATAAAAGTTTTTAAAAATATTCATAACTTTAAAGGAGAAAGCAAATTGTACTCTTGGATGTACAGAATTGCAACTAATGAATCTATTACATTTATTAATAAAAAAGCAAATAGATTACAGATAACTAACGAAGAAGTTCAACAACTAGCCATAAATAAATTAACAACAGATGTTTACTTTGAAGGTGATGAGGCACAATTAAAATTACAGCAGGCTATTGCCACTTTACCTCATAAACAACAACTAGTTTTTAATATGAAATATTTTGAAGATTTAAAATATAAAGAAATGTCCGAAATATTAAAAACAAGTGAAGGAGCATTAAAGGCTTCCTACCATATTGCTGTAAAAAAAATTGAGGACTATTTAATCAATATTTAAACCTTTGATCAAAAAATAAGTCTTACTTAATAATGAAGAAGTACAATCTTAAAAATATCAAATATTCAGGGTTTAAAACTCCACAAGATTATTTTGAAACGTTTGAAGCTTCTGTTTTAAACCAAGATAAGATTAAATGTTCTGGAAGTGGTTTTAAAGTGCCTCAAGGTTATTTTGAAACTATTGAAGATACTATCTTAAATAAAGTTCATCAAAAAGACAACAAAGTTATTCAACTATTCAACAAAAAAACGATAATTACGAGCTTAAGTATTGCTGCTTCAATTTTATTGTTATTTAATCTTTCCATTTTTAAAAAGCAAATAACTTTTGATTCATTAGATAATGAAACTTTAGAAAACTTTGTATTAAATGAAGATTTAGAATCTTCAGATATTGCAAATCTTATTACTAACACAGATGAATTATCCAGTACAGCCATAGCAGAGTCTGTAAGCGATATATTGTTAGAAGATTTTTTACTCAATACTGAAGATGTAGAAGATTTTCTTTCTGAATAAATTTTTAATAAAATGAAAAAAAACATCATTCTTATCTCACTCATTTTAGCTTCCTCTTTAGGATTTTCCCAGGATAAAGAAGAACGTATCAAAGCTCTTAAAGTAGCTATGATTACAGAAAAATTGAGCTTTTCGGGAGATGAGGCCCAAAGCTTTTGGCCAATATATAATGCTTTTCAAGACAGTAATAGAGCGATGAAAAATGCGATTCACGAAAAAAGAAAAGCAATAGATTATGCAACTTTAAGTGAAGCAGATGCTAAATCAATTTTAAAGGAAATAACCATACTTTCTAATAAACGTCATGATCTTTATAATGAATTTATTTCTGATATAACAAAAGTCATTCCTGCTAAAAAAGTGTTGTTACTCAAAGAAGCAGAGAATGAATTCAAACATAAAATGTTTGAAGAATACAAAAAGAGAAAAAAGACAGGGCATTAATTTTTCCTTTGTTTATATATTTTAAAAAGACGTTTAAAAATGTCTTTTTTATTTTTATAGATTCTTGTATCTCTGCAACTCATTCATTTTAATACTGGAGAATCAATAATCCAGACAAACAATTTACAAATCAACATTTTAAACCTATCTTTGCGAACTTAAATTTTCAAAATGCGATTACACAGAAATTTATGTTTTGCTACTATAGATGGCTTAACAAAAATATTTAATGAAGGAGACTATGCAGATAAGGTGATTCAGCAACTTTTAAAACGAGACAAACGTTGGGGAAGTCGTGATAGGGCATTTGTAGCCGAAACCACATACGATATTGTACGTTGGAAACGGTTATATGCTGAAATTGCTGAAGTTAAAGAGCCTTTTGATAGAGATAATCTGTGGCGCATGTTTGCAGTTTGGGGAACTCTAAAAGGTATTAAATTACCTGATTGGAAGTATTTTGAAAACACCCCTACAAGAAAAATTAAAGGACGTTTTGATGAACTTTCAAAAATAAGAAAGTTCAGAGAATCCATTCCAGATTGGCTAGATGATTTAGGAGAGGATGAACTGGGAAATGCAATTTGGACCAAAGAAATTGAAGCATTAAACCAACAAGCTGATGTTATTTTAAGAGTAAACTCCTTAAAAACATCCAAAGAAAAACTACAAGCAGAATTATTTGACCTTGATATTGAAACCGAGTTTTTAAAAGATTACCCAAATGCTTTAAAATTAAAAGAACGTGCAAATGTCTTTCAAACCGAAGCCTTTAAAAATGGTTTGTTTGAAGTACAAGATGCATCTTCTCAACTGGTTGCAGAATTTTTAAACGTAAAACCCGGAATGCGTGTTGTTGATGCATGTGCAGGAGCTGGCGGTAAAACATTGCATTTGGCCTCTTTAATGGAAAACAAAGGTCAAATAATTGCATTAGATATCTATGGCAATAAACTTAACGAATTGAAGCGCCGTGCCAAACGAAATGGAGCACATAATATAGAAACTCGTTTAATAGACTCTACTAAAGTCATTAAAAAATTATATGATAAAGTAGATCGTGTCTTAATAGATGCTCCATGTTCTGGTCTTGGTGTTTTAAGGAGAAATCCCGATGCTAAATGGAAACTTCAACCAGAGTTTATTGAAAATATAAAAATAACACAACAAGAAATTTTAAGACAATATTCTCAAATGGTAAAAGCAGATGGACAATTAGTTTATGCTACATGTTCAATTTTAGCATCTGAAAATCAAGAACAAGTTGAAAAGTTTTTAAGTTCAGAATCAGGAAAAGATTTTACCTTTGTAACAGATAAAAAAATATTGGCTCATAAATCTGGTTTTGATGGATTTTATATGGCCTTACTACAAAAGAAAAATTAATGAAACATATTTACTTTCTATTTTTATTGACCTCTTTTTTAAGTTTTGCCCAACCAACTGGTTACTATGATTGGGCGAACGGAAGAAATGGATACCCTTTAAAAACCGCATTAAAAGAAATTATTGATGCAAATAACGATGGTCTTTCAACAGAATATTTATCTGTTGATAATGGCTATGGCGGACTGTATATTACTTATGAAACATCAGACAGAGATAACTATTTTGAAGATAATGGTACTGTTTTAGATATGTATTCAGAAAGAGTTGACAGTGACGGCAATAATTTAGCAGACAATTACGAATATACCTATGAAATTGAAAACCCTGACGATAGGGATTCTGGTTCTGGAGGTACATCAGAAGGCGAATATTATAATAGAGAGCACGTGATACCTCAATCAGTTTTTGATTCTGATGACCCAATGAGAAATGATGCTCATTTTGTAATTCCTTCAGATAAATTTGTAAATGCTCAACGAGGTAATTTTCCATTTGGAGTTGTTGATTCACCAGATTGGACATCAACAAATGGTTCTAAAAGAGGAAACAATTTGAATTCAGGATATTCAGCTGGTTACACCAATACAGTTTTTGAACCAATTGATGAGTTTAAAGGCGATATTGCTAGAATGTTTTTCTATTTTGTAACTAGATATGAAGACGATATTACAGGCTTTAACACTTATGATATGTTTGATGGTTCAAGCGATAAAGTTTTTAATCAAACCTTTCTAAATATTTTGTACCAATGGCATTTAGATGACCCAGTTTCAATAAGAGAGCAAGATAGAAACAACGCCATTTTTGCAAGGCAAAATAACCGTAATCCTTTTATAGACCATCCAGAGTATGTTCAGCAAATCTGGAGCGCCTCACTTTCAACGGAAAACAATTATAACTCAATTTCTGTTAGTATGTATCCAAATCCAGTAAAAAACAATTTACATTTTTCTACAACACAAGATTTGGACTTAATTATATATGATGTATTAGGAAAAAAAGTCCTCATAGAAAAAGTATCATCAGATCAAAATAGTGTTGATGTTTCAAGTTTCAATAAAGGTATTTACTTGGTCAGGCTTATTTCAGAAAATGGGCAAGTCACCAAGAAACTCATAAAACAATAAATTAAAGCGGCGAATTTGTGTCGCTTTTTTTATGTTCAAAACATGGTGAATAACTCACGTATTTTGATGTTATTTTAAATGAAGTTTACTAGGAAATAAATTAAATTTGCACTTTCAATACAATATACAAATTAAAGCATAATGATTCATTTCTTTGGAAACACAAACAGTAAGGTTTTTGCTGTTCAAACAACAAAAGAATTATCACCTGAAACAATCTCTAAACTTACTTGGTTATTCGGAAATCAACCAAAAATAAATTCGGCGTCACTTGACGCCTTTTTTGTTGGACCAAGAGCTGCTATGATAACACCTTGGAGTACAAATGCAGTTGAGATTACTCAAAATATGGGGATTTCAGATATAGTGAGAATTGAAGAATTTAAAGTTGTTTCAGAAGATTTTAAAGATTTTGATTCTATGATTTCTGAAAAGTTCAACGGATTAAATCAAGAGTCATTTACAATCCATATTGAACCCGAAGCGATTCTAAATATTGAAGATATATCGGCTTATAATCAACAAGAAGGATTATCGTTAAGTGATGAAGAAGTTGCATATTTAGAAGGTGTTTCAAAAAAAATAGGAAGACCACTTACCGATTCCGAAGTCTTTGGTTTCTCACAAGTAAATTCAGAGCATTGTCGACACAAAATATTTAATGGCACGTTTGTGATTGATGGTGAAGAAAAACCAACCTCACTTTTTAAACTCATTAGAAAAACATCAGAAACCAATCCAAACGATATTGTTTCAGCTTATAAAGACAATGTTGCTTTCATAAAAGGCCCAATTGTAGAGCAGTTTGCACCAAAACGTGCCGATGTTCCTGATTATTATACTACTGAAAATTTTGAATCGGTTATTTCTCTTAAAGCAGAGACTCATAATTTTCCAACAACCGTTGAACCTTTTAATGGTGCTGCAACAGGTTCTGGTGGTGAAATTCGCGATAGACTTGCTGGTGGTAAAGGTTCATTACCACTGGCGGGAACAGCGGTTTACATGACTTCCTATTCGCGTTTAGAAGACAACAGACCTTGGGAAAAATGCATAAAAGAACGTGATTGGTTATATCAAACTCCAATTGATATATTAATAAAGGCTTCAAATGGAGCTTCAGATTTTGGAAACAAATTTGGACAACCTCTTATTTGTGGTTCGGTCTTAACTTTTGAACACGAAGAACATGCCCGTAAATTAGGTTACGACAAAGTCATAATGCAAGCCGGAGGTATTGGCTATGGAAAGGCAGATCA
Source organism: Gilvirhabdus luticola (assembly GCF_040117515.1). NCBI lineage: Bacteria > Pseudomonadati > Bacteroidota > Flavobacteriia > Flavobacteriales > Flavobacteriaceae > Gilvirhabdus > Gilvirhabdus luticola. Next base: position 111,679 of record NZ_JBEEEN010000005.1, read on the forward strand.
AGCACTTAAAAACACGCCTAAAGAAGGTGATAAAATTGTAATTCTTGGTGGTGAAAACTACAGAATCGGAATGGGTGGCGCTGCTGTTTCAAGTGCTGATACAGGCGAATTTGCTTCAGGCATCGAACTAAATGCTGTACAACGTTCTAACCCAGAAATGCAAAAACGCGCTGCAAATGCAATTCGTGGTATGGTTGAAAGTAAGGAGAATTTTATTGTCTCAATTCACGATCATGGTGCAGGTGGGCATTTAAATTGCTTATCTGAATTGGTTGAAGAAACTGGTGGAAAGATAGATTTAGACAAACTCCCTATTGGCGATCCTACATTATCTGCTAAAGAAATTATCGGCAATGAATCTCAAGAACGTATGGGATTAGTGATTGCTGAAAATCATATTGACATATTAAACAAAATTGCAGATAGAGAACGTTCACCAATGTATACAGTTGGTAATGTTACAGGCGATAACAGATTTACTTTTGAAAGTAAAACCAAAGGCGACAAACCCATGGATTTAGCCATGGAAGATATGTTTGGCAGCTCACCAAAAACAGTCATGAATGACGTTTCGATCAAAAGAAATTATGATGATTTAAGCTATAATTCTGAAGATATTTTAGACTATTTAGATCAAGTTTTACAACTTGAAGCTGTAGCTTGTAAAGACTGGCTAACCAATAAAGTAGATCGTTGTGTTGGTGGAAAAGTAGCTAAACAACAATGTGTTGGAACATTACAATTACCGCTTAATAATGTTGGAGTGATGGCACTTGATTATAATGGAAAAGAAGGTATTGCAACTTCCATTGGGCACTCTCCTATTTCGGGATTAATTAATCCAGTTGCTGGTAGTCGAAATTCAATTACAGAAGCCTTAACCAATATTATTTGGGCACCTTTAAAAGATGGCTTACAATCAGTTTCCTTATCAGCAAACTGGATGTGGCCTTGTAAAAATGAAGGTGAAGATGCACGTTTATATCAAGCAGTTGAAGCTGTTTCAGAGTTTGCTATAGATTTAGGAATTAATGTTCCTACTGGAAAAGATTCATTATCCATGAAACAGAAGTATCCTAATGAGGAGGTTATTGCACCTGGAACCGTTATTATTTCGGCAGCAGGAAATTGCAACGATATTAATAAAGTGATTGAGCCTGTTTTCAAAAGAAATCAGGGAAATATTTATTACATTAATCTGTCGCAAGACAAATTTGAATTAGGAGGAAGTTCGTTTGCTCAAATTGTAAATAAAATTGGTACAGACGCTCCAAATATAAAGTCTGCCAATTATGTGAAAAATGTTTTTAATTCCATTCAACAATTAATTGTGGATGAACAAATTGTTGCCGGACATGATGTGGCTTCTGGAGGATTAATAACTACGTTGCTTGAAAGCTGTTTTGCAGATGTAAATATAGGCGCGGAATTAGATCTTACTTCTTTAGGAGAAAAAGATTCTGTCAAACTACTTTTTTCAGAAAATGCTGGTATTGTATTTCAGTCAAAAGATAATTCGATTGAAACTGTTTTAGCAAATGCTAACATCGAATTCTTCAACATTGGTAAAGTAACAGAGTCTGATGTTTTAAGTATAATAAATCACACTGATGTTTTTACATTAACCGTTTCTAGATTGCGAGATGTTTGGTATAAAACCTCTTCCCTACTTGACAAGAAACAGACAGCCAATGGTTTGGCGAAAGACAGATACGATAATTACAAAAACCAACCGCTTAAATATACATTTCCTAAACATTTTACTGGAAAACTTCCTTTAATTGATTCAAGCAAATCAAGACCTAAAGCAGCTGTTCTTCGTGAAAAAGGCAGTAACAGTGAACGTGAAATGGCAAATGCCATGTACTTGGCAGGTTTTGATGTTAAAGATGTACATATGACCGATTTGATATCAGGTCGTGAAACTTTAGAGGACATTCAGTTTTTAGGTGCTGTAGGTGGTTTCTCGAACTCTGACGTTTTAGGTTCAGCCAAAGGTTGGGCAGGAGCTATTAAATACAATGAAAAAGCAAATAAAGCCATTCAGGATTTCTTCAACAGAGAAGATACGCTTTCTGTAGGTATTTGCAATGGTTGTCAATTGTTTATGGAATTGGAAGAGATTAATCCAGACCACAAGGTACATGGCAAAATGACCTTCAACAATTCGCATAAACACGAAAGTGCTTTTACTTCAGTAACAGTTCAAGAAAACAATTCGGTAATGCTATCAACTTTGTCAGGAAGTACTTTAGGTGTTTGGATTTCCCATGGCGAAGGAAAATTTAGTTTACCACTTTCTGAAGATAATTATAACATCGTAGCCAAATATAGTTATGCAGAATATCCACACAATCCTAATGGTTCAGATTATAATACTGCCATGATGTGCGATAAATCTGGTCGACATTTAGTCACCATGCCGCATATTGAACGTTCTACCTTCCAATGGAATTGGGCTAACTATCCTGAAGGTAGAAAAGACCGGATTTCTCCTTGGCTAGAAGCCTTTATAAATGCAAGAAAATGGATTGAGAAATCATAACATTGTTAAAATAATAAAAAAGCCAACCTAATTCGGTTGGCTTTTTTATTGCTATTTAAATTTAAAGCCTAACTATTTATAAAAAACCTTAACTTTAAAAGCATCGTAACCAACTCATTATGCGTCATTCTTGTCTAGCGATATTATTATTAAATTGTTTTTTTGGATTTTCTCAAATAGATACTTTACCAATTAAGAATAAGCTAGCCAAAGCCAATGAATATAGGTTTTCTGAACCTGAAAAATCAATAGAACTATACAACGAAATAATTGAATATTCAGATTCAATAAATTTTCCATATGGAAAGCATAAAGGAAAAATTGGATTAGGTATTTCATATAGATTAGATGAGTCAGTGAGTGGTTTAGGATTAGTTAAGCTTGCCAATTGGATACATTTTGGATACGCTTATGAAGCTACAACAACAGATGTAAAAGATTACAGTAAAGGATCTCATGAGGTGCTTTTAAGATTTAGATTTTAAATATTAATCAATAACACAAATTATTAATGAAAACTAAAGAAATAAAAAAACCAATCGAAAAATATTTTGAGTCCCATGATACTAAATATCTAGCTGAAGATGCAGTATTTATTAATATGGAAACCAATGAACTTACTATTGGTAAAGAAGCAATTGGTAACATGTTAAATTATATTTATCATGTAGCATTTGATGCTTATCTGGAAAAAACTAATTCCATTGTTACGGATGATAAAGCATTACTAGAAGGTATGTTTACAGGCAAACACATTGGTGATTTCGCAGGCATATCTGCAACTAATAAAACTGTCAAAGTTCCTCTTTGTGTTTCTTATGATCTAGAAGATAACTTAATTAAAATTGCAAGAATTTACATGTTATCAAATAGAATGATAGATCAATTAACCAATTAAGTGAAATAAGTTATCCATTTTTAGAAAAGGAGCTTTTTTAAATAAGCTCCTTTTTTAATTCCCCATTTGAAAATCATTATTAATTTCATAATTTGCAAGTCTACAAACGAGAATTTACTTAATGACACAAATAACACGACTTTTTGATTTTCCTTATTATCAATTAGAAAAATATAATTTACAAAAAGCATTTACCTCTAAACGAAATGGACAGTGGCAATCCATCTCAACGCAAGAATATATCAATCAAGCCAATGCTATAAGTCGTGGATTGTTGCGTTTAGGTGTTCAACCTAATGATAAAATAGCAGTAATTTCTACCACAAATAGAACCGAATGGAATATTGTTGATATCGGTATCCTTCAAATTGGTGCTCAAAATGTACCTATTTATCCTACTATTTGCAAAGAAGATTATGAGTACATTCTAAACCATTCTGAATCAATATATTGTTTTGTTTCGGATGATATCATTTTAGAAAAATTAAATCAGATAAAACAAAATACTTCAATAAAAAATGTATATACTTTTGAAGATATTGTTAGAGAAACTAATTGGAAAGAAGTATTAAAATTAGGTGAAGACCAATCCAATCAAGATGTTGTAGAAGACAGAAAAAATCAAGTCAAACCACATGATTTAGCTACACTAATTTATACTTCAGGAACAACAGGTACACCGAAAGGCGTTATGCTTTCTCACAACAATTTAGTATCAAATGTTATTGATAGTGAAAAACGTGTCCCTTTTGATCATGGAAAATCTAAAGCATTAAGTTTCCTTCCCGTTTGCCATGTTTTTGAACGCATGATTTTATATCTATATCAATATTGTGGAGTAGAAATTTATTTTGCTGAATCTATAGAAGCTATGAGTCATAATTTAAAAGAAGTGAAACCAACTGTTATGACGGCTGTACCTCGGTTATATGAGAAAGTTTATGACAAAATTGTAGCAAAAGGTAGTGAGTTATCTGGTTTAAAAAAAAGCCTATTCTTTTGGGCTATAGAAATTGGTTTAAAATACGAACCATATGGTGTTAATGGTTGGTGGTATGAACAACAACTAAAACTCGCCAGAAAACTAATTTTTAGCAAATGGAAAGAAGGATTAGGTGGTAATTTGGAGTTGATGGTTTCAGGAAGTGCAGCTTTACAACCAAGACTAACAAGAATATTTGCAGCTGCAGACATGCCTATTATGGAAGGCTATGGTTTAACCGAAACATCTCCTGTGGTTTCTGTCAATGACCAGAGAAATAATGGTTTTAAAATCGGAACCGTAGGACGTATTATTGATAACGTAGAAGTGAAAATTGCAGAAGATGGAGAAATTTTGGTTAAAGGACCTAATGTTATGCAAGGTTATTATAAAGACACTGAAAAAACGGCTGAAGTCATGTCAGGAGACTTTTTTCATACAGGAGATATCGGTGAAATAGATTCTGATGGATTCTTAAAAATAACAGACAGAAAAAAAGAGATGTTTAAAACCTCCGGTGGCAAATATATTGCTCCTGCATTAATTGAGAATCAATTAAAACAATCCAGATTTATAGAGCAGGTGATGGTTGTTGGTGAAGGTGAAAAAATGCCAGCTGCCATTATTCAACCAAATTTTGAGTTCATACAAGATTGGATTGAACGAAAAGAAAAAGAAGTAGAACCAGATTATGAGTCTATTGCTACTTCGCAAATAATTCGCGATAGAATACAGCGAGAAATAGATTATGCGAATAAAAAATTTGGGAAATGGGAACAGGTAAAGGCATTTGAACTAACACCCGATGTTTGGTCAGTTGAATCTGGTCATTTAACACCAACTATGAAAATGAAAAGAAAAATAATTAAAGAAAAATATATAAGTCTTTACAACAAAATCTATAGCTAAACCTATTATAGTTATACTAATTTTAGTGACATGAAAGTTTCTAAACAATCCAAATATTAACTAATTTATTCTCAATAATTTATAATTTTATTAGTTTATTTGATAATTTTTTAATCAAAAAATTATCAATTTCACATTTTTTTGATACTTTTAGAACACTAACTAATAAAATTATATACAATGAAAACAAAAAATTTTGTAGTTTCCGGTGTTGTCGGAGGTATTGTCGACTTTCTTTTAGGATGGTTATTTTATGGAATGATTTTTAAAGATACATTTCCACAACCAGAGGAACACTCCAATACAATGATTATGATATTCCTAGGCTGCCTCACTTTCGGATTATTTATAGCCTATATCTTTACCAAATGGGCTCAAATAACAACTTTGGCTACAGGAGCTAAAGCTGGTGCTATAATAGGTTTGTTTATTGGCTTATTCTACAATTTCTTTAATATGGCTATGGATTCTGGTGCAACATTTGAGTTAATGGCTCTAGATGTAGTTATTGGAATTGTTATGTCAGCTATTGTAGGTGCTGTTATTGGTCTAGTTAATGGTAAACTAGGATAATATAATAGAACATTATGAATTTAAACCACCTCTTTTGAGGTGGTTTTTTTATTTATACTTATATATATTTTTTTTAAATTTATTATGCGTGCATAATAAATTTTTTGTATATTTGGACTTCAAAATCATAACATATGAATGACAAAACGATAGATTACATTTTCAGAACCACTTGGTTAGCCATAAACAAAATGTATAATGAGGAAGCTGCTCAATTTGATACTACCATGGCAACTGGATTTGCTTTGTTAAGTATTGATCCCGAAAAAGGTACCCCATCAACTTCACTTGGTCCAAAAATGGGAATGGAAGCTACTAGTCTATCAAGAACTTTAAAAACCATGGAAGAAAAGGGATTAATTGAACGTAGGCCCAATCCAGAAGATGGTCGTGGTGTAATTATTCATTTGACGGAATTTGGTCGTGAAAAACGCGCATATTCAAGAGAAAAGGTTTTAACGTTCAACGAAGCCATTCGTAACAATATATCTCAAGATAAACTCAATCATTTTTATGAAGTTGCAGAACTTATCAATAATATGATCTCCAATAAAAAAATATATAACCAAAAAGAACAATATTCACTTAAATAACATGAGTAAACGAATCATAAAAAAAGTAGCTGTTATTGGATCTGGAATTATGGGAAGTGGTATTGCTTGTCATTTTGCCAATATAGGTGTAGAAGTACTTCTTCTAGATATTGTCCCTCGTGAACTTAATGACGCTGAAAAAGCAAAAGGATTATCACTTAACGACAAAGAAGTTAGAAATAGAATTGTTAACAGTTCTTTTCAATCGGCATTAAAATCGAAACCTTCTCCTATTTACCATCAAAAATTTGCTGATAGAATTACAACAGGCAATTTAGAAGATGACATATCTAAAGTAAAAGATGTAGACTGGATAATTGAAGTGGTGGTAGAACGTTTAGATATTAAAAAACAAGTGTTTGAGAATTTAGAAAAACATAGAACACCTAGTACACTTATTACTTCCAATACCTCGGGTATTCCTATTAAATTCATGAACGATGGTCGAAGTGAAGATTTTCAACAGCATTTCTGTGGAACTCACTTTTTTAACCCAGCTCGTTACTTAAAGCTATTCGAGATTATTCCAGGTCCAAAAACTACAACAGAAGTGTTGGACTTCTTAAATGGATATGGCGAACAATATCTTGGCAAAACATCTGTAATTGCTAAAGATACGCCAGCTTTTATTGGAAACCGAATCGGAATATTTGGCATTCAAAGTTTATTTCATCAGGTAAAAGAATTAGGATTAACTATTGAAGAAGTTGATAAGTTAACCGGTCCTGTAATTGGTCGGCCAAAATCAGCCACGTTTAGAACTGTTGATGTAGTTGGATTAGATACTTTGGTTCATGTAGCCAATGGAATTTATGAGAATTGCCCAGATGATGAAGCTCATAAACTTTTTAAGTTACCAGATTTCATCAATTCTATGATGGAAAATAAGTGGTTGGGCAGTAAAACAGGTCAGGGTTTTTATAAAAAAGTAAAAAAAGATGATGGCTCTAGTGAAATCTTGTCATTAGACCTCAACACTTTAGAATACCGGCAAAAAAAATCGGCTAGATTTGCCACTTTAGAGTTAACCAAAACGGTTGATAAAGTCATAGACCGCTTCCCTATCCTAGCCTCTGGAAAAGATAAAGCTGGAGATTTCTACAGAAAAAATTTCTCTGCAATGTTTACTTATGTTTCTAACAGGATTCCAGAAATCACAGACAATTTGTATAAAATAGATGATGCTATGAAAGCAGGATTTGGTTGGGAACATGGTCCTTTCCAGATTTGGGATGCCATAGGTGTTGATAAAGGAATAGATATCATGAAAGCAGAAGGTCTTGAGCCAGCGGCTTGGGTAAATGATATGCTAGATTCAGGAAACAAATCATTTTATACAGTGAAAGATGGTGCAACATACGTCTATGATTTTACAACGAAAACACAAGAAAAGATTCCTGGTCAAGATAGTTTTATCATACTAGATAATATTAGAAAAACTAACGAAGTATTTAAAAACCCTGGTGTTGTTATTGAAGATATAGGAGATGGCATTTTGAACTGCGAATTTCAAAGTAAGATGAACACTATAGGTGGAGACGTTCTTGCAGGGTTAAACAAAGCCATAGATCTTGCCGAAAAAGATTTTCAAGGTTTGGTTATTGGCAACCAAGCAGCAAACTTTTCGGTTGGTGCTAACATTGGAATGATTTTCATGATGGCTGTAGAACAAGAATATGACGAGCTTAATATGTCAATTAAATATTTTCAAGATACCATGATGCGTATGCGTTACTCTTCTATTCCAACCATCTCTGCTCCACACGGTATGACGCTCGGTGGTGGTTGCGAATTGTCATTACATGCCGATAAAATTGTTGCAGCTGCAGAAACATATATTGGTTTAGTTGAGTTTGGTGTTGGTGTGATTCCTGGTGGTGGTGGTTCTAAAGAAATGACTCTTCGAGCCCAAGATCTATTCCAAAAAGGTGATGTAGAACTTAATATTTTAAGAGAACATTTTTTAACTATTGCTATGGCGAAGGTATCAACTTCTGCTTATGAAGCTTATGATAATAATATTCTACAAAAAGGAAAAGATATCGTTGTAGTTAATAAAGATAGACAAATTGCTACTGCAAAAGCTTATGCAAAATTGATGGCTGAACAAGGTTATACTCAACCTATTAAACGCAATGATATTAAAGTATTGGGCAAACAAGCACTTGGACTATTTTTAGTCGGCACGGATTCTATGAATGCAAGTAATTATATAAGTGAACATGATCAAAAAATAGCTAATAAATTGGCTTATGTTATGTCTGGTGGTGATTTATCAGAACCAACCAATGTGAGCGAACAATACTTATTGGATATAGAACGTGAAGCATTCTTAAGTCTTTGTACAGAAAGAAAAACACTTGAACGTATTCAACACATGTTGAAAACAGGAAAACCTTTAAGAAATTAAAAAATGAAACAAGCATATATAGTAAAAGCATATAGAACAGCTGTTGGTAAAGCACCAAGAGGTGTGTTCCGTTTCAAAAGAACCGACGAGTTAGCTGCAGAAACCATTAAGTACATGATGAAAGAATTGCCAGATTTTGATGCAAAACGTATTGATGATGTTATTGTAGGTAATGCAATGCCTGAAGGTTCTCAAGGCTTAAACATGGGACGATTAATCTCCTTAATGGGATTAGATATTGTAGATGTTCCAGGTGTAACTGTTAATCGTTTTTGTTCTTCTGGAATTGAAACTATCGGAATAGCGACTGCTAAAATTCAATCTGGCATGGCCAATTGCATTATTGCTGGTGGTGCAGAAAGTATGAGCTCTGTTCCTATGTCGGGTTATAAACCAGAACTTAATTATGACATTGTAAATGCTGGGCATGCTGATTATTATTGGGGAATGGGAAATACTGCCGAAGCCGTAGCTAATCAATTTAAGGTGTCTCGAGAAGATCAGGATGAGTTTTCATACAATTCACACATGAAAGCATTAAAAGCACAAGCTGAAAATCGGTTTCAAGACCAAATAGTCCCTATTGAAGTCAATCAAACTTATATAGGTGAGAATGGTAAAAAATCTACAAAAACCTATACAGTAACTAAAGACGAAGGTCCGAGAAAAGGTACAAGTCTCGAAGCATTGGCAAAATTAAGACCTGTATTCGCTCAAGGTGGAAGTGTTACTGCAGGTAACTCTTCTCAAATGAGCGATGGTGCTGCTTTTGTTATGGTCATGAGTGAAGATATGGTTAAAGAACTAAATTTAGAACCCATTGCTCGTTTAGTAAGCTATGCAGCTGCAGGTGTTGAACCTCGCATCATGGGAATTGGTCCAGTAAAAGCAATTCCTAAAGCATTAGCTCAAGCTTATTTAAAACAAAATGATATAGAGCTTATAGAGCTTAACGAAGCTTTTGCCTCACAATCACTTGCAGTTATTCGTGAATTAGGTTTAAATCCTGATATTGTAAATGTCAATGGTGGAGCAATCGCTTTAGGACATCCTTTGGGATGTACTGGTGCCAAACTATCAGTACAATTATTTGATGAAATGAGAAAGCGAGAAATGAAAGGAAAGTACGGTGCAGTAACCATGTGTGTTGGAACTGGTCAAGGCGCATGTGGAATATTCGAATTTTTAAACTAAAAAACTTAATACTATTATAAATGGAAACAACTGAAAAGGACATCTTGAGAGGTGGACAGTTTCTAGTAAAAGAAACAAAATGCGAAGACGTATTTACTCCTGAAGATTTTTCAGAAGAACAAAAAATGATGAAAGAATCGGTTATTGAATTTAATGACCGAGAGATTATTCCTCATAAACCTCGTTTTGAAGCAAAAGATTTTGCACTTACGGAAGAATGCATGCGTAAAGCTGGAGAAATGGGTTTTTTAAGCGTAGCTGTTCCTGAAGCTTATGGAGGTCTTGGGATGGGATTTGTTTCAACAGTTTTGACCTGTGATTATATTTCAAGCGGAACCGGATCATTCAGTACAGCTTTTGGTGCACATACTGGAATTGGTACTTTACCAATTACATTATATGGTACAGAAGAACAAAAACAAAAATATGTTCCCAAACTAGCGTCAGGAGAATGGTTCGGTTCTTACTGTTTAACTGAACCCGGAGCAGGAAGTGATGCCAACTCTGGAAAAACTACTGCCACACTTTCTATAGATGAGAAAAGCTATAAAATAAATGGTCAAAAAATGTGGATTTCTAATGCAGGTTTCTGTCGTTTAATGATTGTTTTTGCACGTATTGAAGACGATAAAAATATTACTGGATTTATAGTTGAATATGATAAAGAGAATCCTAATGGAATTACATTAGGAGAAGAAGAACATAAACTAGGAATTCGTGCGAGTTCAACTCGACAAGTTTTTTTTAATGATACTATTGTGCCTGTTGAAAACATGCTGTCTAAAAGAGGAAATGGTTTCAAGATAGCAATGAACACGTTAAACGTTGGACGCATTAAATTAGCCGCTGCATGTTTAGATTCACAACGTCGTATCACAACTGCAGCAGTACAGTATGCCAATGAGCGCAAACAATTTAAAACAGCAATTGCAGATTTTGGTGCTATAAAAATAAAACTGGCTGAAATGGCTACTAATGCCTATGTAGGTGAATCTGCTACGTACAGAGCTTCAAAAAATATTGAAGACCGGATTGCATTGAGAGTTGCAGCAGGAAATTCGCATCAAGAAGCCGAGTTAAAAGGTGTCGAAGAATATGCTATTGAATGTTCTATTTTAAAAGTTGCTGTTTCAGAAGATGTACAGAATTGTTCTGATGAAGGTATCCAGATTTTTGGTGGTATGGGATTTTCTGAAGAAACACCTATGGAAGCTGCTTGGAGAGACGCTCGTATTGCCAGAATTTATGAAGGCACAAATGAAATTAACCGTATGCTTTCTGTCGGTATGTTAGTAAAGAAAGCTATGAAAGGTCATGTAGATTTATTAGGTCCAGCTATGAAAGTCCAAGAAGAGTTAATGGGAATTCCATCATTTGAAACGCCTGATTATTCTGAATTATTTTCCGAAGAAAAAGATATGATTAAGAAGCTCAAGAAAACGTTCCTGATGGTTGCAGGTGCTGCTGTTCAAAAGTTCGGTCCAGATTTAGAAGAACACCAACAACTATTGGTTGCCGCTGCAGATATCTTAATTGAAATCTATATGGCAGAATCTGCTATTCTACGTACAGAAAAGAATGCCAAACGTTATGGTGAAAAAGAACAATCTGTACAAATAGCCATGGCAAAACTATATTTATATCAAGCCGTTGAAACCATTGAGAAAAAAGGAAAAGAAAGCATCATCTCTTTTGCAGAAGGTGATGAACAACGTATGATGCTCATGGGATTAAAACGTTTCACTAAATATCAAAACTATCCAGATATTGTAGATTTACGCAACGAAATTGCCGAAAAAGTAAAAGGCGAAAACAAATACTGCTTTTAATAGCAGCTTTTATTGACTAATTCAAAATGACGAAAGGGTCAGTTCAAATTATTGAACTGGCTTTTTTATTTCTTTAACTTTGTGAAAATTAATCATAGTATAAATTATAATCTATGTCATTACCAGAACTGTACTTTAAAGATGATGAAGAATGGCGAAAATGGTTACATGATAATCATGATACTTCTCAAGGCTTATATCTTATTTTTTACAAAGTTACGCATGACAAAGAAAGTATGCGTTGGGAAGAAGCTGTAAAAGTTGCCCTTTGTTATGGTTGGATAGACTCTACTGTAAAAAGTTTGGGTAATGGAAAACGCAGACAATATTTTACACCTAGAAATCCAAAAAGTGTTTGGAGCGCTCTAAATAAAAAATATATTAAAGAACTTACCAAAAATAACTTAATGCATAAAAGTGGTTTGCGAAAAATTAAGATTGCAAAAGAAAACGGAAGTTGGACAGCTTTGGATGATGTTGAAAACGAAGTAATACCCGAAAATCTCCAAAAAGCATTTGACGAATCTCCTCTTGCTTTTGAAAATTATAAAAATTTTGCGCCTTCATACAGAAAAGGTTATTTGTACTGGCTCAATCACGCTAAACGTGATGCAACTAGGGAAAAGCGCGTAGTTGAAATTATTAATCTTTGCGAAGCAAATATTAAATCTAGAAGTAATTGGTAAAACATCTTTATTCTACTCGCTTTAGAGCATTCAAATCTTCTATCTTAATTTGTTTTCCGGATGTAGATATTAATCCGTCTCTTTTAAACTGCGATAGAATTCGAATTGCAGACTCGGTTGCGGTACCAACTAAATTAGCATAGTCTTCTCGAGATAAAGAAAGTTTTATATACCCATCTTCAGTAATTCCAATATGATTATTCATGTAAAGCAACGTTTCTGCTAACCTTTGCTTAACAGATTTTTGAGCCATGTCTACTATTACATTATCAGATTCCTTTAAATCCTGTGCCATTTCCTTTAATAGATCCATGGAAAAATTGGTGTTTTTTTGTAAATCTCCAATAATTTCGCTTTTAGGAATAAAGCAAACTTCCATATCTGACAAAGCTATAGCACTTAAGTTTGCAGACTCTTCCCCAATCAAAGAACGTTGACCTAACAATTCTCCCTTAGCTACCAGTTTGACAATTTGATCCTTGCCATTAGCACTTAACTTTGATAATTTACATATCCCATCTTTGACACAAAAAACCCCATTAATAGTTTCACCTTCTTCAAAAATAGATTCTCCACGTTTAACTATTCTTGAGACTTTACAATTGGAAATTCTATGTATTTCTTGGTGTGTTAAAGATTTTAATGAATTAAATTGTCTAACGATGCATTGTTCACATTTACTCATAGCTACTTTTTGTATCTTGTAAAATTAAATAAAACATGACAAATATCATATTTTTAAGGCACTTGTTTTGTGACTTTTGTTAAGGGTAAAAATGAGCAAATATTATGGGCAAGGTTACTTGTTTCCACTGTGGTGATAATTGTGTTTCTGCAATCATTGAATTCAATAATAAATCATTTTGTTGTAATGGTTGTAAGACCGTTTACGAGATGTTTTATGAAAATGATTTAACATGTTATTACGACTTACAATCTTCTCCAGGAGCTGTTCCAAAAGAAATAGCAGGAAAATATGATTTTCTTTCTCAAGAAAACATTATTGAAAAACTCACCGAATTTAATGATGGGAAAACTCAAATTACCACACTTTATATTCCACATATACATTGTAGTTCTTGTATTTGGATTTTAGAAAACCTCAACAAGCTAAATCAAAACATAATAACATCTCAAGTTAATTTTGGTAAGAAAAATGTTCGTGTTACTTATAATACCGAAAGCTATTCATTAAAAGAAGTTGTTTTACTTTTAAACTCTATAGGATACGAGCCTTACATTTCTTTAGATGATTTTAAAACAGGAAAACAATATATAAACAGATCTCTTATTTATAAACTAGGCATTGCCGGATTTGCTTTTGGTAATGTCATGTTCCTATCGTTTCCAGAATATTTTGAAGTTGGCGAATTTTGGCTAGAAAAATATAAACATTTGTTCCGTTGGCTTATGTTCGCTTTCTCATTACCAGTTGTATTTTATGCTAGTCAAGATTATTTTATTTCAGCGTATAAGGGCTTACGTTCAAAATTATTAAATATTGATGTCCCGATTGCTCTTGGCATTACTGTTCTATTTGTAAGAAGCACCATTGAAATTGTTTTCGATTTAGGATCAGGTTTCTTTGACAGTCTTACAGGATTGGTCTTCTTTTTGCTAGTTGGAAAATTTTTTCAGCAAAAAACATATTCATTCCTTTCTTTTGAACGTGACTATAAATCTTATTTCCCAATAGCTGTTACAAAAATTTCTCATGGACAAGAAAAACCAATTCAGGTGTATGATATTAAAAATGGTGATAGACTCCTTATCAGAAATGGAGAACTCATCCCCGTTGATAGCATATTGATTAATGGAAAAGCGAGAATTGATTATAGTTTTGTTACAGGTGAGTCTGAAACAGTAAACAAAAAATCAGGAGATAAGCTTTTTGCTGGTGGTAAACAAACACATGGGGTGATTGAAATAGAAGCTATAAAATCGGTTGAACAAAGTTATCTTACACAATTATGGAGTAATGATGTATTCAATAAAAGTAAGGAAGATGGTTTTACCACATTAACAAATGCCATAAGTAAACACTTTACTATAGCAATCTTAAGTATTGCTGTCATTGCAACTTCGTATTGGATTTTTGTCGATTCTTCCAAAGTCATGAATGTCTTTACAGCAGTACTCATAATAGCTTGTCCATGTGCAATCGCATTATCGGCACCGTTCACATATGGTAATTTGTTACGCATATTTGGAAAACTCAAGTTTTACATAAAAAATGCCACTGTTATTGAACAATTGGCATCAATTAATACAATTATTTTTGATAAAACAGGAACAATAACATCCAACAAACAAAGTACCGCAATTTATGAAGGTGAAAAATTATCTCATTCTGAAGAAGTTTTACTGAAAAACACGCTTCGCGGCTCAAATCATCCTTTAAGTAGAACACTTTACAACATCCTTGAAGAAAATAACATTATTAGTCTCAACCATTTTGAAGAGCATGTCGGTAAAGGTATTGAGGCATCATATAATAGAAATTCTATTAAAGTTGGTTCGGCTAATTTTGTTGGAGTAACAGAAAATTCGGCACTAAACACTGCTGTTCATGTAAGCACTAACAACCAATACAAAGGAAAGTTTACTTTTTATAACAGATACAGGAAAGGTGTTTCAAAACTTTTCAACCAATTGAAAAAACATTTTGATCTTGTCATTCTTTCAGGCGATAATGAAGGAGAGTTAAAGAATTTGAGAAAACTTTTACCTACAAAAACTAAATTAATTTTCAACCAAAATCCAGATGATAAGTTAGAATATATAAAATATCATCAATCAGAAGGTGCTAAAATACTTATGGTTGGTGATGGTCTAAATGATGCTGGAGCGCTTGCACAAAGCAATGTTGGTATTGCTGTATCAGAAAATATTAATGTTTTTTCTCCAGCCTGTGATGCCATTTTAGATGCTTCCAAAATCAACAAATTATATAGCTATATCAAAGCTTCTAAGAGTGCTATAACAATTATTAAATGGAGTTTTATTCTGTCTTTTATGTATAATGTAATTGGGCTTTATTTTGCAGTAACAGGGCAATTAGCACCTGTAGTTGCTGCAATACTTATGCCTTTAAGCTCTATAAGTATTGTAATTTTTACGACTGTTTCAACAAACTTATTAGGAAGGAAATTGAAATAATTAAAGTTAACAAACATGACTTTTATCATATTTTTAAGTAACTTTTAACGGTACTTTTGATCGATAACTTCAAATAGGTATGAGTGTTATATATATTTTATTGGGTATTAGCATTATAGTGGCTATAGTGTTTTTTATTGCATTCATTTATGCTGTAAGAAATGGGCAATATGACGATAATTACACACCTTCAGTACGTATGCTATTTGAAGATGAACTTCTTAAAGAACAAACCAAACCATCTATTAAATCAAAAAAGACTAATTAATTATTATGGAAGTACAACAGTTTTACTACGATAATAAAATCGTTAAAAAATTCATCTACGCCACTATTGTTTTTGGTGTTGTAGGAATGGTAGTAGGTTTACTACTGGCTTTTATGTTTATATTCCCAAATTTAACTGATGACATTTCGTGGTTAAGTTTTGGTCGCTTAAGACCTTTACACACCAATGCCGTTATTTTTGCTTTTGTAGGCAATGCCATGTTTGCCGGAATTTACTATTCGCTACAGCGATTATTAAAAACAAGAATGGCAAGTGATCTATTAAGTAATATCAACTTTTGGGGCTGGCAATTAATTATAGTCGCGGCTGCAATTTCATTACCACTTGGTTATACAACATCAAAAGAATATGCAGAACTAGAATGGCCAATTGATATTGCCATTGCCTTGGTTTGGGTAGTATTTGGTGTTAATATGATATGGACCATTTTGAAAAGAAGACAACGTCATTTGTATGTTGCTGTTTGGTTTTATATTGCAACATTTGTAACGGTAGCTGTACTTCATATTTTCAATAGTTTAGAGCTTCCTGTCAGTGCTTTAAAAAGTTACTCTGTTTATGCTGGGGTTCAAGATGCATTGGTACAATGGTGGTATGGACACAATGCAGTAGCATTCTTCTTAACTACTCCGTTTTTAGGTTTGATGTATTATTTTGTGCCAAAAGCAGCTAATAGACCCGTTTATTCATATAGATTATCTATTGTTCACTTTTGGTCTTTAATATTCATTTATATATGGGCAGGACCTCATCATTTATTGTATACAGCTTTACCAGAATGGGCACAAAATTTAGGTGTTGCCTTTTCTGTTATGCTTATTATGCCTTCTTGGGGTGGAATGATAAATGGTTTATTAACACTTCGCGGAGCTTGGGATAAAGTAAGGACAGATCCTGTTTTAAAGTTTATGGTGGTTGCCATTACAGGTTATGGTATGGCCACTTTTGAAGGACCAATGTTATCACTCAAAAATGTAAATGCTATAGGTCACTTTACAGATTGGATTATTGCACATGTACATGTTGGAGCATTAGCTTGGAACGGCTTTATGGCTTTTGGTATAATATACTATTTAGTGCCAAGACTCTTTAAAACAAAATTATTTTCTAATGGTCTGGCTAACTTGCATTTCTGGATTGGAACATTAGGTATAATCATGTACGCTCTGCCAATGTATGTTGCAGGATTTACTCAAGCTAGTATGTGGAAACAATTTAATCCAGACGGAACATTAGTTTATGGTAACTTTTTAGAAACAGTTACTGAAATCATGCCTATGTATTGGATGCGTGCTATTGGAGGAACACTATATGTTGTGGGTATGCTAATTTTAGTTTATAATATTATATTAACTGTAAGAAGTGGCAGTAAAGTTACCGATGAATTGGCTGAAGCTTCAGCACTACAACATGTATCAAAAAGACGTACTTCAGGAGAAGGTTGGCATACCTGGTTAGAACGTAAACCAATCAAGCTAACATTATATGCAACAGTCGCTATATTAATTGGTGGTATTGTTCAAATAGTACCAACTATTATGGTAAAATCCAATATTCCAACAATTTCAAGTGTACAACCATATACTCCATTGGAATTAGAAGGAAGAGATATTTATATTAGAGAAGGTTGTGTTGGTTGCCATTCGCAAATGATTCGCCCTTTTAGAAGTGAAGTTGAACGCTATGGTGATTATTCCAAAGCTGGAGAGTTTGTTTACGATCATCCATTCCTTTGGGGAAGTAAACGTACTGGTCCAGATTTACATCGTATTGGTGGAAAATATTCGGATAATTGGCACTTAAATCATATGTATGATCCACAAAGTACTTCGTCCGGTTCTATTATGCCAGCATATCAATGGTTAATTAGAAATGAACTGGATAAGTCGCAAACCGAGACAAAAATGAAAACTATGGTAAAATTGGGTGTTCCTTATAGCGAAGAAGATATTGCCAACGCTCAAGCCCACATGTTGGAACAAGGAACTCAAATTGAGAAAAACTTGTATACAGATCCAGATTTTGCTGAAGGATACGAAGCCGATAAGCAAGAAGGAGGATCAGAATTTATTGAAATGAGAAATCGTGAAATAGTAGCGCTCATTGCATATTTACAAAGATTAGGAACAGATATAAAAGTTGACAATTTAGAGACAACCGCTCAAAACTAGAATTATGCTAAAATTTGTAAAAAATCATATGGAGAGTATTTCAGGCATTGAAATATACCCCATTATATCTTTACTTATCTTTTTTATCTTTTTCGTTATCCTATTTTGGTGGGTAGTCACAGCTAAAAAAGATTATATCAAAACTGTAAGTAATATACCTTTAGATAACCAAAACCAAACAGAATTATGAGACATTTTATTCCATCTTGGGTAAGAGTCCCAATTATATTTTTTATCATCTTCGGAATTGTAGAATACTTTATTGATTCTGGAGAAAAACCAGCATTTATTGAGCAACCGATCATCATGTTATTTTTGCTACTAGTCCTGTTGATTTTAATTGCTATGGAAGCCATTGTCAGTACTATAGACAATATTGTTTCCAAAAGCCTAGATGAAGAGGCCAAAGCAAGGTATATGGCTAACGTCAATGCTCAACCAAAACTATTTATTTGGACAAAAAACATGTATAAAAAATTGTTAGGATCTAGACCCATACAAGAAGAGCATGAAATTATTCTGGATCATAACTATGACGGCATTCGAGAACTAGATAATAGTTTACCACCATGGTGGCTTTATAGTTTTTATGCTTCCATTATTTTTGGTGCAATTTATTTATTAAGATATCATGTCTTTGATGGCCAAAATCAGTATCAAGAATTAGAGACTGAATACGCCGAAGCCAAGCTTGCCATTGAAGAATACAAGAAGACTGCAAAAGATTTGGTCGATATCAATACCGTAACCGTTTTAACTGATCTAGCGGATTTAAAAGCTGGTCAAGCCATTTATGAAACCAATTGCGTGGCATGTCATAAAGATGATGGTGGTGGTGGTATTGGTCCTAACTTGGCAGATAACTATTGGATACTTGGCGGTGGAATTAAGAACGTGTTTCAAACCATTAATGAAGGCGGACGTGATGGTAAAGGCATGATTGCTTGGAAACAAAGCTTAAAACCTATAGAAATTGCGCAAGTAGCAAGTTATATTTTACAATTTCAAGGTACAACTCCAGCAGAACCAAAGAATCCTGAAGGAGATATTTGGATAGATGACAATACGGATTAAATTATTTTAAAAAAAATAATACAAAGACTATTCATTAGACAAGAACATTTGTGGAGACTACAGAAAATGGATCATTTAGAGATTCGATTGCTACCATAAACGATGAAGGTAAAAGAGCTTGGATTTATCCAAAAAAACCCAGTGGCAAGTACTATGAAAATCGTAAAATAGTTAGCTATTTTCTGTTAGCCATTTTGTTTGCTGCACCTTTCATCAAAATTAACGGCAATCAATTCCTGATGTTCAATGTATTAGAACGTCGTTTCAATATTTTTGGATTTCCTTTTTGGCCTCAAGATTTTCATTTGTTTGTGATTTCTATGCTCATTGGAGTAGTATTTATTACACTATTCACAGTTGGTTTTGGACGCATTTTTTGTGGATGGATCTGTCCTCAAACCATTTTTATGGAAATGGTTTTCAGACGCATAGAATATTGGATTGATGGAGATAGAAACAAACAGCGAAAGCTAGACAGGCAAAAATGGAATGCTGAAAAAATTAGAAAACGTCTTTTAAAATGGTTAGCTTTTCTGGTTATTTCATTTTTAATTGCTAATGTCTTTTTGGCTTATTTAATAGGTAGTGATAAACTCATTAGATACATTACAGAAGGACCTTCAGAACATTTTAGCACACTATTTCCGCTTATTATTTTTACTGCAGTTTTCTATTTTGTGTTTGCATGGTTTAGAGAACAGGTATGTATTATTGCCTGCCCTTATGGTCGCTTACAAGGTGTTCTTTTAGATAATAAATCCATTGTTGTTGCTTATGACCATAAACGCGGCGAAGGAAAAAATGGACGGAAAAAATTTAGAAAAAATGAAGATCGAGCGGCTCTAGGTCATGGCGACTGTATTGATTGTTTACAGTGTGTACATGTGTGCCCAACAGGAATCGATATTAGAAACGGAACGCAACTAGAATGTGTAAACTGTACAGCTTGCATAGATGAGTGTGACCATATTATGAAAAGCATTAATCTCCCTAAAGGTCTTATTCGCTATGCCAGCGAGGATGAAATAGAGAAAAAAGAAAAGTTTAAATTAACGGCTCGTATGAAAGGCTATATTGCCGTTTTGATAATATTAACAGGTGTTCTTACAGGAATGTTACTTTTACGAAATGATATAGAAGCAAGAGTATTACGCTTGCCAGGACAATTATACGAGCATAAAGAAAATAATATTATCAGTAATGTTTTTACTTATAAATTAATTAATAAAACTGTACATGAAATAGATAGTGTAAGTTTTAAGCTTCGTAAATATGATGGCGAAATAAAAGTAGTTTCAAACGCAGATTATATTACCATAGCAGAAGAAAGCCTTGCTGAAGGTACTTTGTTTATTGAAATTGATAAAAAACAGCTTACTGGAGATAAAAACAAATTAATGATTGAAGTTTATAGTGGAGACCAATTAATTGAAACCACGACCGTTAACTTTTTAGGACCAAGAAGTTATAACTAAAAAAATAAAACACCATGAAATTTAATTGGGGAACAGGAGTAATTATTGCATTCATAGGCTTTATAAGCTTTATCATGTACTTTGTTATAAGCATGAATACCAACAAAAAATATGATCATGATTTAGTAACAGATGATTATTACAAACAAGAATTAGAATTTCAAAATGATATTGATAAACAAAAAAACGGAAATAATTTAACCGAAAATATTACCTGGCAAAAAACCAACGAAGGTATATTATTGCATTTTCCAAAAACACTTAAAGCACAAGATATAACTGGAAAAGTGTTCCTATATAGACCATCTAATAAGCAATTAGACTTTGATATACCCTTGTCATTGTCTAACCAATATTTGCTCATACCTGACAATCGTTTATTAGATGGTCGTTGGAACATAAAAGTGGATTGGCAGTATAACGGAAAATCATATCTATACAAAAAGGAAATCGTGTATTAATGCTCTGGTCTGCACTCATATTTGGTCTTTTAGGAAGTTTGCACTGCATAGGCATGTGTGGACCAATTGCATTTATGTTACCTGTTGACAGAAACCATTCCTTAAAAAAAATAGTGCAGATTTCTGTTTATCATTTTGGAAGGCTAATATCCTATGCTATAATTGGGCTTCTCTTTGGAATAATTGGCAAGAGTCTTTATCTTTTTGGACTACAACAGCAATTATCTATTACTATTGGTATTTTAATGATAATTCTAGTGATAATTCCCGTTCATATATTTAATAAATACAACTTTTTAAAACCAGTTTATAAGGTTATTTCAAAAATTAAGTCGGCTTTAGGGAAATCATTAAAAAAGAAAACAGCAGATACATTTTTAACTATTGGTTTCTTGAATGGTTTTTTACCTTGTGGTTTGGTTTACATGGCTGTTTTTGCATCATTGGTTACTGGAAGCGCACTTCAAAGCAGTTTATATATGGTATTATTTGGTTTAGGAACTATACCATTAATGACATCTGCAATTTATCTAGGTAAATTTTTGAATACTACTATAAAACAACGTATTCAAAAGGTAATACCTGTTTTTGTAGTTGTAATTGGAATATTATTTATTTTACGTGGTTTAGGTTTAGGAATTCCATACATATCTCCTACCCCCTTTGTGGACGTGGCTTCTAGTCAAGTAAATTGTCATTAAAAGAATTGTACTGAAAATATTATTTCACCATAATAAGGTTATAATTGGCTTACTTTTCATTATTACATTGCAAACCAAATTTTAAACATATAAAAACCATTTGCACTTATGTTAAACGCACATACATTACAACTCGATAAAGAAGAAATGAAACAATTTGGCTATCAAGTAATAGATACTATTGTAGATCATTTTGATACCGAACGTTTAAAAAAACCCGTTACAACAGCGTCAAGAGAAGAAATGGAATTATTATTAAAAATTGAAGTACCTGAAAAACCTACAAACTATCAAGATGTATTGGACTTTGTGGTTAACAAAGTGTTCCCTTATAGCGATTTCTTTACACATCCAAAATCATATTCTTTTGTTCCAGGACCAAGCAATTATGTAAGTGTTATGGCCGACACATTAGCAACTGGCTATAATATTTTTTCTGGTGGTTGGGCTGGGTCACCTGCAGCTTCAGAACTTGAAATTGTAAGTATTCAATGGCTCTTAAAACTATTTAATTTTCCAGAAAAAAAAGGTGGCGGAATTTTTACCAGCGGTGGTTCTATGGCAAACTTAACTGCTTTGGTAACTGCAAGAAGACATCAATGCGGAGATGATTTTTCAAAAGCTATTATCTATATGTCAGATCAAGCACATTCTTCAAACATTAAAGCCATAAGAGTATTAGGGTTTAAAAAGGAACAAGTGCGTATTATCCCAACAGATATTGAGTTTAAAATGGCTAATAACAAACTTAAAAATGCGATTGCTAAAGACAAGCTTGAAGGGCTTAAACCTTTTTGCATTATAGCTTCGGCAGGAACAACAAATACTGGAACAGTTGACCCTTTAAATGAAATTGCAACAATTTGTAAAACAGAAAAATTATGGTTTCACATTGATGGAGCTTATGGTGGTGCAGCAATTCTATCCAAAAAAGGTAGCCAACTTTTAAAAGGAATTGAAAAGGCAGATTCCTTAACAATAGATCCTCACAAATGGTTATTTCAACCTTACGAAATGGGTTGTCTCCTTGTTAAAAATCATAAATGGTTAAGTGAAACATTTAGTGAAAAACCCGAGTATTTAAGAGATATTGAAGGCAATACATCGGAAATTAATTTTTATGATCATGGAATTCAACTTACCCGACGTTTTAGAGCATTAAAATTCTATATGTCATTGAAAACCTTTGGTTTAAATGCATTTAAAAAGGCTATTAGCTATTCTATAGATTTAACCGAAGAAGTTGAAAGCTTATTGCGTAAAAGCCCCTATTGGGAAGTAATATCACCAGCAACATTAGCTGTTATAAACTTTAGATACAATCCTATAGGCAAGTCTTATACCGAAAAAGAATTGGATTTAATAAACCAATCTATTTCCAAAAAAGTAATTGAATCTAGAGAAGCTTTACTGGTTACTACTGTACTACAAAATCAAGTAGTGTTACGTATGTGTCTTATAAACCCAAGAACAACAATAGACGATGTAAAAGAGACACTTTTGTTATGTGAATCATTTGGTGAAAAATTGGAGTTTAACGACTTAACATAATCATATAGATTGTTACTAATTAATTAAAAATTATACTTATAATTCCAATAGCTAAAATTAATATCAAAACAAAATTTCTAAATTGATCTTGAGATATTTTGTTCAAAATTTTCTTACCTATCCAAGTCCCAATAATACTCACGACTATTAAAATTGGTATAAGGTATAAATCATCCTTATGAATATAACCATTAAAATAATACACGATAGTTCTACTAAAATCAACACCTAGATCAATTACAGCAGATGTAGCAATAAATTTATTTTTATCTAGCTTAAATGCGGCCATAGTGATACCTCTTATAGCACCTCCTGTCCCTAAAAGACCTGCACTAAAGCCGGAAAGAGAACCTCCAATAATAGCATTTTTTGTTCTTGGACTTACTTTAAGTTGTTTAAAAATTAAAAACAATAAACTTAAGGTTATGAGAAAAAATCCTAGTATGTATGTTAATATAATTGGATCAAAATACTTGCTTAAAAGAGCACCTATCAAAACAAAAATAACCGCTGGAATACCTAATGAAAGTATTAATTGCTTATTCAGGCCTTTTTTAAAAAATGCAATTTTAGTGACGTTACTTGATAAATGAAACAATGCAGTTATTCCAAGAACAGATTGAAAATCGAAGAAAAAATTAGCAATTGGAACAAAAAACACAGAAGAACCAAAGCCTCCAACAGTTCCCAATATTTCAGCAATTAAGGATAAAATGACAAAAATCGGGAGATATCTAGCGAGCATTACTATTGAAAATTATTTGTTGAGTTAAAAATCTTTTTTTTGAGATTTGTAAGCAATTCTTGTGACTGGTAAAACTACCCAAACTATTAACATGACAAAGGATACCATTAGCCCAAAACCAGTACCAAAAAATTGTTTAAAAATGGCGCCTGTATACCCTAATAATGCAGAAATATCCAGTTTTAATAAGATCAATGTTCGGGATAAATCAATTGGGTTTAACATAGTTCCTACCAATGATAATTTGTCTAGTGGATAATCTTCAAAAAGTATTAATGTCATTAAGAATATTCCGTCATAAATTATGGCCAGAAACAACCACAATAATATGGCGTAACCAAAGCCTTTTATTTTATTCTCATTAGATAAAGCAATATTAAAGGCCAAAGCAGTAAATATTAAAGTAAGGAAAATTCCTGTAATGAGCAACAACGAAAAATCCCAAATTGCATTGCTTTTAAACAAACCATAAAATACAAAAGGGATACCTAGACCAAGAATTAAGCTCATAGATAACGATAATGCTACACCCAGGTACTGTCCTAAAAAAATAGAAGAACGTTGAAGTGGTTGAGCCAATAACAACTCAGTAAATTCTTTAGAATTATAATAGTACATTACTCCAAAGATCGTACCTATTAACGGTACAAGTATTATTATAACGTTCATTAACGTTATAACTGCTTTAGAAAGATCATTATTTAAAAATAGAAGTACAACACCTAACATTAAATAGAATGCAAAATATACATAACTCCATCTGCTACGCATTAAATCAAAAAAACTATATTTTAATATTTTAAGCATGATTGTCTGTTAAAATTGATGCAATTGCATGTTCAAAATCCGGCTGATTGGTTTTAGATTTCAACTCATTAATACTGCCTTTAAAATAAATTTGACCTTCAAGTATAAACACGATTTTATCAGAAACCTCTTCCACAAAACTCATAATATGAGAGGTTATTAAAATAGTTTTCCCTTTTTCCTTTTCGTTTTGAATTAATTCTTTTAGATGAATTAAGGAAATAGGATCTAGGCCAGTGGTTGGTTCGTCTAAAATTATTAGTGGACTGTCAAACATAAATGTTAATACGATATTTACTTTTTGTTTTGTTCCTCCAGAAAGATTTCCAAGTTTTTTATCTAAAAAAGGTTCTAATTTAAACAATTTAATTAACTGCAAATCATCAGAGGTTTTACCTCGTAGATCTTTTATCATTTTAATAAGTTCTTTGACTCTTAAATTACTTGGAAAATTTGCAATTTGTGGTAAATAGTCAATTTTGTGTCTGTATATTGAATTCTTTTTAATATCATCTCCATGTACAGCAATTTTACCTTTGTTAGGTATAACCATTCCAAGCATAGACTTGATTAAAGTGGTTTTTCCAGAACCATTTGGACCAAGGATAGCAAATATACCGCCTTCGGTAATTTCTAGATCAATACCACTTAACACCTGATTTTTGCCAAACGATTTATATAGATTTTGAATATTTACCATTATATTCTTTTAATTTGTGGGTTATTATCTAGTAGATTATCTGGAGTAAATACTGGAGATACTTTTTCTGAAAAATCTATAATATCGATAAACAAACTACGCAAAAGAATAATAGTTTCTGGAGTTCGATTTACAATATATGAAAACAACTTAACTGGTCTGTATGGCACATCTCCTATTCCATCTTTATTAAGGTCATATCCTGTATAATTGCTCCAGTAATTTTTATCAAAAATATTGTCATTTACTTTACTGTTATAAGATATATCAAAAGAATTATACAAAAAGTTATTCTCTAAAAAACTATTGGAATAACATGCACCACGTACTTTGATTGCCCAACCATTATTGATGAAATTGTTGTTCTTATAGACAATTCTATTAGAGCCTTCTATATTAATACCTATGGTATTTTCTTCAAATGTATTACCAATAATTTCCGCATCATTAATTTCTTTTAGAAGCATCCCGTAAGATGCTGTTCCCCAGTTTTCTTTAAATATATTATTAAGCATTTTTATTTTTTTAGAGAACATAACAGCCACGCCAGCTCCATTATTCTCAAAAGTGTTATCCTGATAAATGTCGTCATTTGAAAACATAAAATGTAGACCATATCTTAAATTTTCTGCGCTTACATTGTTTTTAATAATACAATGATCGGCAAATTCTAAATATATACCATCACGAACATGCTCTATGTAATTATGCTCTATTTCAATATGGTTACTGTACCATAACTGGATACCATTTCCAGAGTTATACTCTTCAACCGCATCACCAATTATTTTATTGTGATACACCTTACCATAACTTGACTTTTCTACATAAATACCAAAAAATAGTTTTTCTAAAACTACATTTTGAATGACAAAATTTTTACTTTTTCTTATACGTATTGCAGCATAATCTTCGGTATAACTTGTGCCTACATTTATCACAAATAATCCATCTATCGTGACATTATCTGAAACAATGGTGATGATTTCTCCTTTCAGCTCTCCATCAATTACTGGATAATTTTCACCCTTTATAACTAATGGTTTATTTATTAAAATATCATACTCTTTATAGGTTCCTTTTTTTACGATAATCGTATCAAAATCTTTAGCATTAGCTATTGCCTCTTTTATGGATGTAATAGGGCAACTTTCACAAACTTGAATAGTTTGTGAAAAAGTGCCTGGACTCATCAAGCATAGAAAGAATATGATACTATAATGTAAAAAGTGTTTCATCTACAACACATTATATTTAATACCAAAATTAAGAGATAAATCTTCATTCATTTGTATACCATTATAATTTTCATAAATAGGTGCTCCAGCTTCAATGCCAAATCGCAAATTTTTGAAACTAGATGATTGAGGGAACGCAATATTTACACCAACCAAGGCCTTTATTTTATTGCTTCCATAGTTATTAGTATTAGCAGTTGTTACCATTATAGGGTTTAGATCTGGATCCATTCCTTTTAGTTTTCCTTCAGAAACACCTAATACTCTAGCAGACGCACTAAAGTTTTTAGAAAGTTTGTATGCTCCCCAAAGATTTAATTGGTATAGATTACCAAAACGATAATCTTCACTGTTTTCTCCTGTTCTAAACGTACTTAAAAATTGTGTTCCCCAAGAGGTGTTGGTACAATTCATTTTGTATGTAGCACCTAATGTAATATCAAATGTACCACTTCCTAATTGCATTGCGTACGGCAACTTAACATCATTCATCATTGGTGTGTCATCTCTGTTTTCGATGTCTCCAATTGGAATATTTATACCTCCATTAAAATGTAAAGAAGTTTTATGATTATTAAACAAACCATACATTACACCTAACTTCATATCGCCTAATCCAGACGAACTTGTTGAAAAATCTCGTAACATTGGCATACCATTCATTATCATTCTGGCGGTTAAATCCATATCTTTTTTAACAACATTTTGCATAAGCATTAATGTAAGTTTATCTGTTGGTGCGTACATTACTCCAAACATATACATATTCATTGTCATTTCTTGTGGAGCAACCATAAAACTGTTATAAATATCGTCATTATTAATATTATCTGTTCCTGATTTATTACCATCCATAATCATATTCATGTAACGAAATGACAACATTAATCCTCCTTTTTCGTGCAAATGGTCACCCATAACACCAATTGGTGCGTGAGCGTCTGGTCTATAATGATCATGATAGCTGTGATTTATTGCTCCAAAATTTGAGTTAATAAACTTGGCTTTTAATTCTGTCCAATTAAATATCTCACCTCCTTTATCAGTTTTTAACTTATTGGCTTCGCTTTTGTCTTTAAAAGCTGAAAGATTTGCTCCCATTGGACTAGGAATGGCTTTACTTTTTAAATAAGTTGCTTGCTTTACATCTACCAATTCTCCTGATTGATAATCGGAAACTCGCAATTTAGAAAAACTAGCTTCATCTTTTTGTTTTAAATAATTAACAAGGCACTCTATAGCATCAAAATGAATAGTCTTACCATCAATTTCTTCTTCGGCTTTATGTAAATCATCTTTAACTGCCATGTTACAATAAACACAGTTATTATTATTTTGTGCTAATGCCGCATTAAAAATAAGACAAACAATTAGCGTTGAAAGTATATTTATACGTTTCATAAGTTCAAAAAAAAATAAAATAATTGGGGTTATTTGTTGTTAAAATGTGTTAAGAGTTGGTCCCAAGTGTAAAGTTTTCCTCCTTTTTCAGTCTGAATTTTTTCAGCATCCGACTTATCTTTAAAAGCAGTTAAAAAAGCACCCATTGGACTAGGTACATTTTCGCTAATTAAAAAGGTTGCTTTAGTAGCGTCTATCAAAATTTCTGGTTCAGTATAATTATTTGATAAGTATAGTTTAATTTCATTTGTGTCAAATTCTTGAATGAAATTGATCATGCATTCTGAAGCATCAAATTTATAAACTTTGCCCTTGTTAGTTACAATCTCTGCAGCATGAACTTTATCTACAATAGTCATCTTACAAAAATGACAACCATCATTGCCATAATCTATAGCTTGCGGTGATACATTACAACTGTACAACAACAGAAATAATACAATTAGTGAATAGTGTTTTAGTGTTTGCATTTTTAGTGTTTTAGTGTTTTTCTTTTTTCTACATTGCTACCGTTTTTTTATGATTTTTCTTTCCTACAAGATAGGCTATTAAACCCATTGCAATTCCTAAACCTAAAAAGTAAGCTCCTAATCTAGGATAAGAATGCGCTTTAAAGTTTAGAATGTCTTTGCTACCGAACAAAGGAGGTTGAAAGCCCATAACTGAACCATCTGGATTGGTGAATTTCATAATAGCTTTAGGATCAAGATTATGACCATAATCATGCTCCCATAAGTAGAAATCATAAAGCCCTGCACTACTTAAAACTATCATTAAAATAAACCAATATAAGAACCATTTATAGTTTCCTTTAAAAGCAATGATTAATCCTATAACAGTTGTAATAATAATACCTGCTGGGAATATTTTAAATTCAGGTATGGCGTCAGGAATATATTTCATACCAACATAATGATTCATCAAATTAATGTTTTTAATATCATGCGGATTCGCATCGGTAAAATCATTGATATGGATATACATTCCTAAAGGAGTTGGATACTGTGGAGCTTCCAAAGTGATTTTCCAAAGTGGAAATAAAAATAATCCAAGTGGTAATATTGCCGCCAACAGCATAATGATATTTGACTTTTTCATCATTTTATTTTATTTGTGATTTAATGATATTATAAAAGTAAGGCGAGAGCGAAAATAAAACTCTCGCCTTGAAATAGGAAAAATAACACTAAAACAAATTCTCCCTTGCTCCTTTTAATCAATATCTTCTCCTAAAGACCATTTTAATGGTGTATTAGCATTTGCTGCAGAAACACGCACATAACCTTGCATCTCTTGGTGCAACGCAGAACAGAAGTCTGTACAATAAAATGGCCAAACACCTTCTTGTTTTGGTTCCCAAAGGAATGTTTCGGTTTGCCCTGGCATGATTAACAGTTCAGATGTATTAGCTCCAATCATACTCACACCATGAGGCACATCATAATCTTGTTCTAAATTAGTTACATGGAAATATACCTTGTCTCCAACTCTGACACCTTCAATATTGTCAGGTGAAAAATGGCTGCGAATCGTTGTCATATAAATATGAACTATATTTCCATCACGCACAACTTTGGTATCTGCTTCACTTTTTGCAACATAAGGATGATTATTATCTTCTAAATTGAAGATCTTTTTAGATCGAGGTTTTATCAAATCTGCTGGACAACCTGCAGCATAGTGAGGTTCACCAATGGTTGGGAAATCCAATAATAATTCCATCTTATCTCCAGAAATATCATATAATTGTGCTGATTGTGTTACTTCTGGACCAGTTGGTAAATATCGGTCCTTTGTGATTTTGTTCATGGCTACAACATATTTACCCCAAGGTTTTTGTGAGTTTCCTCCAGGAATCATTAAATGACCTACTGAATAGTAGCAAGGTTGTCTGTCAACAACTTCCCAAGTTCCAACTTTCCATTTTACAACTTCAGAAGAAATAAAGAATGTAGTATAAGCATTTCCTTTATCATCAAATTCTGTATGTAAAGGTCCTAAACCTGGTTGTTCTACAACTCCCGCCAAAGAATCATCAAAATTAATTATTGGTATGCCATAAGCATCACCTGCAAATTTTTCATTTTCAATAGCAGCTAACATTTTTGTAAAAGAATGTACGGTCAAGTTGGCTGAAAGTTTACCGCTACCAACAATATACTCTCCTGTTGGATCAACGTCACAACCATGAGGAGATTTAGGTGTAGGCATCAAGTATACTGCTCCAGGAACGTCAAGAGGATTTACCGTAAGCACTTCTTTTTTCATTGTGGAAGTTGCCATATGTGTACTTTCATCATAAACATTATGAGCATAATTTGTTGGCATTATGGTACCTCCTCCATTATTTACATATTCTTCAATCTTTTTCCAGTTTACAGCTGCAATAAAATCTTTATCATTTTGTGATGCATTCACTTCCATAAGTGTACTAGCCTCTTCTGTATTATATGTTGAGAAGAAGAACCATCCATGAGATTTCCCTCTACCTGGGTGGGACAAGTCATAATCAAAACCTGGCATGATTAATTGAAACTTTATGTCCATATGCCCATGCTCTGGATCTACAGAAATAAAAGTTAATGAACCTTTAAAGTTGCCTTTATAGTCCTTAATAGGCATATCCTTTTGTGGAATAGGGACAGAAAAACGGGTTCCTGCCACTACATATTCTGTGTTTTCTGTAACAAAGGATGAACTGTGGTTACCTGCACTATTAGGAATCTCAATAATTTCTGTAGTCTCAAAAGTTGATAAATCTATTTTAGCGATACGAGGTGTATTATTACCATTTATAAATACCCAACGCCCATCAATAACACCTTCGGTTTGAGAAATGTCTGGATGGTGAGCATCATCCCATGGCACAAAACCGTGAGATGTATTTAACATTGGCTTTGTTTCTTCATTGTATCCATAAGCTTTTTCTGGATCTTGAGAAAATACGGGAATTACTTTAAACAAACGCCCTGATGGTAAGCCGTAAACAGATAACTGTCCACTAAATCCGCCGGAGATAAATGCATAAAACTCATCGTGCTCTCCTGGGGCTACGTATACTTTTTCGGCAACATTGCCAGCAAGAGCGCCAGACTTTTTATCTGATTTTCCGGAATTATTACAACTTGTAAATGCTACAAAAACACTTAATACTGTAATAGTTAATTTTAGAATATTTTTCATTTTTATTTAAATTTTTTATTAATCTTCAGTTGGTGGTAATAATACCTTATCAATAACATGAACAATACCATTGCCAGCTTTGACTGAAGCAATAATATTTGCACCTCCTATGACTGGTTTACCGTCTACTACTTCAACTTGTACATATTGATTATTTGCTTGTCCAAGTTTAGGTAGTTTAGTTAATATGTTTGTACTCAAATTACCAGGTGTAACATGATATTTCAAAATATTCGCTAAAGTTTCCTTGTTTTCAGGTTTTACAAGATTTTCTACTGTTCCTTCAGGTAAAGCTGCAAACGCAGCATCTGTTGGAGCAAAAACAGTTAGAGGTCCAACATTAACCAGTGCATTTTCTACTTGTGCAGCTTGTACTGCAGCAACAAGCGTTTTATGATCTGGAGAACCTATTGCTATTTGTAAACAATTTGGTGTAGATCCATCATCTTCAATAAAAGCTTGACCTGATCTATCTTCTGATGTAGCTTCAACAGTTTCTTCTGCTGAAGTTGTTGAGTTTTCTTTATTTTCATTTTTACATGCAAACAACATCGTTGCCAGTGCAGAAACAAAAAGTAATTGCTTAATTAGTTTCATATTCTATTATTTTAAAGTTCTAAAGTATTCCAAAACTGCTCGTGCTTCTTCTTCGGTTAAGTTCTGGTTTGCCATTGGAGATCCATTAAATTCAATCAGCAGTTCTTTAGCTAATGGATCTTTTTGAACCATTTCTTCAGGATTAAGAATCATGTTCATTACCCATTCTGGACTTCTGCGTTCAAGTATTCCTGTAGGTGCAGGACCAATAAACTTCTTATCTGGTCTATGGCATGCCGTACACATTTTTTTAAAAACATCAGCACCATGAGCTACCATAGTTTGATCAATTTCTGGTGATAGACTTAAAGATGTTATTGGACCAACTCCTTTATTCTGTAAATCTATTTTTTTAGAAGCTGGGATGTTTTCTGTTTTATCAACTACTTCTTTTGTTTCAGTTGGTTTTTGAATAGTAAATGATTCTTTCTTTTTTTCTTCTTTACCTCCACATCCCAGAAGCAAAGCAAGAAATAATACAAGTATAGGTTTTAGTGTTTTTGTCATAATTAAATATTTTTAGTTTCAGCAAAATTAAGAGCTCGGACAATAACAAAATATGATAAAAATCATATTTAAGATAAAAATATCTTTTATATATTTGAACATTATTTAATAATTATATTATGTTTTCAAATTCTGTAAAGTATGCTTTAAAGGCAGTAT
The DNA here is from genome assembly GCF_040117515.1 of Gilvirhabdus luticola. Classification (NCBI taxonomy): domain Bacteria; kingdom Pseudomonadati; phylum Bacteroidota; class Flavobacteriia; order Flavobacteriales; family Flavobacteriaceae; genus Gilvirhabdus; species Gilvirhabdus luticola. Next base: position 144,516 of record NZ_JBEEEN010000005.1, read on the forward strand.
TGTATTTAGCAATTCATTCAAGTGAGGATAAAAAAATAATGGTAAAAGAATTGAATAAACCAATTAATGTCCCCAAAGCATATATTGCCAAATTGTTACAGGAATTATCAAAACAAAATATTATATCTTCTACGAGAGGAATAAAAGGCGGGTTTTATCTTACGAAAGAAAATTCTAAACAGAACTTAATGAATGTTATTTATGCCATTGATGGAGACTACAGAATGAAAAGCTGTATGTTGAGCTTATCACACTGCAACCAAAACAAACCTTGTCCTTTGCACCATATTGTTAGCCCAATGAGAGACAAACTTATTGAGGCTTTCAATAAAAAAACAATTAAAGAACTGTCCTTGGAAATTGAAAAAGGGATTACTTTTTTACCAATATAAATAAAATAAGAAAGACGTAAATAACCTTTACCTCTTTCTTAAACTAAAAACTAATAAATTCATATTAAATCTTAAAAGTCATAACTGGCAAAGTTGAATGATTTGCAATATCTTCAGATATACTACCTTCAAAGAAATGCGCCAAACCTGTTCTTCCATGAGTTGCAATAGCTATTAAATCAGCTCCAAGCACATTTGAAAAGTTTAGTATACCTTCCTCAATGGTATAGTCACTTACATAGGTTACATTTTTCATTCGGTCTAAATTACCATCTGCACGTTTTAAAAAGTTTGCAACTAGTTTTTCCATTTCGGCAGAACTTCTAAAACCTGAATCTGGAACATTAACATAAAGTAAATGCATTTTAGCATTAATAGCTTCAAACATTTTAGCGGCATTAATGTAAGGTTTGATAGCATCTTCAGAAAAATCGCAAGCAAAAACAACACTTTCAAAATCGGTCAAAATCGGGTTGTGTTTTACAACTAAAACGGGGATGTCTGAATGTCTTACTACTTTCTCTGTATTAGATCCAATTAGAACTTCTTTAAGACCACTCACACCATGTGAACCCATCACCACAAGGTTTGCCTCGTTTTCTTTTGCTACTTCATTAACTTCACTAAAAACTTTAAAATGTTTAACAATTGGTGTTACGTTTATATCATTCAAATAATCTTTTTCTAGAAAGTTTTTGAATTTTTTTTCTGCCAACTTCATATAAAATAAAGCTTCAACATCTTTTTGATCTGAAGTACTCGTCAAGACTGCATTGGATAATTCTAACATATGCAATGCCAAAATTTCTGCATTATACTTTCGGGCTAAAACAGCCGCAGTTTCTAATGCATTTTCTGAATATTCAGAAAAATCTATGGGTACAATTATCTTTTTCATTTTAAATGTTGTTTTTAGTTCACAAGATAAAACTAAATAAAGGTCAGCATTAAAAATATGATATATGTCATGTAAGTAATTTGCTATTGGATAAATATTAACTTAACTTTCATTCAAATTAATTGAATAATCTATAAAACCAATGAAATGAAGAAACAGTTTATATTTATTATATTACTTGCAATATTTTTTGTTTTTGCCTGTAAACAAGAAAAAAAACAATCTGAAGATGCCATGACCGAAGATATGGTTGTAGCCGAAAAAGTTGTTGAATCTACTCCAAAAAAAATTATCATAAATCTTACAGCTAAAAGTGACAGTAATGTTTCTGGTACTGCTGTTTTTACCGAAGAAGAAGGTAGTGTAAAAATGGTAGCATTATTAAGTAATCTATCCGAAGGCACCCATGCTATACACTTACATGAAAAGGCCGATTGCTCCTCTACTGATGGTAAATCAACTGGTGGACATTGGAACCCTACCCGACAACCACATGGAAAATGGGGTGATGAAGCCGGATATCATAAAGGTGATATTGGGAATTTTGAAGCAGATGCTAATGGCAACGGAACCATTACATTTACAACAGACCAATGGTGTATAGATTGTGATGACGAATCAAAAAATATTATAGGAAAAGCAGTTATTGTACATCAAGGAACTGATGATTTTGTTTCTCAACCCAGTGGAGCCGCTGGAAGCCGTATAAGTTGTGGTGGTATAATCGAATAAAATTTTAAAATAAAATAACCTTTATGAAGCTGCTTTTTCAAGTAGCTTCTTTATTTTTATCACATCAAATCATACAACTATGAATCCTTCGTCCGCAGGATGGATAAAAAAGATATTAAAGCAGAAAGCATTTATTCAAACTGTTGAAGGTCTTGATGTAGATGACTTTTATACATCATTAAGGTCTTGCGGTTTTATTTATGGAAATAACGTTTTGGTCTTTAAGGAGTTTATTAAAGTTAATGATTATACTTCAGAAGAACTTTGTAAGATAAATTTCTTAATTGCATTTAAATATATGCACAAACAATCATCTTCCGAAATTGATTTTATTGAAAGTGTTATAGATTTTTATTCAAAGATCAATGTTTATAAAGCGTCATTCTTATCTGATTTGATAGGAGAAAAGAAAACATCTTCTCTACTAGAAAAAATAATCCATAAGCGTATACAAATTGCAGACAATATTATTGATAAAAGCTTTAATTACTTTATTACCAATGCGCTACTGTTTACAGATATATTAGGTTATAAACTATATTTAAAAACGCATTCTATTTCTGAAGATTACATACAACAACTTGAATCTGTTATAGAAACTATCGTGATGACTGTTTTGAATTCTAAAAAGAAAAAAACAGACTACGACGAAAGTTTAATTAGACTGTTCGAGCAGTCTTTACGCTATAGAAAAGAATCTAAATTAACCTATAAAGAAGCTATAGATCATATAAATACCAATCTTGAAGCCTATTATATCATAGATATGGCATGCATGGCAACTTGGGGAGATGCAACAGTAGATAAGCAAGAACAGGCTGTTTTAAATAAACTTGGCAGAAACTTAAATCTAGAGCATAATATCATAAAAGAAGCTGTAACCTCATTGAATATATTTTACAGTATTCATAAAAATAATATTGCGTTACTCACTTCAAAAAATTTGGTAAAAACCTTTTACGACAACTCCAGTGGTATGGTCTCCAAGCTTATTACAAGAAATAGCAAACGACTGCTTAATGAATTACGAGAAAGCAAGGAGCTCATGAAATTACTTACTCAATCTACAATGAGAGACCTAAATGAAGAAGAGCATAAAAAAGTACAGGAACAACTGCTAGACATTTTTAAAAGCATACCAAGTCTGGCTATTTTTATGTTACCTGGTGGTGCTTTATTATTGCCACTTGTAGTAAAGTTTATACCTAAATTATTACCTTCTGCCTTTGATGACAACCGTGTTGAAGATGAGTAAAGTCTTAAGATTTTTAACACAGTATTTGTATACAACTAATTAGAATTGAAATTGACGCAACCTAAATAATTTTTCATCATCTTATTCTTAAAAAGCAAGTCATGAAAAAAATCAGTTTAATTCTATTCCTATTCCAAATTGTTTTTTTATCCTGTGATAATATTAACGATGAAAATAATTGTCAACCAGAAACTACATTATCAAAATGGGAATCTGAAAAAGAGATAATGCTTGAGTTCAATGAGGCAGCCCAAAGAAATCACTATCAAGTTGCAAATGGCAACAAATTAGTATTCAATTATATTCATGTTGGAGCTCAATGTGATGACATAATAGATGATGAGTGGGCAGAAGTATTAATCTTTCAAATAGAAAATGATATCGAGGAATTTGAATTTGTTGATGATGAAATTCTTACTACGAATTGTTTTTATTTCCAAAATGGCGCTTGGGCTTTTGGCACACAACAAAATGTCAAAAAAGGATTTATTAGAGGTGAAAAAATTTCTGTAAATACTTGGGAAATAAATGTAAATATTGAAACTAACACCATAAATCAAGATGAACCCATAAGAAATATTGAATTTGAAGGAAAATTTACCAACTAAATTGCTACGTTTCTTAATGACAATCCAATTGAAGATAAATGATAATGATATTATGGAAAATAGTTAATAATGGGTATATTAGTAGATATGTCACAATTATTTCAATTAATACATTCTAACTTTGAAAATAAATAAACACGTCACCTCATTCGTTTGTTCTGTATTCTTTTTATTTAATCTTACCATTGCTCAATCTCAAATTAATTATGGGTCTAATAATGGTCAATATATCCAGATAGATAATCTAGACATTTACTATGAAAAATATGGTGTTGGAACACCTACCATACTTCTTCATGGTGGATTAGGAAGTATTTCAGATTTTAAAAATGTTATTCCTGAATTATCAAAACACTATCAATTATATGCAATTGATAGCCCAGGGCATGGAAGATCACAATATCTCGATTCTATGAGCTACAACAATCTAGCTAAATATGTCGTGAAATTTTTAGTCAAGTTAGATTTAAATAAAGTTAACATTATAGGATATAGTGACGGAGCTATTATTGGAATCCATGTAGCTCATTTAGCACCAAATAGAATCGACAAGCTAATTTTTGGAGCTGGTGCATTAAACCCAAAAGCTAGCAAACCTGAAGGTTTGAAGATGCTACAAAATTTTAGCCCAAAATTATTACCAGAAGAGTTTGCCATTGCTTATAGAGAAAAATCACCAAATCCAGACCAATGGGAAAACTTTATTTATGCATCTAAAAGAATGTGGCTGGATGAGGTTTGGATTCCTGATGAGTTAATTTCAAACTTAAAATGTAAAGTACTTGTACTTTTTGGTGATAGAGATCCATTTATACATCTAAATCATTCAGTTGAAATCCATACAAAGCTATCAAATAGTGAACTATGCATTTTGCCAGATATAGGTCATGAAATCTTTAGTAATCCAGAATTGGTTAATCCCATGATTCTGAATTTTCTATCAAAATAGAAAATTAGTATCACTATAATTTAGTATAAATGAAAGACACAAGCCACCATGACGAACGAATTGCAAAAATGAGTTTTGCTTCTGTTTATTCTCACTATGTAAACAAAGTTGAGAAGAAAGGCAGAACCAAACAAGAATTACACCAAGTCATAGAATGGTTAACTGGCTATGATGAAAAAAAACTAACAAAACTTATTGAAGATAAGACTACCTTTGAAACATTTTTTAAGAATGCCCAAACTAAATCCAAATGCTCAACTCATTAAAGGTGTTATCTGCGGTTATCGCGTTGAGGACATAGAAAATAAGTTAACACAAGAGGTAAGGTATTTGGATAAATTGGTAGATGAATTGGCCAAAGGACGTAAAATGGAAAAAATTTTACGTGTTGGATAAATTGTAATGTATTCATTGCTTTTACTATTCTAACCAAGCTTTAAAATCTTTTACACGTTCTCTAGCAACAATGACATCTTGTTCTTTATAAGACCTCAGCTTAATTTGTAGTCTGGAATTGGTATAGCTTAACATGTCTTTTATAGCATTGATGTTTACAAAGAATTTTCTGTTTATTCTAAAGAAGGTTTGAGGTTCCAGTTCGTGTTCCAACTGCTCTAAAGTATTGTCCAATAAATAGTTTCTACCTTCTGCAGTATGAAGATATGTTCCCTTATTTTCGCTATAAATACATTCTATATCATCAATATTAATGAGTTTTAAATGTTGTCCAACCTTTACTGAAAAGCGTTTTTTGTACTCACGATCTATTGGATTGACTAACAGTTTTTTTATATCGTTAAAATCTATGGTAACTGCCTTATGGTTAGGTATTCTGTCTCTGTATTTAGATATAGCTTTTTCAAGTTCAACTTCGTCAATGGGTTTTAAAAGATAATCTATACTGTTTAATTTAAAGGCTTGCAAAGCATACTCATCATAAGCCGTTGTAAATATGACTGCAGACTTTATATCAATAGCATCAAAGATTTCAAAAGAAAGACCATCACTTAACTGAATATCAAGAAAAATAAGATCGGGATGTTGGTTATTTTGAAACCATGTAATAGCTTCCTCAACAGAATGGAGCATGGTTTCAGCTTCTACATTTAAAGCAGATAGCATACGTTGCAAACGTCTTGCCGATGGTTTCTCATCTTCAATAAGAATTACGTTTATTCCCATTGCTTTTTATCTTTTTCTATAAATTTTTGAATCTGGCGGTCTTCCCAACTTTTAGAGAACACAATATTTTTGCCGAACACAGTTATGGCATGAATTCCTATACCTATTCCCCAAAAAACTACCGTGGAATATGCATTAAAATGCCCTATATTGAAGTAAGTTGAATTTATAATAAGACTACTCACAATTATAAATATGTTTACAGCCAAATACCAGAATAAATGCCAGTAGAATCCTTTGAGTTCTTTTAATCTTTTTTCGGCTCTAAAATATACTTCTTCTCTTTTAAATTCCTTTTGAGAATAGCTATCTTGATTATTTTTATTAACTCTTTCCATAACAATCTTATTTACGGTTTTGGTTTTCTTCATTACGCATAAACTCTTCCATTTTGCGTCTTTCCCAATCTCTTCCAAAAAATACATTTTTACCAAAAACTCCAAATGCATGAAATCCCAATCCTATACCCCAAAAAAATGCTGTGGCAAAGGTACCAAAATTCCAAATATTACCATTAGAGTTTATTGCTATAACAACAATGATAAATATGTTTACCGCTATATAAGAAAACAAATGCCAATAAAATCCTTTTAATTCATTAACACGCTTTTGAGCTCTCATATAAGCGTCTTCTCTTCTAAAATTGTATTTAGAGCTATTATCTTTTCTTGGTTCTAGTTTGTAAGGTTCCATGATCTTAAAATTTAATGCCATTTATTGTTTTCTTCTTCTCGCATGAATTCTTCCATTTTGCGTTTTTCCCAACCATGTCCTAATATACTATTTCCAGAAAACACCTTAAAAGCTTGAATGGCTAAACCAATTCCCCAGCCAAACATAGGGAACCAAAACCATTGAAAGCCCCAATATGTTCTGTAATTGATAAATATTAAAAATGGTATGACAAGTACATAAGAAATAATGCTGTAATAAAAACCTTTAAGTTCTTCAACATGCTTTCGTGCTCGTACATAACTATCGTCTAAACTTGATGATGATTCTGTTGTTCTCAAAATATGTGATTGTTTGGTAAGCATTGGTAATGCTACTGCAAAACTTTTTGCTTGTTGATTGATTCTTACTTTTCTTGTTGTTAACAAATCATAGCGTTGCATGATGTTGCTTAATCCTACTCCACTACTCTTTTTTATTATCTGTTTGGCTTGTAAATTATTTTCTACTACCAAATTATTCTGCTCTTCATATATTTTAATATGAAGTGGCTTTGTTGTTGTTACCATATTATGCTTTACAGCATTTTCTAGCAACAATTGTAATGACAATGGCACTACTTTGCTTTCTGGATTTGAAGCTCTGTCTGGAAGCTCAAAAATAATGCTGTCTTCAAATCTCATTTTTAAGAGCGACATATAAGTTCTTGCAAAGTCTAACTCTTCGTCTACAGAAACTAATTCTTTGTTTTTTTGCTCTAGTACATAACGATATACTTTCGATAAGGCAGTGGTAAACTTTTGAGCGTTTTCTGGATTCTCGTCTATTAAACTAGTTAATACATTTAAACTATTGAACAAAAAATGAGGATCTAACTGATTCTTTAATGCATCAAATTTTGCACTTGCTGTGCCTGCAATAACTTGCTGTTCTTTTATCCGGTTTTGCTGATACTTGTTATAGAAATATATAAAATGGAAAATAACAACAATGGTGATCGTAATCCAGATTCCAAATTGATAGCTCCTTAAAGTTTCATTTGTAATAAAAGTTTTAAATGTAATACCATAATAAAACATTGAAATACCAGCTCTTAAAACAAATAAGCCAATTAAAGTAATTACAATTGAACCTAAAATCCCTAAAAAAATACGCTTTAAAGTGTCTCCTTTTTTCCATTGACGTCGTTCCATGTAATCGAAAAAATACATGTTTGAATATCCTAGAACAAAAGAGTATAGCTGATAGAATATAAAATCAATTAAAAATTCATTAGCGTTCTCAAAATTAAATCCATTTGAAAGTGCACTGCCTATACCAAAGACCATACATCCAATAACAAATGTGATTATGATATTTTTAATAGATTTACTCATTTATTTAACCTAAAATTACTCTTTACAAGTTTCTGCAAAAACTTGCTCCGCTCTTTCTTTTCCCCAATTTGGGTGAAAAGATGTTTCTGGTTTAAAGTTAGCAAAAAGTTCTATTGAGCGTTCAATATCTTTGCAAAACGGTTTAATGTCCTGGCCAAAATAACGTGCACTGCCCATTCCCCATTCTGCCTTACCAAATACAACTCTTGGGTTTGTTGGATCTATTTGTTCTGCTCTAGCGTAAGTAGATGCTACCTTACCTGCTAATGTCGGTCCATAAGTTGCGCCATCATAAGCTACCCAAGCTGTATCTAACAAAGCCTGAAGCACTAATATCTCCGAATTATTCTTTGAAATTGCTGTAGCGTCATTGATTAGATCTTGCGCTTTATTAAGATTTGCCGTAATGGTCTCTTCATTGGTTTCTCCAAAGCTTTTTAGAATATTAATTTGTGCTGCATAATACGATGGTAACCAGTTGTCTGGTTCTGCCGCTGCTATACGCTCAAATAAATTTGAAGCTTCAACAATTTTGTTGCTTCCCCAAAGTTCAAAGGCTTTCTGCATACCTTGTTCATAATTGCCCTGTGCATTTACTAAACTTGTTGCAAATAATACTAAAATGATAATTAATTTCTGCATGATAATGTATATTTTAAATTATAGTACAAATATCAAACGAAAGAGCATTAATTCTAAATCTGTGTTACCGAATTGTAATTTTACATGGATGAAATGTTAGTATATGATATTTTGAGAATAAAAATAACCATCATACTTCATTATATAATGGTTACTTAAATCTTAAAACAGTAGTGAATTATTCAATTTTCCACATATCTAAAATTAATTGGTAAACTAAACGGAACTTTAACAGGCTTGCCACGTTGTTTTCCAGGTGTCATTTTAGGAAGTGAACTTACAATACGATTGGCCTCTTTTTCCAAAATTTTATGAGGACCTCTGGTTCTTATATTACCTACATTGCCGTTAGCATCAATAACAAATACTACAAATACTTTACCATGAATACCTAATTGAAGTGCATCATCAGGGTATTTGAAATTATCAACCACATGCTTTAATACCTTTTCTTCAAAGCATTTTTTATACTCTTGGTTGTTTTTGCCAACACATCCAGGGAAAATAGGAACAGTCTCCACAACAGCAAAGGGAACTTCAATATCTTCTTCTACTTCTTCTATAGCCACATCTTCAATTCTTACCTCCATATCAATTTCTTCAGACTGGTTGGTTTCGGTACTCTCAATAACGGTTTCTTCAACTTCTTCTACATTTTCCACAACGTTTATAATCTCTGGTGCTGCAGCTGGTGGCGGAGGTGGAGGTGGTGTTTCCATATTAGTTATGGGGATATCTTCCTCTAAAACTTCCTCTACTTGAACAATATCTAAACTGATGTCATTTTTTTCATAAGTCTTATAATTCAAACCATACCAACTAAAAAACAACATAACGTTTAATCCGATAGCGAAATAAAGACTGCTATTCTTGCCAACCTCTAATTCTGGGTTCTTTTTAACTTGCATGATACATTAGTTTTGTATTATGAAATTATCAAGAATTCAAACCAATTACTATGATATTTATCAGTTGAAAAAGTCTATTGAATATTATATTCTATTCTATTTGTTTTTGTAAAAAAATAGCCGAACTTCGTTTAGCAGATCATTGTAAGCAACCTTGGAATGACTAATTTCAATTTAAAACATAGAATTATGAAAACTAATCTTATCTCCGTAATTATAATAGGAATGATACTTTTCACTACACATTCTTGCAAGAACGAAAGTAAAGTAAAACCTGAAAAAGTGGTGGAAGTAGAACCTCCAAAATTGAAAAGCATGGAAGTTAATGACTATATCATAAATTATCTTGATATTGGCAAAGGCGAACCTGTAGTTTTTGTTCATGGTGGTGTAGGTGACTATCGCACATGGGAAGCACAAACGGAAGTTTTTTCAAAAGATTATAGGGTAATTGCCATAAGCAGACGTTATGCGTACCCAAACAAACAGGAAGCCACTGAAACCAACGATTATTCTGTAACTCAACATTCAAAGGACCTTAGTCATTTCTTAAAAACACTTGATTTAGGACCTGTACATCTCGTTGGGCATTCTTATGGAGCATATACTTCTTTAATGACAACATTAGAAAGTCCAGAATTAATAAAAAGCCTTACACTTGGCGAACCACCAGTAATGTCTTTCTTACAATATACTTCTGATGGTGAAAAAATAGGAAATGATTTCGCTATGAATGTATTAATTCCTTCAGTTCAAGCCTTTAATAGCAATAATGATGAAAGAGCAGTTGAACTATTTATTGGAGGTGTTTTAACCGATAGTCTCTATTTTTCTAAAGCATCTGACAAGGAAAAGAACTTAATGATGGATAATGCCTTCGGACTTAAAGGTGTTGTTTTAACCGAAAATCCATTTCCACCATTGGGATGCGAAGACTTAAAAAAATTAAGAACACCTACATTACTTATAAAAGGAGATAGATCTCCAAAAGTTCTAACCGCAATTACTGATGAGTTAGCAAAATGTATTGATAAAAATGAATTGAAAATACTATCTAATTCTTCACATGGTTTAGAATATCAAAATCCTGAAGAGTTTAATAGAATTGTTCTTGAATTTATAATAACCAATAAATAATTGGAATTTAAAAGGCAGCTTACAACACTATGTATAGCTCATTGTACCTGAATTCCTAACCGGAATTCTTTGCAATTTGCTATCTTTACGTTACGGCGGAAAATCATAGCTGATTTGACGCAACGACTCATACACATCAACCTTAAATGAAATCCCTACAAATTATCCAACTGGTTGCTTTTATTATCTTCACTAATGGTCCAGAAAAAGCCCACAAAAAATGCTATAACAATTAAAACTTTTTCTGGTAAGAAGTTTAGTTAGCTTTAAATAAAAAAGTATTCATTAATACCATTATTAATTGGAACTGATAAATATCATTGCCAAAAAAAATTTATATCCATAACTTTTTCGATGTAATTAATCGAACGGTTTAATTTATAAAACATTTCTTGATTTATAAGATAGAAGAATTAAATAGCTAAATACTTTCTTCCTTAAGAACAAAATAATCTAATAAATCTTAAAGGTATTCATTAACTATTTAAAAATATTCATCATGAAAAAAAAATTAATTCTTATAGTATTATTGACAACAATTATGTCATTTTGCGGTTGCGAACATGACATTATTGAAACAAACACTCAAGAGAGTGAACAGTTAATTCAGCAAAAATCATCAATCATTCATAAGAGTAAACTTCAAAATAAAGAGTTTACCAGTGAGTCTCTGATGTACAATGTAATTGGAAATGATCCAATTAGAAAAATGCAAGTTTATACCCCACCAGGATATGATCATAAAAGAGCCGAGGGATATCCAGTCGTTTATTTACTACACGGTGAACCCTTTAGTGAAAAAGCATTTATTGATAGAAGGGCTTGGGACGAGTTTGCTGCATCTCAAAATATTTTAAGCCCAGAACGAGACGATCCCCCAGAAGGATTTAGACTTTGGGCAGATAATTTAATTGAAACTGGGAAAATGGAACCTATGATTATAGTTATGCCCAATGCAATATCTTACCCTTATGGTTTTAGTATGTATTCAAATTCTATTCTAAATGGTAATTTTGAAGACTATATAGTAAATGATTTAGTAAATTTTATGGATAAAAGATACAATACTATTGCCAGTAATAATGGGCGTGCTGTTATTGGTTATTCCCAAGGAGGTTATGCCGCTTTTAAATTTGGATTGAAACATCCTGATATATTTGGTGCTGTGGCCAGTCATAGTGGATTATTATTGGTAGATGCTGTGCTTTCTATGGGAGAAGTTATTATAGCAGAAAACCCTAATGGATTCATTGGTCCTGACCCCGATAAATTCTTAACAAGTGCAGGATATGCCTTTAGTGCAGCTTGGTCTCCCAACCTTAATAATCCTCCTTTTTATGTTGACCTACCATTTGAATATCCATCTCCAATTCCAATTCCTGAAGTAAGTGAAAGATGGTACCAAAATGATGTGTTTACTCTACTTGATACACATTTTAATGAATTTAAATCATTAAAAGGTATTTATTTTGATGTTGGTATTTATGACGAGCTTGGTATGAATTTAGCTTATCCATATCTCATACAGAAAATGGATGCTTATAGTATAGACTATACATATGAAACTTTTGAAGGTGGTCATTTCAATAAAACGTTTTCTAGATTGGCAGTTTCTCTGCAATTCTGTTCAGACGCCTTGAGTAAGTAAAATAAATTAAAAACACCCTCATTCCTGTCTTGAAGGGAAAGTCAAGAATGAGGGATCTCCAATTCAGTAATAGTATTGTCAAAAAAGAAAAAATTGAAGATTAACATGTGCTACTTTTTCTAAATCTATGATATCATTTGAACCATTCTACAAATTATCCAACTGGTTGCTTTTATTATCTTCACTAATGGTCCAGAAAAAGCCGACAAAAAAGAACTGGTCAGCCGCTGGTTTTAAAGCTCGCCTTGCATAATTGTTGTTCATATCTGGCATATCGGCATATTGATATCCATTTATATTTTTAAACCCAAGTGCATTATTTATTGAGAAGTACAGGATTTTTTGTTGTGTAATTAAGTATGCCCAGTTTAAACTTATACTGTTATAAGGTCTAGTTTTTTCGTTTAAAAATCCTTGCATATTAGGGTTGGTATATGGTCTTCCTGAAGCATAGGTGTAGCTTATACCTACCTGGCTCCGCCAATCGTTTATCCAGTATTTTCCAACCACTGAAAGGTTATGCTTGTTTGCGAAATCAGGCTGTGCAGCCATTGGGTAATTTGCGTAATTACGCTCTGTATCCAGAAAAGAATAACTTACCCAATAGTCAATATTCTTAATACTTTTACTATCTCTCCAAAACAGATCAAGTCCTCTTGCATATCCATATCCAGAATTGTTATAATTACTATCAAAACTTACAAATTCTGTGTCGTATTTTACCAAATTATCGTAATCTTTGTAATAGGTTTCTGCTCTAAAAATCTGTCCATCTCTGTTCAACTGATAGTTTAAAATGTAATGTGATGTCTTTTGAGGTGACAAATTGTTTTCAAATTTTAATATATTACTATTAGGGTTTTGGTAAAAAGTCGCCATAAGCTAAAGATAGTTGACTATTTGAAGATATTTTATATGCCATAGATAATCTAGGTGAAATGGTAAAATCTTTAAAAATCTGACTGTATTCGGCTCTTAAACCTGCTTTAAAAGCCAGTTTTGTTGATAAGAAAATATCTGCTTCGGTAAAAGCTGCGCTTATATTGTTATTATAACCATAGCTTACTTTGTCTATTGTCAAATCTTGATAAGTTTCATCAAAATCTGTGAAAAAATATTCTGCTCCAAAATTAAGTTTAAACCTGTTACTAAAGCGACGACCAAATTTAAGTTTTGTATGAAAGGAATCTTCAGAATTATCAATTTCGCTATCTATAACAGTTACGTCATCTTTTGCATGTGTATAACTTAAACCTCCAAAAACAGACCAAACGTCATTAAGCATACCTTTATAAGAAGTGTTTAAATACAAATTGCTATTTTTTGTATTGAAGCGAATACCTTCATCATAATTAATATCTTCCTGAATTAAGTCGAAATTTGTAGCATCAAAAGCTGTATAAAGTTTGAATAACCCGTTTTCAGCCTTTTGACGAAAAACAGCTTCTCCTGAAAATGCTTCATAAGGTTCTTTCCAATCGTTTCTATCTGGAAAAAGGTCTAAATAAGGTGCAAGGTTAATATATGATGCATTTACACTTACAGAACTTTTGTCCCATTTCTGTGTGTTACCTAGCGTTGCACCAACAGTCATAATGCCAACATCTGTTTTTTTCTGATCTGGCTCTTCAATGGTATTCAATAAGAGTACGCTAGATAAAGCTTGACCATACTCTGCCGAATAACCACCTGTTGAGAACGTAATCCCATCAAATAAGAACGGAGAATACCTTCCACGTGTTGGTGCATTATTGGTTGTTGGTGTGTACGGCGTAAAAACTCTAATACCATCTATGAATATTTGCGTTTCTTCTGCTTCACCACCACGTACAAAAAGTCGACCATCTTCGGCAACTGTTGATGTTCCTGGTAGTGTTTGTAAAGCACCGACAAAATCTCCTAAAGCACTTGCTGTAGTAACTACATCCAAAGGTTTAAGAGCATTTACTTTACTATTGTCTCCAGCCGAAAAAGTTCCAGCAGACAAAATAACAGCATTCAATGTATTCACATCTTCTCTTAATTTAACTTCTAAATTCTGCATATAAGAGATATCTCCTGTCATTGAAAACGTTTCAAAAGAGACATAAGAGACGATTAGAGTTTGGGATCTAGTTTCAGACGTTTTAAATAAAAAAATACCTTTTTCGTCTGTAGTACTTCCATCGTAAGTTCCTTTTAAATAAACGTTAGCACCAACTATTACATTTCCTTTTGTATCCGTGACCGTGCCACTAATAGTACTTTGAGCGGTCAAGTTAAAAGAGAGTAAAATAATTAAGATTGGTAAAAATGATTTCATTTGATTGATTATAATGTTCGTTCTTTGTTTTGATAGTACAAAGTTGCAACGAACAAATAATTGTAGAAACTTATAATTACTGAATTGTAAAATTTTGATGATGAATTGAATATATTTGATGAAAATCAGGAAAATGCTTACTAAAACAGAAAGTTCTTTTACCATAGTATTTATTCTTGTAGTAATTATTCATCTATTATTTAGTGATAGTAGCAATCCAACCATATTACATTATGTTACTAAACCTCTTATTTTATTGAGCTTAATCTTGTTCTTTGCAAAGAATAGTGCTGACTTACCATCCAAAACAAAGCTGTTAACACTTTCGGCATTGTCATTTTCATTAATTGGAGATATACTCTTAATGTTTGTAAACAAATCTCCTAACTTTTTTATGAGTGGCCTTGTTGCTTTTTTAATTGCACATATCATGTATTTAATGCTCTTTCTAAAAATGAGAAATAAAGAAAAAAATCCGTTATTGTTTTCTGCTATATTAGTTATTTATGCACTTGGTATTTTCTACTTTTTAAGTGATGGATTAGGAAATATGTCACTGCCTGTAATTGTCTATATGTCTGTCATTTTATTTATGGCAACAACGGCATTTTTACGAAAGGGAAGTGTACCACATTTAAGTTATAATTTGGTCCTTTTTGGAGCTATTTTGTTTATGATTTCTGACAGTTTATTGGCAATTAATAAATTTTATGTGCAATTTTCATTTGCAGATATAAGTGTAATATCTACTTATGCTTTTGCACAACTTTTTATTGTTTTAGGGATAAAAAAACAACGATAGATTATATTTATAGAATGTTATTATATATTTAAATATCATAACATTATAATTACTATAGTAAATTATAACTTTAACATATTTAGCACATAGTATAAATTGTGATTTTAACGATAAATCAGCTTTGTGTTTTCTCTAAATTCTATTATTAAAATACCAAAAAATAAATTTTCTATTAATAATTATAATAACAATATAAAGAACTAAAAAATAAGTTAGTTCTGAAAACAAGACAATTAAAACTATTAAAAAACTATATTTGGATACAACTCTAATTATATAAAAACCATGAAATATTTTAGTGCCATTTTAATCTTTTTTCTAATATCTTTTAATCTTTTCTCTCAAGTCAAAACAGATGAAATCCTAAAAGATATTGATGATCAAACTACATTTTACGGAAACATTGCAAAAACTATTTGGAATTATGCTGAAATGGGTTTTCAAGAAGAAAAAAGTAGCGCTTTATTACAAGAAACTTTAAAAGATGAAGGTTTTACTATTACATCTGGAGTTGCAGGAATACCAACTGCATTTATTGCCGAATATGGCTCTGGAACCCCTATCATTGGTATTTTAGGAGAATATGATGCTCTTCCTGGCTTATCTCAACAAGCCATACCAGAAAAAAA
Source organism: Gilvirhabdus luticola (assembly GCF_040117515.1). NCBI lineage: Bacteria > Pseudomonadati > Bacteroidota > Flavobacteriia > Flavobacteriales > Flavobacteriaceae > Gilvirhabdus > Gilvirhabdus luticola. The sequence goes on from NZ_JBEEEN010000005.1 coordinate 160,648, forward strand.
GTCTGCTGGATCCGAGGCTGGTCATGCTTGTGGTCACCATTTATTTGGAACCGCATCTGCAGCCGCAGCGATAAGTGTTAAAAATTGGCTTAAAGAGAATAAAGTAGAAGGTACTATAAGGTTTTATGGCTGTCCGGCAGAAGAAGGCGGTTCTGGTAAAGTTTATATGACACGTGCAGGGTTATTTAACAATGTTGATGTTGTGCTTAATTGGCATCCAAGTAACGCCAATAATGCCAATCCATCAATTGCATTAGCAGTTAAATCAGCAAAATTTAGATTTTATGGAGTCTCTGCACATGCATCAGCAGCTCCTCAAAAAGGGCGTTCAGCATTAGATGCAGTTGAGTCAATGAATTTTATGGTAAATATGATGCGAGAACATATTCCGCATAATGCGCGTATTCATTATGTAATTACTGATGGCGGAAAAGCTCCAAACGTAGTACCAGATTTTGCTGAAGTATATTATTATGCAAGACATCCGCAAAGAGATGAGGTTATAGATATCTTTGATAGAATTGTAAAAGCTGCTGAAGGAGCTGCTTTAGGTACTGAAACATCTATGGATTATGAAATTATTGGAGGTACACACGAATTATTACCCAATCTAACGCTTCAAAAATTAATGTATGACAATTTGGTAAAAGTTGGTGGATTCAAATATTCTCCAGAAGAAAAGCTTTTCGCTGAAAAAATATCTAAAAGTTTAAATGACACCCACTTAGATGTATCATATTCTGAAGGTATTATGCCTTATACTACCGAACTTGACTCCAATGGTCGTGGTTCAACCGACGTAGGAGATGTCAGTTTTGCTGTACCGACGGTTGGAATGAGAGCTGCTACATGGGTTCCAGGAACACCTGCGCATAGTTGGCAAGCCGTAGCTGCTGGAGGAACAAGCATTGGGACAAAAGGGATGATGGTCGCTGCAAAGACCATGGCAGCAACAGCTATCGAGCTTTTTTATGATACTACAATTATAGATAAAGCTAAAGTTGAATTTTTAGAATCCCGAGGTAAAGATTTTAAATATATTCCTTTGCTTGGTAATCGAGCTCCCGCTTTAGATTATAGAAATTAAATTTATTTTTCTTCTTTGTAACGTTTTAAACCATAATACTACTTATATAGTAACTAACTTCAAAAAATTTGACCAAGGAACTAGAACATAATTTTGTAGAATTACTTGAAAAACATCAGAAAATTGTTCATAAAGTTTGTCGGTTATACACCAATAATTATGACGCTCATAATGACTTGTTTCAAGAGATAACCATTCAACTTTGGAAAGCATATCCGAAGTTTCGTGGTGATGCGAAATTTAGTACTTGGATGTATCGTGTTGGACTGAATACAGCCATTACATTATATAGAAAGTCAAAAAGAACAATTAATACTCAAGAGTTTGATAATGTAGAGTTCAAAATTAGTGCAGAAGATTATGATGATACAGAAGAGCAGCAGCTTAAACTACTTTACAAAGCAGTGCGCCAATTAAATGATATTGAGAAGGCTCTGGTGTTTTTATATCTGGAAGATAAAAATTACAGAGAAATTAGTGAAACTCTGGGTATAAGCGAAGTAAATGCTCGTGTAAAAATGAATCGTGTAAAAACGAAATTAAAAACAATACTAAATCCGTGATTGTATGGATGAATTAGAATTATTAAAGAAAGACTGGCAGAAAAAGGATGATGATTATCCTAAATTAAGCTATAATGATATCTATAAGATGATCTTGAAAAAATCGTCTTCAATAGTGAAATGGATTTTTATAATTAGTCTTTTGGAGTTTGCCTTTTGGAGTTTGATTTCTTTTGTTTTAAAAGATTCTAAAAGCATGCAGCGTTTCCAAGAATATGATGCTGATTATATTTTGATTCCACTTGCTGTTGTGAGTTATGTCATTTTAGCTTATTTCTTTTATTTGTTCTTTATGAATTACAGAAAAATTTCTGTGACAGATAGTGCAAAAGTATTGATGGAAAACATCCTTAAAACTAGGAGAACCGTTAAACAGTATGTTGCATTTAACCTGATTTTTTTAGTCTTATCTGTTATTGTGGTGTTGTTTATTGAATTTGATAAAGACCAAACACTTATTAACCAAGCACAAGTAGCAGCGGCTAATGGAGACGCCTTTAAGTTTTACGCATCAATTATAATTGCTACATTTTTATTACTAGCCATGGCAATAGTTTTTCTATTGCTGTTTTATTGGCTAGTTTATGGTATCTTATTGAAGCGATTAAACAAAAACTACAGAGAACTAAAAAAATTAGAGATGTAAACTACCATTCTCTTTGCTTATTGAGTTCTTCTTCAGCAAGTAATTCTTCTTGAGATATGACCTTTAAAAATGAAGGATGTTGTTCAATGGCATACTCAATCTTTTCAACAATCTCATCAATGGTTTCATTTTCGTAATCAATGTCTAATGGCTCTTTTATTTCAATTGACTGCAAAATATTCTTCTTTTTAACTCGAAGCCCTTTTTTATCAAAAGAACGCCTAAAACCATCAATAACAATTGGTACTACAATAGGTTTATAACGCTTTATAATATGAGCTGTTCCTTTTCTAATGGGCTTAAAAGGTGTTGTTGTGCCTTGAGGAAAAGTAATTACCCAGCCATCGTTTAAGGCTTTTCCAATATTAGAAATATCACTCATTTTAACTTGCCTATTCACATCTTTTCCTTCAGCTCTCCATGTACGTTCAATACTCACAGAACCTACATAAGCCAATATTTTAGGCAGTAAACCCGATTTCATTGTTTCTTTAGCAGCTACATAATAAATATTGAGCTTTGGATTCCATAAATAACCGACATTTTTTATAGAATCTACTCTTCCGCTCAAACTTGCATTAAACACATGAAACATAGCTACTACATCTGCAAAATAGGTCTGATGATTAGAAATAAATAATACTTTGGTTTCAGGTAAATCGGGTATAATTTCTGAACCATCAATTTGAAGCTCATTAAAACCTCTAAAACGTCTATGTGTTAAAAGCCCTAAAATTCTGATGAGCCATTTTTTAACAAATAGTATATGTCCAAAAGGATTTTTCTTAAACAATCCCATAAATTTTACCAATTAGATAAGATAACAAAGGTATGAAATCTGCATTATTAAAAAGTTTGATTTAATAAGTCTTTTATTTCGCTTAACATCATCGCTGTGGCTCCCCAAACCGTGTATCCATTAAGATTAAAAGCAGGAACCTCCAAATCTTTATTGTAAGAAGTTGAAACTGTTTTGTTTACAACATTATCTTCAATTAATAGATCTTTTAAAAAAACTTCAATAAGCTCTTCAACTTCATCTTCCTGCTTAACAAATTGTGGCACTATAGTAGTTATACCTAAATAAGGCTTTACATAAAAATTACTAGGCGGAATGTAAACTTCGGTCAATTCTCTAATAACTTCTATACGATGCATAGGAACTCCAATTTCTTCGTAAGTTTCTCTAATTGCGGCTTCTTTTAATGATTTGTCTTTTTCCTCAAGCTTTCCTCCGGGAAAACCAACCTGATCTGAATGTACGCCCGAATATGTCTTCCTTAAAATTAAAATAATTTTGGTTACATCATTCTCATCTGGATAAAACAAAGCCAACACACCTGCTTTTTTTGAGTTTAGCATTGCTTCTTTATACTTCTTAAGAAGATGTTCTCTAAATGGCGGAGCCATTTTAAATTGTGAATTCTGTGCTGGTAAAGGGATATTTTTTACTTTTGAAAGCAATATTTTAAACTCGTCAAAATTCATCTATGCGGATTACATTATACTTTTTTCTCTTTTTATTTTTACTAAACTGTGAAGATAATCAATCTAAAAAGAAAAATATCGAAACCACAAAACCAGAAGTTCAAAAGGAAGAAATTGTAAAACAAAAAGATACTATTAAAGATGCTATTTTAGAACCTAAAAGAGAATTCCCTTTACTCACCGACAAAAATGCTATGGAATTCTTCTTGGAATACGAAAAACATAATAAAGAAAATAAAGTAAGAATCACTACAGGTTTTGGCGAAATAGACATTTTGTTGTTCAATGAAACCAAATTCCATAGAGCAAATTTTATCTTCTTGACCAAACAAAAATATTTTGATGGTACTCAATTTTATCGCATAGTTAAAAACTTTATCATACAAGGTGGAAGCAGTGATGAAATGGAAATTGCCAATCGACGAAGAAACATTGGTAAATATCTCTTACCTAAGGACACCAAACATGGTTTTACTCATGATAGAGGTGTAATCTCAATGCCAAGTAGTGAGATAGAAAACCCGCATAAGTTAGCATCACCTTACCAATTTTTTATTGTTCAACGCACCTCTAATCATTTAGATGGTGATTATACCGTATTTGGAAGGGTAATCAAAGGAATGGATGTAGTTGATGAAATTGCTGAACAAGAAACTGATAATGCTGAATGGCCTTTACATAATGTCTACATAAAAAAAGTAGAAATTATCGATTAGATTTTATATATATTAGGTAGAGCAATATTAAATTTTACTGCCAATAATCTTACCGTAATTACTATTATACCTGCAATCACAAAAGTAAATTGTTCACCTAAAAAATTACTTAAAACAAAGTAAGAAACTCCTCCAAGTAAACAGGCTGTAGCATAAATTTCCCTTCTAAAAATAACTGGAATTTCATTACAAAGCATATCTCTTATTACACCTCCAAAACAGGCAGTTACAGTCCCTAAAGCAATACACAATATAGGATGTAAGCCTAATGCAATTCCTTTTTCAACTCCTACTACTGTATATAAACCAATACCAATAGTATCAAACAAAAACAAAGATGTTCTTAAGTAATTTATTTTATTTTTTAATACAATTGCAAAAATTGAAGCTCCAATGATTACATAGGTGTATGTAATATCTAACATCCAGTTAACCGGAGTCTGTCCTGTAATCACATCACGAAGAGTACCACCACCAATTGCTGTTACAAAAGCTATGATAATAATTCCAAAAATATCCATACGCTTATTCATTGCAACGAGTACACCAGAAATCGCAAACGCTATTGTTCCAAGGATATCAACAAAATAAAACATGTTCACAAAAGTAAATCAATTCTTATTTTCAAAATAAGAATTTATACTTTTTCGTTAAGCCATGCTTTCATCATCCAAACTGTTTTTTCTTGTTCAGTAATAAAATCGCTCATCATTGAATTAGTACCTTCATCATTGGCTTCGTCAGATTTGGAAAGTAAGTTTCTTTCAAGTTTTAGTAACTCTGTTAATGAATCTACTATGAGCCTAACTGCATTTTCATCAACACTTACATTTTTACCAATAGGCACTTTTGCATTCTCTAAATAATCTTTAAAAGTATGCAAAGGAGTTTCTCCTAAAGTCAAAACACGTTCTGCAATTAAATCCACTTTTATATTTGCATCTGTATAAAGTTCCTCAAACTTTACATGTAGATCAAAAAAGCGCTTACCCTTTATATTCCAATGAATTCCACGTAAATTTTGATAGTAGATTTGAAAATTTGATAATAAGATATTCAAATCATTTGCTAAAGCCGTTGCCTTATTTACTTCTAATCCTAAACTATTAATTATCATAACATTATATTTTGTTCTACAAATTTAATTTATAAATAATGCCTATCATGATAAATTTTATTGATAGTTTTTATAATTTTATAGTCTAAATCAATTCTAATGACTATTACACAATTATATTACGTACTAGCAGTTGCAGAGCATCAAAATTTCACCAAAGCAGCAGAGAAATGCTTTGTAACACAGCCCACTTTAAGTATGCAAATCCAAAAATTAGAAGATGAACTAGATGTCATCATTTTTGATCGAGGGAAAAAACCCATTGAATTAACTGAAATTGGAAGAAAAATTGTCACCCAAGCAAAAAATATTGTTAACGAATCTTATAGGATTAAAGATATTGTAGACCAACAAAAAGGATTTATTGGTGGTGAATTCAAGCTAGGTATCATACCTACTGTAATGCCAACACTTTTACCGATGTTTTTAAAAACATTTATTAAAAGATACCCTAAAATTAAGCTTAAAATAGAAGAGTTAAATACCGAAGATATAATCTCCAAAATTATTGAAGGTCATCTAGATGCAGCCATTGCGGCTACACCTCTTGAAAATGATTTTATAAAAGAAAGAGTATTATACTATGAACCATTTGTAGGTTACATTCCACAGAACCACAGGTTACATGATAATAAAAAAATTGATGTTACAGATCTGGACTTAAGCGATATGCTTTTATTGGAAGATGGACATTGCTTTAGAGAAGGTGTTATTAATTTATGTAAAGTCTTCAAAGATCATTTTCATGATAATTTTCAGCTTGAAAGCGGAAGTATTGAAACTCTAATAAATCTTTCTAATGAAGGTTTAGGAATGACGCTGCTGCCCTATTTACATACGATGAATATTAGTGAATCAAAGAAGAATAACCTTCATTATTTTAATGAACCGACTCCGGCAAGAGAAGTAAGTGTTATTTATCATAAAAGTGAATTGAAAATGCAAATAATTAATGCCTTACACAACGTGATTTCAGGTGTTATTAGAGGCGCAATTGCGTTTCAGAATGTAAACATTATAAGTCCTTTGGCTAAATAAAAAGACCTTCTTTATAAAGAAGGTCTTTTGAAATTATGCTTTTAAATAAATTAAACATTGGTTTAATTCTGGGTTCTGCAAAATTAGAGATTGAATAAAGACTTTAAGCTCTTCAATCTCGTAAGGCAACAATCGCGTCATCGCTTTTTGTACCTCCTTACAGAACAACGATACATCAAAACTAACTTTTTTAAGAACCGTTTTGGTGTATTCAAACATTGCTCTTGACATATTAATTATTTGTTAGGGTTGGTAAAAATTAATAAATGTAAAGATATTTTATAGGCAAAAGTTTTAAAGATTAACAGAATAAATATATTAAAAAAAATCTAAACAATTTCTTAAAAGCAAAAATTATATGTTAAATGTTAGTTTTTAGAATCTATTATCTCCATCTAAAATATCTCCTAAACCTCCTAAAATACTGCCTTCTCCTTTATTCTTTCCTCCTCTTTGAGGTGCACTAGCCAAAACTCGACCAGCCAACCTACTAAATGGCAATGATTGAATATAAACAGTGCCTGGACCTTGTAGTTTTGCAAAAAATAATCCTTCACCTCCAAAAATAGTGTTCTTGATGCCTCCAACAAATTCTATATCGTAATCTACATCTTGAGTAAATCCAACCAAGCATCCGGTATCTACTCTCAATACTTCTCCAGCTTGCAGTACTTTTTTAGCCATTGTTCCACCAGCATGCACAAATGCCATGCCATCACCTTCTAATTTTTGCATGATAAATCCTTCGCCTCCAAAAAGGCCTCGACCTAAACGTTTGCTAAACTCTATACCAATACTAACACCTTTGGCTGCGCATAAAAAAGCATCCTTTTGGCAAATAAACTTTCCTTTATATTCAGTTAAATCTATTGGAATAATTTTTCCGGGATATGGTGAGGCAAAAGACACATTACGTTTTCCAGATAGATTGTTATAAAATGCAGTCATAAATAAACTTTCGCCTGTTAGAATACGTTTTCCTGCTCCAAAAACTTTACCCAGAAAACTATCGTCTTTTTGAGAACCATCACCAAAAATGGTTTCCATTTTTATACCGTCATCCATCATCATAAAGCTACCTGCTTCTGCTATAACACCTTCTTGTGGGTCAAGTTCAATTTCTACATATTGCATTTCTTCGCCATAAATTCTATAGTCAATTTCGTGTGCTGTCATATTCATTTCAATTATTTAATTATACGTTTATTTGTTGATTGGAATTTAGTTTTGTTACATCAAAATTTTAGTTTTTTACTTTAATTGTCCATTCAAAATTAAAGTTTGATACTTCTACTCCATCTTCATTTATGCCTTTGGAGTTTAACCAAACCGTCTGACCTTCTTTTGTTTCAATGGTTTTTTGAATAGCTTGGTCAATCAAATACGCTTCATTACACACAAAAGTTATTCTTCCTGTTGCCTTTTTTGTAAAGGTGGCATTATTTCCAGCAACCAACATCGATATTTTCTTTCCGCTTTCTTTAATTTTCTGCATCACTAATACTCCAGTAGTCAACTCTGCTGCCATACCTTGAACAACCCAATACATAGATTTAAATGGATTTTGATTTATCCATCTATGCTTTACAGAAACAATGCACTTGTTTTTATCAATAGATTTAACTCTTACTCCACATAAATAAGCTGAAGGCAACTTAAACAATAAAAAAGTATTGAGTTTACTAGGTGCTATAGTCATAATAAAACTAATTTGAGTTAAAAGTATTGAATATTTTCAACATTAAATAATGTTAAAATTTTGTTAATTATAGTACTTTGTATTGCATAATACTATCTTTTGGATATATATTTGCATAAGAAATTACTATATGTTTCAATTATGTTAACTACACATCATAAAAATCTGGCCGCGATAATTCATTTATCAACATTGACAAAGTTCATTATACCACTTGGCAATTTTTTAATGCCTTTAATTTTTTGGACTATGAATAAGGATAAATCTGAATTTATCGATAAGCACGGTAAACAAGCCATTAACTTTCAATTAAGTATTTTACTTTATACAATTATAATTGGTTGTTTGACTATTCCAATGTTTTTATTTGGTGTATTAAATTCGGTCAGCTTTCCAGAATTTTGGAATGCTTACGATTTTGATTTTCACCTATCAATTCATGACAGTTTCAATGTAATACTTTTTACAATAATTTCTGGGTTACTCCTTGCAGCTGCATTTATTTTTGAAATAGTTTTTATAATTATAGCAACAAGTAAAGCAAACCAAGGCAAACCTTATAAATATCCTATAACCATCAATTTTTTAAAATAATCATCAATCAATCATCAATCAAAAAATGAACAGTTATCACAAATTTAATTCTATAATACAAAAAGCTTTAAGGCTGGATGTGAATAATAGAATATTAATAAACATGAACACATGAAAATAGAAAACACAAAAGCACAAATGCGCAAGGGAGTTTTAGAATACTGCATTCTCTCGATTCTTAAAGATGATGATGCTTACGTTGCAGAAATTCTAGACACTTTAAAACAAGCAAAGCTTCTCGTTGTAGAAGGCACCATTTACCCTTTGCTAACACGCTTAAAAAATGCTGGACTTCTTAATTATCGTTGGGAAGAATCAACATCTGGACCTCCAAGAAAATATTATGGTTTGACCGAAACAGGAAAATTATTTTTAAACGAACTTAATGGCACTTGGAGCGATTTACAAAATGCAGTTAACCTAGTAACAAGAGATAAAAAAACAACAAAATGAATAAAACAGTCAACATAAACTTAGCAGGTATATTCTTCCACATTGATGAGGATGCATACGCAAAATTACAGCGCTACCTTGAGGCTATAAAACGTTCATTCACAAATTCACAAGGACGCTCTGAAATTATTTCAGATATAGAAGCTCGTATTGCAGAGCTATTTACAGAGCGAATGAAAACTGAAAAACAAGTCATTTCTATCAAAGAGGTAGAAGAAGTTATTGCTATAATGGGACAACCAGAAGATTATCTAGTAGATGAAGAAATCTTTGAAGATGAGCCAAAAGTTAAAACATCTAGTTCTTCAAGAAAATTATTTAGAGATACTGAAAATGCTTACGTTGGTGGCGTATCTTCAGGATTGGGGCACTATTTTGATATAGATCCACTTTGGATTCGTCTAGCTTGGGTAATTCTCATGTTTGGCTTTGGTACCGGATTCTTAATTTATATTCTACTATGGATATTAATGCCTGCAGCTCAAACAACTGCAGACAAATTAGCAATGTCAGGAAAGCCTGTTAACATTACTAATATAGAACAAAAAGTAAAAGAAGGGTTTGGTAACGTAAAAGATAGTATTGAAGACGCTGCTGAAAAAATAAAAAATCAAGACTACAGTAAGGCAGGCAATAAAATTAAATCATCATCAAGATCATTTTTTGATGCGCTTGGAAACATTATCATGTTTTTCTTTAAAGTTATTGCAAAGTTTATTGGTGTTATCTTAATCATTGTAGGGGCATCAACGCTAATTGCTTTATTTATTAGTCTTTTTTCTGTTGGTACATCTTCATTTTTTAGTCCTTGGTGGATGGATTATGCTCATGTGGCAAATACAACAGGTATGCCAATTTGGTTAATATCATTACTGGTGTTTTTTGCAGTAGGAGTGCCTTTCTTTGTCATATTCTATTTAGGTTTAAAAATTTTAGTGAATAACTTAAAATCTATTGGCAACATTGCAAAATTTACCTTATTGGGACTTTGGTTAGCATCTATCTTGACATTAACAGTATTTGGTATAAGAGAAGCTACCGAACATGCTTTTGATGCTAGTGTTACCCAAAAAGAAGAATTATATATTACATCAAAGGATACACTTACTATAAAAATGGTTGGAAATAAAAATTACGATGACAATATAAGACGAAGACACAGATCCTTTCAACTAGTTTATAATGATAATGGAGAAAAATTAATTTACTCTTCAGACCTTAAATTTATAGTACGATCAACAAAAGATTCTCTTGCCTCAATTAGTATTGAAAAGAATTCTGAAGGTAGAAATTATCAAAATGCCAAAGAAGGTGCTGAAAAAATAAATTACAATTATGCGCTTGTTGGAAGAGAATTGCAATTAGATTCTTATTTAACAACAGATTTTAAAAATAAATTTCGGAATCAACAAGTTGAGATAATTATAAATCTACCTGAAGGAACTGTTCTTTTTGCAGATGACAACACATATTCATACCATAGAAACTATCGAAATAGCAATGACATTTTAGACAATGGCATGGAAGAACATTACCTTAAAGTTATTGAAGATGATGTCCTGTGTTTAGATTGCCCAGAAGATGAAAACTACAAAGTAAATGTAGATATACATGACGATGAATCTAGTTTAAAGATTAATGAAGACGGAATAATTGGCGAAGATCAAGACGTCAAAGTAGAAATTGACTCAAATGGTATCAGTATAGAATCAAAAGATAATTAACAGTTCATCTCATTAAATGAACAGTTCAGAAATATAAAATTTAAAATATGTCTTTTGTGAAAGATATTTGCAAAGTAAAATCAATCAAACATAATTAAATCATGACGACACTCACCAAAATTATCGTAGCTACATTAATGAGTTTAACATTATTCTCATGTAATTTTGATATGCACTTCAATCCAGGAGTTAAAGGAAACGGAAATGTACAAACAGAAGTTAGAATCATAAATGAATCTTTTAATTCAATTCATGTAAGTCGTGGATTGGATGTTTATCTAACTCAAAGTAACACTCAAAGTATAAAAGTTGAAGCGGACGAAAACTTACATGACATTATTGTAGTTGAGGTAGAAAATGGCGAACTAAAAATTACAACAACCGAAAATATTGCACATTCTAAAGCTCAAAAAGTAATGGTAAGCTTTTCAGATGTTTCAAAAATCACATCTACTAGTGGTAGTGATGTGTATTCAACCAACGTAATTAGTGTGGATAATTTAAGACTAAAAACCACAAGCGGTAGTGATATGGAGCTAGAAGTAGACACAAATACTCTAGAATGCAAATCTACAAGTGGTAGCGATTTGAGATTATCAGGTAAAACCAAAAATTTAATTGCTGAAGCTACAAGTGGAAGTGATATTAAAGCTGGAAAATTGATGGCTGAATCAAGTCAAGTAGAAGTGACGAGTGGCGCTGATATTACAATTAACACATCTCAAGAATTAAATGCCAAAGCATCAAGTGGTGGAGATATAACCTATTACGGTAATCCAGAAATAGTTAAAAAAAGTGATGGAGTTTCTGGCAGCATAAGAAAAAGATAGCATCAATATAAACCAACCAATTTTAACATAAAACCCACCATATTTAGGTGGGTTTTATTATTATATTTGCATCCAAACTAAAAATTAAGAAATGAAAAAAATAATTTTATTGATTTTGGCTGTTACTTTTTTTAATTGTAAAAATGAAACCGCCAAAAAAGACACAGACAACAACTTAAAAACTGAAGCTCAAGCTTTTCTTGATGAATATTCAAAAACCTACAAAGATTTATATTATGCTTCAGCTTTAGCAGAATGGGATGCTAACACCAAAATCGTTCCTGGAGATACATTAAACGCTTTTAATGTTCAAAAAGCTAATGAAGCATTTGCCAAATTTACTGGAAGTACAGATGTAATAGAAAAAACCAAAACATTTCTTGAAAGCAAGGATCTATTGGATATTAAACAGATTCGTCAGTTAAATAGCATTTTATATAAAGCTGCAAATAATCCTGAAATTGTTTCTGACTTAGTTTCTGAAAGAATTACTGCAGAGAATGCACAAAACGAAACTCTTTTTGGCTTTGATTTCAAGGTAGATGGAGCCTCAACAACAACTACAGAAATTGATAGAATTTTACGTGAATCAAATAATGAAGCTAAACGTTTGAAAGTTTGGGAAAGCTCTAAAGAAGTTGGTACAGAATTAAAAGATGGACTCGAGAATTTGGTATCTCTTCGTAATAAAACTGTTAATGCTCTTGGTTATGATGATTATTTCACATATCAGGTATCAGACTATAAAATGACTCGTGAAGAGATGCTTAATGATATGGATAAAATCATTAAAGAGGTTTGGCCATTATATCGTGAACTTCATACTTGGGCTCGTTACGAATTAGCAAAAAAATATGGAAAAAATGTGCCAGATTATATTCCTGCGCATTGGTTACCAAATCGTTGGGGACAAGATTGGAGTGCATTAGTAAAAGTAGAAGGCTTTGATATTGATGAAGCTTTAAAAGATAAAAGTGCAGAATGGATTGTAACAGAAGGAGAAGAGTTTTTTAAGAGTATAGGTTTTGATCCACTTCCTTCGGTTTTTTATGAAAAATCTAGCTTATATCCGCTTCCTGAAGATGCCACTTATAAAAAGAATAATCATGCTTCGGCTTGGCATATGGATTTAGAGAATGACTTAAGAAGTTTAATGAGCGTAGTACCAACTGCAGAATATTATGAAACGGTTCATCATGAATTAGGTCATATTTATTACTATCAATCATACTCAAACCCAGATGTACCATTATTGCTACGAGAAGGTGCTAATCGTGGTTATCATGAAGCTATTGGTAGTATGTTAGGATTGGCTGCCATGCAAAAACCATTTTTAGAAGGTAGAGGTTTAGTTGATGCGAACATAAAAATTGATGAAACTCAAAATCTTTTAAAAGAAGCATTAAACTATGTTGCTTTTTTACCATTTGGTGCTGGAGTAATGACGCAATTTGAAAATGCTTTATATGCTGAAAATTTACCAAAAGATGAATACAATAAAAAATGGTGGGAATTAGCAAAAAAATATCAAGGTATGGTTCCTCCAACCGAAAGAGGAGAAGAATATTGTGATGCAGCCTCTAAAACTCATATTAATAATGACGCTGCTCAATATTATGATTATGCAATTTCCTACGTCCTTTTATTTCAGTTTCATGATCATATAGCAAAAAATGTTTTACACCAAGATCCTCATGCAACCAATTATTTTGGAAGCAAAGAAGTTGGTGAATTCTTAAAGAGTGTTTTAAGAACAGGAGCAAATAATGATTGGAGAGCATTACTAAAACAAAGTGTTGGTAGTGAGATGAGTGCAAAACCTATGCTTGATTATTTTGAGCCATTAATGGATTACTTAAAAGAAGAAAACAAAGGAAGAACATATACGCTTCCTGAAAGTATCTAATTCAAAATAAAAAAACCGAAGCAGTTGCTTCGGTTTTTTTATTTTATTAAATGGCTATTTGCATTCATCAATTTCCAAATCAAAACTTATTTGAAAGTCGTCCTTAACAGCTACTAAACCCATTATCTTTTTAGGAGCTGGAATATTAAAATCACTCAATCTTAAATTCAAACAACCAGATATTTTTAATAAGTGATTATTGCTTAAAATAACTGGGACAGCATATGGTCTGGTTTCTCCAGCTACCTTAATTTCTATATGAGCAATTACTTGGTTTTTTTGATTAGTGCTTAAATCTATTTCTTTTAAACTCAATATAATATTTGGATGTTCTGGTGTTTTTAACAAATCCAAAAAATCCTTATTCATTGTTTTTGAGCCACAGTCGAAACAAGAATTATGTACCAACAATTTGGTATTTTTAAAAAGAACATTATCACTTGTTTTAACATAATTAATGGCTATAGGCGAATTAATGCTTGAAATATTTAAATCACAATTAAACTGACTCACGTTGGTTTTGCCCATAATACTCAAATAGCTGTTAGGCATAATCACCATAGCTGTTTTTTCTACTAAAATATTATCAGACTTAAACGCTAATAGCAATACGATTAAACCTAAAAACAAAAACTTCTTCATGCGGATACTCTAAAAGAATCAATGGTATAACATCTACTTTTTAAAAATAAAACGAGTTTCATAAATGTATAGTATTAATATAATATTACAAAAATGAAACTCGCTTTTTAGCTAATAATCAATCAGAACTTAATTAGAAACTAATTACCGCTTCAATCATTAAACCATTAAATTTACCATCATAAAATACATTATCATCAGGGTAGCCATCATATTTTTGGTTAACATACTCAACTTTTGCCAAAATATTCTTTGTTAAGAAATATCCTGCTGAAAATTGAACTCTATCGATATCTACGTCACCAAATGATTGTTCTGAATTCACCTTGTTGTAACGACCACCTAAAAAGAAGTTTTCAGATGCACCAAAACGGTAAATCACTTCACCTGCAAATTGTGTTGCTTTTCTAGTATCTGATTCTGAACTTGCTTTACCATTACTAAACTCTAATGTTCCAAAAAATTCTAATCCTTGGTATTTAAGGAATGGATTGAACATAACAGCTGTTATTTGATTTCTAAACCCAGGATCAAAACGACCTGTTCTAAAATTGTTTGTAGCAGTTGTCCTTACTACTTCTCCACTTCTGTCCACAAAAGTTGGAGTTACTAAAACAGAATAATATCTCGATCCAGCTCTATCTGCAGTATAAAGATAGTTGCTTGCAACATACCCTGTAGTGTATAATGAACCTGTTAATCTAAATCTAAAATCTTCAGACAATTGGCTGTCATAACCTAATTTCGCAAGAAATGCAGCACCACCTGTTTTACCATTAGAACCTTTAACAACAGCTTGATTTAGTTTACCATTACTGAAGCCTATCATACCAATAAATCCATTTCTTTGGTAATAAAATTCAGCACCTACTTCAGTGGTAAAGGAATCCATAATTAAGTTCCCTACAAATGGATTGTAAATGGCCTGTGCATTATCACTTCTTCTAAAGTGGGCATCACCATAATTATTTTCCATATGCCCTACTTTAAGAGTGGTATACTTCATAAGGTTGTCTAACAAACCTTCACTGATAAAATCTAGGTTATCAATTTGGAAATATCCACCTTTTACGTAAGGTTCTGGGTGATGTCTTGAAGATAGATACGTTCTTAAATGCATTCTAACACCTTTAGCTAAAGCAACATCCAAATCTAGGTTCGCTGTTGCTAAATTAAAGTTATAACCTATTTCTTGTAATATGTTATCTTCTGTTTGATTAGCTGCTGATACACCATTTTCATGGTCTACAGCTTGAAATTGTAATGTGGATTGTCCACCTACTCTTACTTTTACGATTTCGAATGTTGAAACGGTATCTTTAGGGGCTTCAAACACGTTGATACCTCTTTTATCAGGAGCTCTGTAATTATCCAGATCCCTATTTTGTGAATTAATACTTATAAATGACATTAAAAGTATTACTGTAATTAGACTTTTAAGTGTTGTTTTCATGATTTTTAAATTTTGTTTTAAATTGATTTCTATTTTTATTTATTTATTAAAAGTAACATGATACTTTACAGTAATTTCATTACCTGTTTTTATGGTCCCCATTAGCGCTTTTGGAGGATCAATATTAAAGTCGGTCATGTTAAACGTTTTTTCTCCTTTGAGTTTTATTTGATCGTTATTTCTCTCTACATTAAATTTTAGGGTTATATTTTTAGTTGTACCAGAAATAGTTAAATCTCCTTTTGCCTCCATCAAATATTTTCCTTCACTTTGTTCAGATAATTCACTACTATTAGGCATTTGAAATACTATTGTTTTGTATGTGTCTGTCTCTAAAGCTTTATAGGTGTTTTTATCCATGCCTTTGTGTCCGCTTTTAAGGCTTTCCGCTTCAATTTCAATTTTTAAGCTATTAACTATTAATGACTCAATATTAATGCTGCCTTTGATATTCTCAACTTTTATTTCCCAATCATGTAAAGTTGAAGTACCAAATATTGAAAGTTCAGAGGAAATATTTACCAATTTATACTCTTGACCCCAGCTTATTCTTGTTGTAAGATTAAAAACTATAAAGAGGATTAAAACTTTAGCTATTTTGTTATTTATGACTAACATTTCTTGAATTTTTTATTTTATACTACAAAGTTCCTTATTAATGAAAACTAAAATCATGACTTTTATCATAAGATAAAATCGATTTATTTTTTTTATACTCCGAATTGAATTAAGGAATTTTAAAGTCTAGGTGTAAAGATCATTTATAAACAAAAACCCAAGGTATTCTTGGGTTTTTGTTTATAAATAAGTGGAGAATTCTTTTAACTTATTTTTTACAATATCGGGTAGTTCTGAATTATTATCTAACCAGGTATGAAGATGACCTAAATAGTTCATCCCTAGATAATTTGAAGTTTGCTCAAATGGCATTGTAAAGCCATCAAAAATTTCATTATCAGAACCACAACTAATGGTAGCAAGGTTTTTTCCTCTTAACTTTCTTCCAAAAACTTTCTTATCTTCATGTAGTACATCAGAGATCCTGTCAAGAAAGGTTTTTATTTGTGCACTCATTGTGTACCAATATATTGGTGTAGCAAAGATTATTGTATCGTATTCTAAAATTTTCAAAAAAAGAGGGAAAAAATCGTCATTTCTATTCTTAAAGTCATAATCATAAAAGCCAATGTTATAGCTGTTTAAATCAATAATATCAATATCTGAAGACAAAGAAATTAATTGGTCAACAACTCTCCGTGTATTTCCATTTGATCTCGAACTACCGATTACAATGACAGTTTTATTTTTCATTATATAATAAAAAGACCGAAACCGAAGTTTCAGTCTTTTACAAATATTATTTTAATATTAATTATAATTTGAAGTGGTTACTTCATATGTTGAGTCTTTTGCAGCTAAATATCGTTCAGCATCCAAAGCTGCCATGCAACCTGTACCCGCTGCAGTTACAGCTTGTCTATATACATGGTCCGCTGCATCTCCACTTACAAATACACCTTCAATATTGGTTTTTGAAGTGCCAGGCACATTAATTATATAGCCTGTTTCATCCAGATTTAAAAAGTCTTTAAAAATGTCTGTGTTAGGTTTATGTCCAATAGCCACAAAAAAACCAGTTGCAGGTATTTCGTGCTTTTCATTGGTTTGGTTATTAAAAACTCTAACACCAGTTACAACTTGCCCATCACCCAAAACCTCGTCAGTTTCAGTATTGTACAAAATTTCAATATTTTCAGTATTCTTTACGCGCGCTTGCATAATTTTCGAAGCTCTAAACTCATCTCTACGAACTAACATGGTAACTTTCTTACAAAGTTTAGATAAGTAATGTGCTTCTTCACAAGCAGAATCTCCAGCACCAACAATAACAACTTCCTGATTTCTATAAAAGAACCCATCGCAGACAGCGCAAGCAGATACTCCACCTCCTAGTTTAAGATATTTTTGTTCAGAGTCTAACCCTAAATATTTTGCTGAAGCACCTGTAGAAATTATCACAGTATCACAATGGATCTCTTTAGTGTCATTAACCCATACTTTATGAATTTCTCCTGAAAAATCAACTTTGGTAATCCAACCATCTCGTACATCCGTATCAAAACGTTCTGCTTGCTTTTGAAACTCTATCATCATTTCAGGCCCAGTTATTCCATCTGGATAACCAGGATAGTTTTCAACCTCATTTGTAGTTGTTAATTGCCCTCCAGGTTGAGTACCTTGATACAAAACTGGTTTCATATTAGCTCTGGCAGCATAAATGGCTGCAGTATATCCTGCAGGTCCCGAACCAATAATTAAGCATTTTATTTTTTCAATTTCTTCTGACATTTATCTAAAATTTTATTACCTAACAAAAGTAGTTTTTTTAACATAAAACTTACAGAGAAGTTATTAACACTAACTATAGTACAATATATTTAATCTATAATTTAATTATAACTTAATTTTTTTGTAAATTGTTATGACACAAAACATCTTAATATCATGAAAAAATCTTTGGTTTTACTTTGCACAGCACTCTTGTTTCTTTTTTTAAGTAACACATATGCACAAAATACTATGATTGATTCTAGTGATGCATCATCTAATGATTTGACGCTAGAAGGAGTTTGGGAGTTGGTTAGCTATTATAATTATGGTGACAACGGCATAACCGATACTATTATGTCATCAAAATCGTATCGTCAAATTAAAATGTATACTAAAACCAAAGTCATGTGGAGCAGATTTGTTGAATCTGATACTAATGATTGGTTTGGGTATGGCACTTATACAAATTCGGACACATCATTAACTGAAGCTTTAGATTATGGTTCAAAAACAATGAATCCGGTAATTAGCGAACGAGAATCATTTAATTTTGATTTAATTTTAGAAAAAGATAAATTCACACAAATAGAAATAGATGAAGATGGTAATCCTCTTCTCGCTGAAAACTATATTAGAATTGAATAAATAAAAAAGCCAAACAAATTTGTTTGGCTTTATATCTTGCTATTCTAATTGAAATTTCTCTAACTCCTTATTTTCAATATTTTAAGTATCAATAAGAAAATGTGTTCGTTTAATAAATCCGAAATTTATAAACGTTTAGCGTTTCAAACAGGTTGATTGTAGAAATTTATTGCATGTATAAATGAGCCACATTACCTTTATTATTCATTATTCTGATGTATCATATTAACATAATTTTTCACCTAAAACAATATTAAAAAATGACAAGAAATATTAGATCCAATCAAAAAATTACAGTCAATAATAATGCTTTTATGGTGTTTGGCATTTTGTTAATGTTATTGACATTCTCATGTAATTCAACTAAAGAACAAAATAAAATCCCAGTATATGCATGGCTAGGTGGTCCTGGTGAATCAACCGACAAAGAGATCCAAGAAAACTTTAATGATTTAAAAGCAAAAGGAATCGATGTGTTGATGTATAATGGTGGTCAAAATCCTGATGTTTATAAGCGAGTGGGTAAAATTGCCAAGTCTGTTGGATTAGGTTTTCATACCTGGATTCCAACAATGGTTCAAGGGCACAAAGATGAGTTAAAACCAGAATGGTATGCTGTTAACAGAAATGGAGAATCTGCTTACGATAAACCAGCCTATGTACCACATTATACTTTTTTATGCCCAAGCAAAAAAGGAACTCAAGAGTTCTTAAGCAATATGTATAGAAAAGTTGCAGCTGTTGAAGAAGTTGATGCCATTCATTTAGATTATATACGCTTTCCAGATGTTATTTTAGCTCGTGGTCTATGGGAAAAATATGGTTTGGTAATGGATAAAGAATATCCTCCTTACGACTATTGCTATTGTGATGAATGTACCTCCGATTTTAAAGAAAAATCTGGTATTGACATATTGAATGTTGAAGACCCTACTCAAGTTGAAGAATGGAAGCAATTTCGATATGATTTAATTACAAAAATAGTAAGCTTACTTACAGAAGTAGCCCATAGTGAAGGCAAGCAAATTAATGGAGCTGTTTTTCCAGGACCGAATTCTGTAGCTAAAAAGATTGTAAGACAAGAATGGGATAAATGGTCGTTAGATGCATATTTCCCAATGAATTATAATGATTTCTATTTGGAAGACACTAAATGGATTGGAGAAGTTACTAAAGAAGCGGTAACTTCTCTAAATAATAAGAAACCTGTAATTAGCGGTTTATTTATTTGTCCCAACCCAGCAAATAAAACTAAAGAAAACGATCCTGAAAATCATGGACTCCTACCAGAAGAATTAGAAGATGCCATTAGAGAATCTATGGAAAATGGAGCCGCAGGTATCTGTTTATTTACACCAGGAAGAATGACAAAAGAACACTGGGAAGCATTTGAAAAAGCTATTCATAAAAAGTATTAAATTTTGTAATTTTTATCTCCTTAAACCCTTAAAATTTAATTTATAATTATGATTTCTGAAAGTATGATTAAAAACAAATCTGTTTGTTTTAGCTTAATTTTTACTTTTTTAATGATTGCTTCCTGTAAGCATTCAAAACAAGGAGAATTAAGACTTAATCAACTTTTTTCTGATCATATGGTCTTACAACAAAATCAAGATGTGGCTTTTTGGGGAACTTATACTCCAATCGAAAAAATTACGGTTAGTGGCAGTTGGGGAGAAAAGTCAACCGGTATTACTGACCAAAACGGTAATTGGAAACTTAATATACTTACACCTGAAGCTGGCGGACCATTTGAAGTAAATGTAACTACAAAAGACACAACAATCTTCTTAAACGATGTATTGATAGGAGAAGTGTGGCTGGCGTCAGGTCAATCAAATATGCAAATGCCAGTAAAAGGATGGCCGCCTAACGACCCCATAAAAAATTCTGAAGAGGAGATTGCTAATGCCAATTATCCTTCCATAAGAATGTTTAATGCACAAAGAAATTTTAGTTTAAAAGCTGTCGATTCAATTGGCGGAAACTGGAATGTTTGTTCTCCTCAATCTGTTGGGGAATTTAGCGCTACGGCATATTTTTTTGCAAGACGCTTACATAAAGAGTTAAATATACCTATAGGAATTATTCATTCGAGTTGGGGCGGAACGGTTGCTGAAGCTTGGACCAGCATAAAATCTATACATGAACTGGGAGATTTTGAAGAATCTATTGCCGCTTTAGAGGATACAGAAAAATGGCAAAGTACCGAAGATTGGTATGCAAAGTTAGATTCTGTACAAATACCACAAACCAATGAAGATTGGTATACCATAAATTTTGACGATTTGGAAATTTCCAAATATGAGTTTAAGGATGATAATTGGGAAACCATTGAATTACCAAATAGATTTGATAAATTTAATGATTATGAATTTGATGGTGTTGTATGGCTTAGAAAAGAAATTGAAATAGATGATATATCGACGGATTATGAGATTTCTTTGGGAATTATTGACGATATGGATGCCGTTTATTTTAACGGTGAAAGAATTGGTGGTCATTTAGGTCTTGGATTTCATACAACTGAAAGAGTTTATACAGTTTCAAAAGATCTACTTAAAAAAGGGAAAAACACCATTGCCATAAGAGCTATTGACGTTATGGGACCTGGAATAATAACCGGTAATCTAAAGACGTCAAATAAAAACAATGTTACTATTCCTTTAAATGGCTTGTGGAGTTACCAACCTTTAGCTGAAATATACAACGGCAAATTTTATATTTATGATCTAGATAATATTGATTTGTATAATCGTCCCACAGTCATGGTAATGGGGCCAAATTTACCTAGTGTTCTATACAATGCTATGATTAATCCGTTAATACCATACAGTATTAAAGGCGCTATTTGGTATCAAGGTGAGTCTAATGTTGGTAGAGCAGAGCAATATTCTAAATTATTTCCTAAAATGATATCTGATTGGCGTAGTAAATGGAAAGAAGATTTTCCTTTTTACTTTGTTCAAATTGCACCTTATAATTACGGGAGCCCTTTAGGTAAAGAAGGATCGATGGATTTAAGAAATGCTCAAAGAAAGAGTTTAAGCACAAAAAATACTGGAATGGTTGTTACTATGGATATTGGTAATTTCATGAATATCCACCCAGCAAATAAACAAGATGTTGGTAATCGGTTAGCAGCGTTAGCTTTGGCCAATGATTATAATAAAGAACTGGTTGCGGCGGGACCCTTGTATAAAAATCACACTATTTCTGGAAATAAAATAATACTAGAATTCGACCATATAGGTTCGGGTTTAATGTCTATACATTCTCATTTGGAAGGGTTTGAAATTTCTGGCACAAACAAAAAATATGTTCCTGCTGAAGCAGTAATTGTTGATAACACAATTGAATTATTTGCTTCGTCAGTTGAAAAACCTATATATGCACGTTACGCTTGGAGTGACAATGGAATAGCTAGCTTGTATAATAAAGAGGGACTACCTGCTTCCACATTTAAAACCGAAGATTAACAAATGTTTTTATGTAATTTAAAATTAAATATGATGATTAATCGTTTGTCATTGGCAATATTTTATATTTTCACCATTCTATTAGTTAATAATATGTCTGGACAAAATTGGAGTGTTTTTGCAAACACAACACGTTATGACAAAGCCAATATCGAACTTAATTTACACACAGAAAATAACAATCGTGTTGTTTTTATGGGTAACTCAATTACTGAAGCTTGGGTAAGTATACGTCCAGAATTTTTTAAAGACAGAGAATACATAGGACGAGGTATAAGCGGTCAAACTACATCACAAATGCTATTGCGTTTTAGAGCTGATGTTGTAGATTTAAACCCAAAAGTAGTTGTAATTCTTGCTGGCACTAATGATATTGCTGGCAATACTGGATTTACACCAATTGAAACTATTATTGGAAATATTAAGTCTATGGCCGAAATTGCCAATTCTAATAATATTAAAGTAATTATTTCATCTATTTTACCTGCAATTGACTATCCTTGGAAGCCAGGACTAGAACCCGCTCCAATAATTGTGAAAATTAACAAAGCATTAAAAGCTTATGCTGATAAAAATAATTTTATTTATTTAGATTATTATTCGTCAATGGTGGATGACAAAGGAGGTTTAAAAGTACCTGAATATACATCAGAAGAAGATCTTGTTCACCCAAATAAAGAGGGATATTTAATTATGGAAAAATTAGCTGAATCAGCAATTAATAATGCTCTTTCAAATTAAAAAATAATTTACAAACGCTTCTTGAGTAAAATTTGATAAAATAAAACCTCAATAATCACAAGATTACCAAGGTTTTGATATTTATTGTTTATTAAAATTGTCGGGGTGGCAGGATTCGAACCTGCGACCTCCTGCTCCCAAAGCAGGCGCGATAACCGGGCTACGCTACACCCCGAATTCTGGTTATCTTTTCAGGACTGCAAATATAGATAAATATTAAAGCTGCACAATACAATTTCTTCTTGTTTTCAAAAATTTTAGTCTAGGTAATAAAATAATTTACTCCAAAAAGTCTGAAAGGAAAAATAAAATTATAAGTTATAATTTTATAATTTATTTTAGATTCCCTAACTGAAGATATCATGAAGTTTGTTTTTAAAACCATTTTTGTAATTATAATGATTACAACCGATGGTGTTAATGCCCAAGAAGTCTATAAAGGAAAAGTTGTTGATATTGAAAGTGGTATAGCTCTACCAAATGTAAGCATTACATCTACTGAAGACAATCAAACTTATTTGTCGAACTTACAAGGCGAGTTCATAGTTCCAAATCCTGAAAATTATGTTTTAAAAAAATCTGGCTATATAGATATTATAATTCAGATTGATAAGAATTATCAAATAATTCAGTTAAGTAGTAATCCTTTAGAGTTGAATGAAGTAATTATTAATTCTGATCAAATACCTAAACAACTAAAAAAATCTGTAGCAACTGTCAATTTGCTTTCTTCAGCAGATATACAAAGAGGCAATAGTACTGATATCGCACCGACATTAAATCGAACTTCTGGTGTTTTTATGCAAAGTGGAGCACTTAATACCAATAGAATCACAATAAGAGGTATTGGTTCCAGAAACTTGTTTGGCACTGCTAAAATAAGAGCTTACTATAAGGATATACCATTGACAAACGGAAGTGGTGAAACCAACATTGAAGATTTTGAATTAATGAATTTTTCCAGAGTAGAAATAGACAAAGGCGCTTCCAGTATTTATGGTGCAGGCTTGGGTGGCACCATACACTTAATACCACAAAATGCATATTTGAAGCAGACAAACATTAATAGTGAATTTTCTTTTGGCTCATTCGGATTTACTAAAGGTTTTATCAATTTTAACATAGGTGCTCCAAAAAGAAGCTTTCGTGGGATATACAGCAATACCAATAGTGATGGTTATAGAAAAAACAATGAGTACAAAAGACAAACCTTCAACTTTAATTCGAACTTTTATCTAGGAGAAAATAATGATCTAACTTTTTTAATGAGTTATGTAGATTTATTTGCATACATACCTAGTTCATTAAATGAAAGTAGCTATAAAAATAATCCATCTTCTGCGGCTTTCACTTGGGCTCAATCCAAAGGTTATGAAGATTCCAAGCGTGGTATTTTTGGCATAGCCTGGAATCACAAATACAGCACTAACTTAAAACAAATTACAAGTATCTTTACATCCTTCAGAAATGCCTACGAGCCTAGACCATTTGATATTTTAGACGAAAATCTATTGGCTATTGGTATGCGTAGCAGGATCATAGGAAATACAATATTATTTGACAATGATTTAAATTGGACTCTTGGTACTGAATTATTTAATGATAATTATAAATATTCCACATTTGAAAACCTTTATGAAGATTTTCCTGCAGGAACAGGTAGTGTAAAGGGAAATCAATTAACCAATTTTAAAGAAAAAAGAGCTCATGTTAATGTTTTCCTTGAAACGAATTACAACTTAACTAAAAGTACGGTTTTTTCTATAGGTATTAATTACAACCAGACGTCTTACAAATTAAATGAAAAGTTTGTAATTTCACCTAATGATCCAGATCAATCAGGTTCATTTAAGTTTAAAGGGATTGTATCACCAAAATTTGGAATATCACAAGAAGTTTCAAAGAATTCAGTTATCTATGCCAATGCATCACATGGTTTCTCTCCTATCACATTATCAGAGACTTTAATGCCAAATGGGCAAATAAATAGAGATTTAAAGCCTGAAACTGGTTGGAACATTGAAGTCGGCACTAGAGGTTCAATTGTACATAATAGACTATTTTTTAATATGGCAATTTATCGAATGGATATTAAAAATCTTTTGGTCTCAAGGCGTATTGCAGAAGACGAATATATTGGCATAAATGCAGGAAAAACACAGCATGATGGCCTGGAAGTCTCTTTACAATATAATATTGTTAACAAGGGATTCTTTACACTTGGCTCTTTAATTAATTACACTTTCAACGATTATATTTTTAAAGAATTTATTGATGAAGACAATAATTTTTCTGGTAATGAGCTAACAGGAGTCCCAAAAGATGTATTTAATGCTGTAATTGATTTCGATTCCAAAATCGGTCTTTACGGAAATGTTAACTTTCAATATATTGGCAGCATGCCAATTACTGATGGCAACAGTTTATATTCAAACAGTTATAAACTAACAAACTTTAAGCTGGGTTACAAGTTTAATATTTATAAACAAATAAAAGCCAATCTGTTTTATGGTTTAAATAATATTTTTGATGAAAAATATGCATCACAAATCTTAATAAATGCTAATAGTTTTAATGGAAGCGCTCCAAGATACTATTACCCTGGAAATCCTATAAATTATTATGCAGGTTTTAATGTTATTTATAATTTTTAAATTATTTCCTTTAATTTTAGCAACAATCTATAATATTATCTTTTTGCTATGAGAAAAATTTATTCATTAATACTATTAGTTTTAACAACTCTTTCGGCTTGTGCTCAACAAACTGAATCTTCAGTTAAAGCAGAAGATCCTAAAAATATTCAATATACTACTGAATTGGTGGTATCTGACCTATCCATTCCTTGGGGTATGGATTTTTTACCTGATGGTAGTATGCTTATTGCAGAAAAGTCAGGCAATTTAATTCATTTTAAAAATGGAGAAAAAACCAATATTAAAGGTATGCCTGAAGTTTATGTGCGCGGTCAAGGTGGACTAATGGATGTAAAACTGCATCCTAATTACAAAGATAACAGTTGGATATATCTGTCTTATGCATCTTCTGTAGGTGAAGGAAATGGTGGTAATACAACTATTATGAGAGCTCGATTAATTGATGACTCATTAACTGACAGTCAAGTTTTGTACAAAGCAAGCCCTAACACAACCAGAGGGCAACATTTTGGTTCGCGCATTGCTTTTGATAATGATGGTTACCTTTATTTTTCTATTGGTGACCGTGGAGAACGTGATGTTAATCCACAAGATATTACCCGTGATAACGGTAAAATTTATCGCCTACACGATGATGGTACAATACCTGAAGACAATCCTTTTATAAACGTTCAGAATGCTAAAAAAGCTATTTTTAGTTATGGACACAGAAACCCTCAAGGGTTAGTTAAAAGTCCTATTACAGGAGAAATCTGGGAACACGAACATGGTCCTCAAGGTGGTGATGAGATTAATATTATTCAAAAAGGGAAAAATTATGGCTGGCCTGTCATTTCTTATGGCATAAACTATAGTGGTACTAGTTTTACTGATATAACAGAAAAAGAAGGAATGCAACAACCATTATTTTATTGGGTACCTTCCATAGCTCCTAGTGGTTTGGCTATTGTTTCTTCAGATAAATATCCTGATTGGAAAGGAAATGTTCTGGCAGGATCTCTAAAGTTCCAATATTTAGAACGTCTAGTTCTAAAAAATAATAAAGTAGTAAAACGAGAAAAGCTATTTGAAGGTATTGGTAGGTTAAGAAATGTGATTCAAGCACCAGATGACTATATATATATTGCAGTAGAAGGCAAAGGCATTTATAAAATAATCCCAAATTAAATGTCCTTATGAAACTATTTTTAACTATTTGTATTTATAGTTTGACAATTTGCTTTGCTCAAATCCATTGTCAAAACGCAGAGGAAGATAGCATCTTAAGAGGCAAAGATATCTATCAGGATTTTTTTTTGTGTTGTTTGTCACATGCCTAATGGAGAAGGTGTACCAGATACATTTCCTCCTTTGGCTAAATCTGACTTTTTAATGGAGAAACGTATTGAAAGCATTAAAAGCATTAAGTATGGTATGCAAGGAGAAATAGTTGTTAATGGAAAAACATACAATAGTGTTATGGATAATTTAGGATTGCTCGATTCTGAAATTGCAGATGTAATGAATTACATAACTAACACTTGGGGCAATACAAATGATAAAATGATTACCGAAGAAGAAGTTTCAGAAATTGAAAAACAAACAATCATTCCCATATTCATTATCCATTTAATTAACTTTGTACAGTTCAAAAAACCTTTTTTATGCTCGTCATAGGTATAGCTGGTGGTACTGGTTGTGGAAAAACTACCGTTGTTAACCAGATATTAAATGA
Source organism: Gilvirhabdus luticola (assembly GCF_040117515.1). NCBI lineage: Bacteria > Pseudomonadati > Bacteroidota > Flavobacteriia > Flavobacteriales > Flavobacteriaceae > Gilvirhabdus > Gilvirhabdus luticola. The sequence continues at coordinate 188,174 of NZ_JBEEEN010000005.1, forward strand.
ACTTCCAGAAGGAGAAGTAGGTGTTATATCACAAGACTCATACTATTTAGATACATCTCATTTAAGTTATGATGAGCGTATCAAAATAAATTTTGATCATCCAAGATCTATAGATTTTGATTTGCTTGTTCAACATTTAAAAGAATTAAAAAATAACAATCCTATTCATCAACCGGTGTATTCTTTTGTAAAACATAATAGAACTGGTGACACTATATTAACACATGCAAGAAAAGTAATGATCGTAGAAGGTATTTTAATTTTGACTAATCCAGAGTTAAGAGATATGTTTGATATCAAAATATTTGTTCATGCAGATAGTGACGAACGCCTCATTAGACGTTTAAAACGTGATATCTCTGAACGCGGAAGAGATATTGATGAAGTTTTAGCACGTTATCAAAATACACTAAAACCTATGCACGAGCAATTTATTGAACCAATGAAAGAATATGCAGATATTATAATACCAAACAACAAATACAATAATGTAGCTGTAGATATTGTTAGAACTATTATTAACGAAAAATTATAAATGTCAAATTCAAAAGTCAATAAAAAGAAATATTTAAGACCTTTTAAAAATGTTTTTGTATTAATCCTGATTGTTTTTGCGATTTGGATGTTGTTTTTTGACAGTAATTCCTGGTTTATACATCACGAATTAAACAATGAAATTGAAGCTTTAGAAAATGAAAAAGAATACTATAAAAAAGAAATTGAAAAAGACAGAAAAGCTATAAAAGAATTAAGTACTGAAGAAGGATTGGAGAAATTTGCTCGAGAAGAATATTACATGAAACGCGAAAATGAAGAGATATATATTATTGAATATGAAGATAGTTTAAAAACAAAAGAAGATGAATAGTAGCTTATTCAGCGAGTTTAATGAGGTTTCTACAAAGCAATGGAAACAGAAAATACAATACGATTTAAAAGGTGCCGATTATAATAAAACATTAATCTGGGATTCAAACGAAGGTATTCATGTTAAACCTTTCTACAATAAAGAAGATTTAGAAAACACTTTACAAAGTACTGGCAATAATTCTTTATGGAGAATATGCCAATCCATTTTTGTTAGTGATGCTCAAACAGCAAATAGAAAAGCCTTAAGTGCTATTGATAAGGGAGCAGAAAGCATTAAATTTATTATTCCTAATAGAACTGTCTCAATAAATGATTTGCTATCTCATATAGATACAGCTTTAATAGAAATTCATTTTGATTTACAATTTTTAGACTCTGAATATGTCAAGCAGATTAGCATCTCAACAAATAATTTAATCCATATTCAAACAGACATTATTGGCAATCTTACCAAAACAGGAAATTGGTATCAGAGCCTTAAAGAAGACCATATTCAATTTGAAAATAGTATAAAAAATACACTGTCCTTATCTATAGACAATTCGCTTTATCAAAATGCAGGCGCAACAATGGTTCAACAATTAGCCTATGCTATGGCTCATGTCAATGAATACCTAAATCATATAAATAATACTGTCATTTCGAGGAATGAAATGACATGGAAACGTTTAAAAGTTATCTTTAATGTTTCAATTGGCTCAAACTATTTCTTCGAAATTGCAAAACTCAAAGCACTTCGCTTTCTTTATAGAACTCTCGCTTCAGAATTTGCTTTCAATGCAGAGTGTTTTATTTTCGCTACACCAACAAGACGAAACAAAACCCTTTACGATTACAATACGAATATGCTGCGTACAACAACAGAATGCATGAGTGCGATACTTGGTGGCGCCAATACTATTTGCAATTTACCTTACGATGCCATTTACCATAAAGACAATGAGTTTGCTGAACGCATTGCTAGAAATCAGTTGTTGATTTTAAAGAACGAAAGTTACTTTGATAAAGTAAATAATCCTTCAGATGGTGCATATTATATTGAAATTTTAACAGGCCAATTAGCAGAAAAAGCTTTATTGCTTTTTAAAGACATAGAGAAAAACGGAGGTTTTTTGCATCAGTTAAAACAAGGCACTATTCAAAAGAAAATCAAAGAAAGTGCTGCAAAAGAACAGGAGCAGTTTAATATTGGTGAAGACATATTGCTCGGTACAAACAAACACAAAAACCCAAATGATAAGATGAAAGATGAGCTTGAACTTTATCCTTTTGTCAAGACCAATAAACGAAAAACATTAGTTGAACCCATTATTGCAAAGCGATTGTCAGAAACGATAGAACAAGAACGATTAAAAACAGAATAACATTTAAAACTTAATTAAAAATGAAAACACAATTTTTTAAACTTTTACTAATCACAATGGCCATGAGTTTAGCAAGTTGTAAAACAGAAAATAAGGTAGAGTTTACAGACTTCAAATATGCAGATAAACCAGATGCCATGACTTGTGGTGATATGGATACAAAACTCTTAAGAGAAGCATTGTATTCTTTTGAGGATGATATTGTCAATCATTATGATGCTCAAAACAGAAATACATCAAGAGCCTATACAAGGCTAATTACAGAATCAATTATCAATAGATTAAGAATAGAAGATGTTATATCAGAACATACTGTAAAAGTTTTTGAAGTCTTAAAGCAAGATAAGGACCTTTGGAGCCTTAATAATGGTAAAAGCAATTTAAACTATAATAGCCAATTGGTTAATTGCATTGCAGACAATATAAGGAATGAACGTTTAAAATCTACTTTCAATGCGCTGCAACAAACTAATTCTCTTACACCAAAGCTAATTGGAGAACCTATAAAAAGTAGTTCTGTTCAACTAATCAACGATAAATATTTAGCCACTTTTGTTGCACTACAATATTATTATTCAAAACTTTTTGATGTAGATTTAAGTACAATACATTTTGACAAACCAGAAGCATCAAATATAGATTTTAACAAAAGGCCAGCAGCTACTCAACCCAATACTCAAAACAATTCAAATAATTAGGCTTGAAACGAAAAAATCTGCAACATATCACCTTAAAGTCTGAAGATGGCAATTTAAATATTGAAGGTTCTTCAACATTTGAAACGGCCGAAGGCATTTCAGTAAAATCAATCTACACTAAAGACGATCTAAAAGGTGTTGAACATTTAGACTTTGCAGCTGGGATTTCACCGTTTCTTCGCGGTCCTTATAGCACCATGTATGTACGTCGTCCTTGGACTATAAGACAATATGCAGGTTTTAGCACTGCAGAAGATAGTAATGCCTTTTACAGGCGGAATCTCGAAGCAGGACAAAAAGGTTTGTCTGTTGCGTTCGATTTGGCTACGCATCGTGGTTATGATTCTGATCACGAACGTGTTGTTGGCGATGTTGGAAAAGCAGGAGTTGCCATAGATTCGGTTGAAGATATGAAAATACTCTTTGACCAAATCCCTTTAGACAAAATGTCGGTTTCAATGACCATGAATGGCGCTGTATTACCTATCATGGCATTCTATATTGTCGCAGCAGAAGAGCAAGGCGTAAAACCAGAACAATTGGCTGGTACAATACAGAATGATATTCTAAAGGAGTTTATGGTACGCAACACCTACATCTATCCACCAATACAATCCATGAAAATCGTTTCAGATATTTTTGAATTCTCGAGTCAAAACATGCCAAAATTCAATAGTATAAGTATTTCTGGTTACCACATGCAAGAAGCTGGAGCAACTTGCGATATCGAACTGGCTTATACGCTTGCTGATGGCTTGGAATATATAAGAAAAGGTCTCGCCGCAGGAATGGATATTGACACTTTTGCGCCTCGCCTATCTTTCTTTTGGGCGATTGGTATGAACCATTTTATGGAAATTGCCAAAATGCGCGCAGCACGCATGCTCTGGGCAAAATTGGTAAAACAATTCAATCCAAAAAATGAAAAGTCTCTGGCATTGCGCACGCATTGTCAAACTTCTGGATGGAGCTTAACCGAACAAGACCCTTTCAATAACGTTGCCCGAACAACCATCGAAGCTGCCGCAGCTGCCTTTGGTGGCACGCAATCACTTCATACCAACGCTTTGGATGAGGCTATAGCTTTACCAACAGATTTTTCAGCACGAATTGCAAGAAATACGCAAATTTTTCTTCAGGAAGAAACCAAAATCACCAAAACCGTTGACCCTTGGGCTGGAAGCTATTATGTTGAAAAATTAACTCATGATATTGCTCAAAAAGCGTGGCAACTCATTGAAGAAGTTGAAGATCTTGGTGGCATGACCAAAGCTATTGAAGCAGGCATTCCAAAAATACGTATTGAAGAAGCCGCTGCACGAAAACAAGCACGCATAGATTCTGGACGAGATATTATTGTTGGTGTTAACAAATACAGATTGGAAGAAGAAGATCCAATCACAACACTTGAGGTAGATAACCAAACGGTTAGAAACCAACAAATAGAACGCTTGAACGCTATTAAATTAAAGAGAAATACAGAAAAAGTAAATAAAGCTTTATCAAAATTAACCGAAGTTGCTCGTACAGGAAACGGAAATTTATTAGCTTTAGCTATTGATGCGGCTCGAGAGCGCGCAACACTTGGTGAAATTAGTGATGCTCTAGAAGCTGTTTTTGGACGGTTTAAAGCACAAATAAAATCTTTTTCTGGTGTGTATAGTAAAGAAGTAAAAGACGATAGTTCATTTAAAAAAGCAAGAGAACTTGCCGATATTTTTGCCAAACAAGACGGCAGAAGACCTCGTATTATGATTGCCAAAATGGGACAAGATGGTCATGATCGCGGTGCCAAAGTGGTAGCTACAGCTTATGCAGATTTAGGTTTTGATGTTGATATTGGACCATTGTTTCAAACACCACAAGAAGCAGCCAAACAAGCTGTTGAGAACGATGTACATATTTTGGGTGTATCATCTCTGGCTGCTGGGCATAAAACGCTAGTACCACAAGTGATTGAAGAACTCAAAAACTATGGCCGTGACGATATTATGGTGATTGTTGGTGGCGTTATACCCAAACAAGATTACCAATTTTTGTTTGATGCTGGTGCTATGGCAGTTTTTGGACCAGGCACCAAAATTAGTGATGCAGCGATTTCCATTTTAGAAATATTAATTGTTTAGAAATGGTGTATTTATAATAGAGGTATATACACCTACGGTAAACATACACACTCGTTGTGCGTAAGCAAAAAACTGTAACAATAAAACAAATCTGTCATCTTTTAATTACAAATTGATGAAAAAATGAATCTTAAACAAGTACACCTCTCTGCAGGTTATTTTTTTATGGCTCTATTTGCCATATTTATTGGTCTATATCCTTTACGGTTTATTGGGTTAAGTTATAATGATAGTTTATTGGGTAACAAATCATCCACTCTATTAGATAGCTTACCCTACATTATTGCATTCTATACACATATTTTTTTAGGAGGATTAGCACTTTTGAGTGGATTTTCTCAATTCTTTAAAATATTGAGGAGAAAATATCTTGGTATTCACAAAGTTCTAGGAAAAGTATATATTATTTCAGTACTGCTCAGTGGAACAGCTGGTTTATGTATTGCATTTTTTGCGGAAGGTGGCTTTATCGCTTCAACTGGTTTTGCTGCACTTGCAGTACTCTGGCTATTTACGACAGTTAAAGCTTATTCATCAATTAAGAATAAGGATATAGCAAGACATCAACAATGGATGGTACGCAGTTATGCCCTGTGTTTTGCTGCAGTAACTTTACGGATTTATATGCCTCTTTTTTTAGGAGTTTTAGGAATGGATTTTATACCAGCCTACAAAATAATAGCCTGGCTATGTTGGGTGCCTAATTTATTGGTAGCTGAAGTTTTTATTATTAGAAAATAGGTTATGCCTATGCACAACAACGGCTAAAGTTCAATGCGGCGAATTCCCTGTCCGAAATTCCTGCGTATTTGCTAACTTTGGTTTACGGCGGAATAGTTCTGCCGAACCATTACACAACGAAACCATAGTCAAGACCGTTGTGCTTCATTATTGCTAACCAATAAACCAATGATTAAATTCTTTAGAAAAATCCGCTACGACCTTATGGAGAAAAATAAAACTGGAAAGTATGTAAAATATGCTATTGGAGAAATTGTACTTGTTGTGATAGGAATTTTGATTGCATTAAGTATTAATAATTGGAATCAAAATAGAATTGAACGTCATAAAGAAAAACTGATTCTTGCAGAGCTAATTGTAGACCTTAAAGAACAATCAAAAGTATTAGAAAACTATATAGAAATTGAATCAAGGTATTATCATCATGGTAAAGATATTTTGAGCTTCTATTCATCAAATCAAACATTCATAGGTAGTGATAGTATTTATGCAAAACTAAACTCATTAATGGAAAGGAAAACTTTCAATCCTATCAGAACGACATTCCAAGAATTAATATCAACGGGTACTATTGGAATTTTGCAGGATAAGTCAACTAAAAGAAAAATCATCCAATATTATAATGATTTAGAAAGAGTGTCAATGGTTATTGGAAATAATAATATTCATATCGTAGATGCAATTTATCAAACAAATATTTTAAAACAAATATTATTTGTTTGGGATTCAGATGATGCTGATTTTAATAAACTGAACAACACTATTTTTGATGAAAAATCATTGAAAAAAGTTCGTGAAATATCTAGTGAAATAGTATCAAAACGTGAAAATACTTTAGTTATATTCAATATATTAGAACAAAGAACACACATTGCAAAATTGCATTTGGAATCTTACAAAACACTTAAATCTGAAACTGAAAAATTACTTTCTGAATTAAATACTCAAAAAAATGAACAATAAATTTATTTGAAATTCTCATTAAACAAAAATAACGAAAGCACAACAACGGCTATAATTAATTGCTCGTTATCGCAAACTTTTGAAAATCCTAACGGATTTTCTATTCGGTTTCTATTTGTTAAATTAGTTGCTCAAACACGCACCGAAATCATACACAAACGCGTTAAAACAATAAATGAACCCAAAAGCCGACATATATCATAGCAACCTTAGCCAATATAAAAAAGAGAGACCAAACTGCGATGGTTTTTATAAAAAATTAGAATTAAAAGGTTAGAAGATTATGAAATATCTGCTTGACGGACAAGAAACCAAACGCATATTGTTTAGAAAAGTAAACTTGATGGATTTTGATGTTTGGTTGGAGTTTCATAAAAACCCAATCACGTCACAATACTGGATTTCGGAAGTTGAATCTCCAGAAATTGAATGCAAAAAATGGTATGAAAAACAATTCCATCGTTATGAAAATAATTTGGGTGGTATGAACGCCTTAATAGAAAAACAAACGGGGAAAATCATTGGGCATGCTGGTTTATTAGTCCAAAATGTTGACAATGTATCAGAATTGGAAGTAGCTTACTCTCTTTTGCCTGAATTTTGGAATAAAGGTTATGCAACCGAAGCAGCTAAAAAATGTCGTGATTATGCATTCGAAAACAACTTTTCTGATTCATTGATTTCAATTATTAGTTTAGTCAATAAGCCATCTGAAAATGTGGCTTTAAAAAACGGAATGACCATAGACAAGGTCACAGAATATAATGGAAATAAAGTGAATATCTTTAGAATACATAAACCGGAATGGAAGAAAATATAATAGGTAAATAAACTTAAAAACCCTGTAAATATGATGACTGAAATAAATCCAAAATTACCAATGCGGAACAAAGATGAAACAAAAGACTACTATATTAATAAATTGGGTTTTATTCAATTGGGAAGTAAAGACTATGAAGAGTACTTAATGATAAAAAAGGACCAAATTGAAATTCACTTTTTTTTGTTTAAAGACCTTGACCCAAAAGAAAATTATGGTCAAGTCTACATTAGAACAGACGACATTGACAATCTTTATAAATACATACTGGAAAGAAAAGTAAGTATCCACCCTAACGGACTATTAACTCAAAAACCTTGGGGACAAAAAGAATTTTCATTGCTCGATCCAGATAATAATTTACTTACATTTGGTCAAAGCATTAAGAAATAAACTTTTTAATACATGATAAAATTTTTTAGACGCATCCGCCAAAAAATGTTGACAGAAAACAAGTTCAGTAAATATCTCTTTTATGCTGTTGGTGAAATTATACTTGTAGTGATTGGTATTTTAATCGCTTTAAGTGTAAACAATTGGAACCAAGAAAATAAAGACCGTAGATTAGGAAATGATTATTTGTTAAGAATTCATCACGATTTGGTACAAGATACTACTGCCTTTAGAAATATCATTACACAAAATAATGCGCTTCGAGAAGACATTAAAAAGGCTCTAGTAACATTATACAATGGCGTTGATGATATTGAGCAAGTTAAATACATAAGTGAGGTATATGACAAAGCATTGGATCAGGTTTTTACTCCAAATGACAATACCTATAGGGGAATGGTAAGCTCTGGTACTTTGGGATTGATTTATAACTTGGAATTAAAAGAGAGCATCATAGATCTCTATAGTGACTATGATCAAAAAGGAGCATTGTTATTAGCAATAGGAAATTGGATGATCAGTATGGCTACTGCTGAATCTACCCAAACAGATTTAATTAAGTTTGGTAGTGGCGTTATTGATATTTTCACGACTTCAGAAATGCTTAATGAGTATGATTATGCCTTTTTAAACAATAAAGAAGACCCAAATTTTAAAATGTTGGTAAGAGCCATTTCAGCTACAGCATTTAACCAAAAAGCAAGTAATGGTATTTATATGGAATTAATAAGCAAGTGCGATAAGGTTTTACAACGAATTGATCAAGAATTAAAGATAAATTAAAAAAAACGGTGAATTTTTAATTCACCGTTTTTCATTTTTAAAACTAATTATCAATTAAACATGATCTAAATGATGATGTTCATCAATCAAAGGACCTCCGTTTAAGATATCTTCACTCGCTTCATTCGCAAATTTTTCAAAGTTTAAATGAAATGAATGCGCCAATTGTATAGACTTACTAATATAGGTGCTTACATTATCCCAAGTATTTATCGGGTTTAATATTCCATTGGGTACTTCAGGGCATTCTTTTGGCATATCCAACCCAAATATTGGGTGCATTTCATACTCTACATTGTCTAAATCACCATTTAAAATGGCAGTAATCATCGCTCTAGTATATTTAAGTTTAATACGTGAACCTACTCCATAAGCACCACCACTCCATCCGGTGTTTATAAGCCATACATTTACATTTGCCTCTTGCATTTTTTTACTTAACATCTCGGCATACACTGTTGGATGTAAAGGCATAAATGGAGCTCCAAAACAAGCACTAAAAGAAGGCACTGGCTCTGTTATACCAGCTTCTGTACCTGCCACCTTTGCAGTATAACCTGAAATAAAATGGTAAGCCGCTTGCCCAGGAGATAGTTTAGAAACAGGTGGCAACACTCCAAAGGCATCACAGGTTAAAAAGAAAATGTTTTTAGGGTTACCTGCATAAGATGGCTCCTGTATATTATCAATATGATAAATAGGATAACTTACTCGCGTATTTTGAGTAATTGAGCTGTCCATAAAATCTACTTCTCCATTAGCATTCAGTATCACATTTTCTAATAAGGCTCCAGGTTTAATTGCTCTAAAAATATCAGGTTCTTTTTCTTCAGTAAGATCAATTACTTTAGCATAACAACCACCTTCAAAATTAAAAATACTATTTTCTGCTGTCCAGCCATGTTCATCATCTCCTATCAATTTTCGATTAGGATCTGCCGATAATGTGGTTTTTCCGGTGCCAGATAAACCAAAGAAAATTGCAGTATCTCCATCTTCTCCAACATTGGCGGAACAATGCATTGGTAGTACATTTTTATCTGTTGGTAAAATCATATTCAGTGCAGAAAAAATACCTTTTTTCATTTCACCTGTATAAGCAGAACCACCAACAAGTGCAACTTTTTTAGTAAAGTTGATGATTGAAAAATTACCTTGACGTGTTCCATGAATTTCAGGGTTTGCCTCATATCCTGGAGCACATAAAACCAACCAATCTTCTTCAAAATTCTCTAATTCTGAAAGTTCTGGTCGCAAAAACATATTGTATATAAACAAATTAGACCAAGGATACTCTGTAATAGTTCTAATATTAGTTCTATATTTTGGATCTGCACACACATAGCCATCTCTCACATAAATTTCCTTACCTGAAAGATAGTTTACAATTTCGTTTTGCAATACATCAAAGTTTTCTGGGTCAAATGGTTTATTAACTTTTCCCCACCATACTTTATCTTTAGTATATTCATCTTTTACCAAAAACCTATCTTGTGGTGATCTACCTGTAAATTTTCCTGTATTTATGGCCAAAGTTCCGTTTGATGTTTCAACTCCCATTCCTTTTTCAACGGTAATTTTCTGTAATTCTTCTGGAGAAAGGTTCCAATGTGCTACAATATTTTTTAATCCGTACTTCTCTAAATTCATAGTCTTGTTAATTTTTAAATCTTGCATGATATTTATAATTAGTTTTTAAAAAGGTAAAATTACTGTAAAACTCACATAAGAAATATGACATAAGTCACTTCCTGACAATTTCTTTGTTTATTTTTTCTACACTTCTCTAAAAGATTTTTATTCACTATCTGTTAACAACTTCCATTTTCTATACTCGTAAATAATTGTATTTTTACGCATACAAAAAACCAAATCACTTCATGGGAAAAATCATAGCCATTGCTAATCAAAAAGGCGGTGTAGGAAAGACAACAACGTCTGTGAATTTAGCAGCTTCGCTTGGTGTCCTCGAGAAAAAAGTATTGCTTATAGATTGTGATCCGCAGGCCAATGCAACTTCTGGATTAGGGATAGATGTTGAGTCTGTCAATATTGGAACCTACCAGCTTTTAGAGCACACAAATACAGCAAAGGAGGCTATTGTTAAAACCGAAACTCCTAATTTGGATATGATTCCAGCTCATATCGATTTAGTTGCTATAGAGATAGAATTAATAGACAAAGAAGAACGTGAATACATGCTTAAAAAAGCATTGTTAGAAATAAAAGATAATTACGATTTTATATTAATAGATTGTGCTCCTTCTTTAGGCTTATTAACACTTAATGCCTTGACAGCAGCAGATGCAGTAATTATTCCTATTCAATGTGAGTATTTTGCTCTTGAAGGCCTCGGTAAATTATTGAATACCATAAAGAGTGTTCAGAAAATTCATAATCCGTCTTTAGATATTGAAGGCTTATTACTTACCATGTACGATTCTCGTTTACGCTTATCAAATCAAGTGGTAGAAGAAGTCCAAAAACACTTCAATGATATGGTATTTAAAACCATTATTCAGCGCAATGTACGTTTGAGTGAAGCACCAAGTTATGGAGAAAGTATAATAAATTATGATGCTAGTAGTAAAGGTGCTAGTAATTACTTAAGTTTGGCAAAAGAAATGATTAATAAAAATTCCTAATTATGGCGAAAGCAACTAGGAAACAAGCATTAGGCAGAGGATTGTCGGCTCTTTTAAAAGACCCAAGTAATGATATTTCTTCTGTTCAGGATAAAAATGCAGACAAGGTTATTGGTAGTATTGTAGAATTAGACATAAATACCATTGAGGTCAATCCGTTTCAGCCAAGAACCAACTTTAATGAAGAGTCACTGCGCGAATTGGCCTCATCGATCAAAGAACTTGGTGTTGTACAACCAATTACCGTAAGAAAATTAGGTTTCAATAAATACCAATTGGTTTCTGGTGAACGTCGTTATAGAGCTTCTAAATTAATTGGTCTGGAAACCATTCCTTCTTATATCAGGATTGCCAACGATCAGGAATCTCTTGAAATGGCCTTGGTAGAGAACATTCAAAGACAAGATCTAGACCCAATTGAAATTGCATTGTCTTATCAACGTTTAATTGATGATATAAACCTCACTCAAGAAGACATGAGCGTACGTGTTGGTAAAAAGCGTTCAACTATAGCCAATTATTTACGCCTTTTAAAATTAGATCCTATTATTCAGACTGGCATGCGAGATGGTTTCATCTCAATGGGTCATGGTCGTGCTATCATTTCTGTAGAAGACCAAAACACCCAACTTGATATTTACGAGAAGGTCATCACAAAAAAACTGTCGGTTCGAGAAACCGAAAATCTGGTCCGTAATTACAATTTAAAAAAAGAGAATACCAATAATCCAAATCCTCAAGAAGAACTCCCGAATTTTATTAAAAATGGTATAAAAGAGTTTTCAGAATACTTTGGACATAAAATAGACGTTAAAGTTTCTAATAACGGAAAAGGGAAAATTACGATTCCGTTTCATTCAAAAGAAGATTTTATTCGTATAAAAAAACTGGTAGAACGTGCAAAGTAAATTTGTAATAGCAACTTTATGCACTTTATTTTTTTCCTTTTCGACTTTTTCTCAAGAAGATAAGGATGAAAAAGAAAAAGATCGTAAATACACTCTTAAAACTGAAGAAATCACAGTTGAAGCGGCTTCCGTAGAGAGTAAGCCTTTTGATCCTTTAAGCCCATCAACAGCAGCATTCTATTCTGCCGTACTTCCTGGTCTTGGACAAGCCTATAACAAAAAATATTGGAAAATACCTATAATATATGCAGCTCTTGGAACTAGTATTTATTTTTATATAGATAACAATAATGAATATCACAGGTATAGAGATGCCTACAAAAGGAGATTAGCTGGCTTTAAGGATGATGAATTTTATGGTCGCGTAACTGATGATGGTCTGCGTAATGCTCAAAAACAACTCAATAAAAACAGAGAAATATCTATTCTTGTTACCATTGGTATTTATGCCTTAAATATTATTGATGCCAATGTTGATGCTCATTTATTGCAATATAATGTTGATGACAACTTATCTTTGAGACCACATTATAAAATCAATGAATTTGATTATAAAAGCAGTGATGTTGGACTAACACTAAACTTTCAATTTTAATGAAATTAGCCATCCTAGGATACGGAAAAATGGGTAAAACCATAGAGCGCATTGCTAAAGATCGCGGTCACAATATTGTAATTATTGCCGATGTAGATACCGTATATAATATCACCAAGGCTGATGTTGCTATAGATTTTAGCGTTCCAACAGTGGCATTAAATAATATATCAAATTGTTTAAACAACAATGTTCCTGTTATTTCTGGAACCACAGGCTGGTTGCAAGATTTCGATAAAGCTGTTAGTTTATGTAAAGAAAAAAATGGAGCTTTTATTTATGCATCGAATTATAGTTTGGGCGTCAACATCTTTTTTGAATTGAATAAAGTACTTGCAAAAATGATGAGTAATTTATCTCAATATAATATTGATATTGAAGAAATTCATCATACACAAAAGTTAGATGCACCAAGTGGTACAGCCATTTCTTTGGCTAATGATATCATTAAAGAACATTCTAAATATAACCAATGGTCTTTAAGTGAAAATGTCGAAGGCTCAATTCCTATTACAGCCAAAAGAATTGAAAATGTGCCTGGAACGCACACTATTAATTACGAAAGTAACGTAGATAGTATTAGTATTAAACATACAGCTTATAGCAGAGATGGCTTTGCGCTCGGTGCAGTAATAGCAGCAGAGTGGATTTTAGATAAAACTGGTGTTTTTAGTATGAAAGATGTGTTAAATATTAGTTAATCATGAATTTTTGAGTAACAAATAAGAATGTTTTTTCACTTACAAAAAAATTAAATATATAGAATTATGACATTATCGCAATGGGGAATTTTCTTCTTAATACTTCAGTTCATCCATGGTTTAGGCACATGGAAACTTTACATTAAAGCAGGAAGAAAAACATGGGAAGCATTTGTGCCAATCTACAACGCCGTAATTTTAATGAAAATTATAAACAGATCTGTTTGGTGGACACTTTTACTTTTCCTTCCTATTGTTAATCTCATAATGTTTCCTGTCGTTTGGGTTGAAACCGCTAGAAGCTTTGGAAAAAACACCTATTTAGATACGTTTTTAGCTGTTGTTACTCTTGGATTCTATAATTACTATTTAAATTATGTTGCAGACGTAAAATATATTGAAGATAGAAGTCTGCATCCAAAGTCAGGTTCTGGAGAATGGGTAAGTTCTATTTTGTTTGCTATTGTTGCTGCAACGATTGTACATACCTATTTTATTCAGCCTTACACTATTCCTTCATCATCACTTGAAAAATCATTATTGGTTGGCGACTTTCTATTTGTAAGCAAATTCCATTATGGTGCTCGAGTTCCAATGACCACCGTAGCTGCTCCTATGGTCCATGATACTATTCCAATATTGAAAAATAAATCGTATCTCTTTAATGACCATTTTGAAAAAAGAAATACCTCATGGAAAAATAAACTACAGTTACCATATATGAGGTTACCTGGATTCGAAAAGATTGAGCGAAATGAAATCGTTGTGTTTAATCAACCGGCAGATACATTACTGGACATGAATGATTTCAATCCAAATAGAAATTATTACAAGCCTATCGATAAGAAAACAAATCTGGTAAAACGTTGTGTAGGTATTCCGGGAGATTCACTTGAAGTGCGTGATGGATATGTGTATATAAATGGTGAAAAGAATGAATTGCCAGATAGAGCACATTTACAATTCAGTTATTTTGTTCAGCCGAAGTCTACACAGTTTGATCCGAGATTCTTGAAAGAAAGATATGATATCACGGATAACTTTGGCATCATCAATAATCAGAATACATATTACTTTTCTGCAATTTCTGATGAAGCATTAGCCAAGTTTAAAAATAACCCCAATGTGGTTAGCATAACACCAAATATAAAAGAAAAAGGTGTTAGAGACTCAAACATTTTTCCTCATAATCCCAATTATAATTGGAATGTAGATTTTTTTGGACCATTATATATTCCTGAAAAAGGAAAAACTATTAACATTAATTTAGATCTACTACCTCTTTATAAAAGGGTTATTACCGAATATGAGGGCAACACATTGCAAATAAAAGGCAATCAAATCTTAATAAATGGTGAGGTTGCATCTACATATACTTTTAAGCAAGATTATTACTGGATGATGGGTGATAATCGTCATAACTCCATTGATGCAAGAGCTTGGGGTTTTGTTCCTTTTGACCACGTTGTTGGTAAACCAGTTTTTATATGGATGAGTTGGGATGGACTTAAAAATCCGCGTTGGGAACGTTTCTTTACAACTGTGCATGGTACTGGAAAAGCAACGTCATATTTTATTCCGTTCTTGGTTTTATTATTTGGCTGGATTGGATTTAGCAAATGGAGAAAACGGAAGAAAGAAAAACAATAGACATTAGATAAATGAACATTGTTATTCATCTGACTTACTTTCCAAACATAGCGCATTTTGTAGGTATGTTAAAGGCAAATGAATTAACTTTTGAGATAGATGATAATTACCAAAAACAAACTTATAGAAACAGAGCTTATATTTATGCAGCCAACGGAAAGTTGCTTTTGAATATTCCAGTAATTCACACTCAAAAGAACAGACAAAAATATCGTGATGTAAAAATTGCCAATATTTCCAAATGGCAGGAACTACATTGGAAGTCTCTGGAGTCGGCTTACAGAACTTCACCTTTTTTTGAGTTTTATGAAGACGATTTAAAACCATTGTTTACAACTAAAGCCAATTATCTTATGGACTTTAATTTTAAATGTTTTGAAACTATTTGTGATTGCATTCAACTAGACTTAAACATATCTAAAACAGTGAAATTTGAAAAAGAAGTTAAAGACAAAGCTGACTACAGGATTTTAGTGAATGCAAAAAAGGAACAATCGTTTGAATTCGAAAGTTATACTCAAGTATTCATTAATAAGCATGGATTTATTTCTAATTTGAGCATCTTGGATTTACTCTTCAACGAAGGTCCAAATACATCACAGTATTTATTATCTCAAGAATTAAATTTTTAATGATACAGCAAGGTGTTCATTATGGAATTCATTTTATTATTCCCTTGGTTGTCGCTTTGATTTTTTTTAAATCAACATGGAAAATGGCTTATTTGATTATGATTTCTACAATGCTGATCGATTTGGACCATCTATTTGCCAACCCAATTTTTGACGCTAACAGATGTAGTATCAATTTTCACCCTTTACATTCATACTTTGCTATTGTGTTATATGTTTTACTATTATTGCCAAAAAGTACAAGAATAATCGGTTTAGGTTTGATGATTCACATTTTAGCAGATAGTATGGATTGTCTATTCATGTAAAGCAAACGTTGCTTTAATTGGATAGTGGTCTGAATACTTTTCGTTGAAGTTTTTAAAGCTTGTAACCTCAAAACTATTATCACATAAAATAAAATCTATTCTTAAAGGAATTAATTTAAACAAATACGATCTTCCAAAGCCACTTCCAGATTCTTTAAATGCATCTACAAAATCTCCTTTGATGTGCTTATAGGCATACGAAAACGAGGTATTATTCAAATCACCACAAACTATCATTTTATACTTACACTGCTTTTTGTGTTCTTGAAATAATTCTACTTGAGATTGTTGCATTTTGAACGTATTGGCTACACGTTTTAAAAGCTTTTCAGATTCTTCTTCGTTAAAATTATTGGCATTGGCATCAATCCTCATGGATTGTAAATGAACATTATAAATTCTAATTGTATCTTTTCCTTTGGCGATATCAGCAAAAATGGCGTTGTTAGATGTATTAGGAAATTCGATAGAACCTGAATTAACAATAGGAAAATTGGAAAAAATAGCTTGACCATACTTCGTTTTGTTACCTGAAAGTTTTTCGTATTTATACTTAAAAAACGAAAGATCTACATCTTTATGTGGATGGTACTCTTGTAAAGCCAAAACATCTGGCGCTTCAGTTTTTATCAAACCAACAATATTTTCTTCAATATTATCTTCCTCAATCCATTTATAAAGATTGAATAACCTGACATTGTAATTTATCACAGAAAAACTGTCTGGCTTTTTTTCGTCTTCACCAGAAGAGAATTTGTACAGAGACCCAAAACAAAAATAGCCAATAAGTAAAACTACAAACGACAAAAAGAGTTGTTTTTTTAGCTTAAAAAACCAATACATAAAAAACAATATATTAAGTATGATTAAGAATGGAACTCCTAAACTTAACACAGAAAGAATGGGAAATGTCCTTGGCGGAATAAGAGGTAAAGTGTAAGAGAATAAAAGTAAAAGAGCAACAATAGCATTACAAAAAAATACAATCTTGCCAATAAAACTTAATTTTTTCATGTATTAACACTTATTATTTTCAATGCTTCCAAAAAAATTGTCATAATCGATGTTTCATTGCAACTATTTACCTGCTTTAAATAAAAACTCTTTCTCTTCGGCTGTTAGACTTTCATATCCACTTTTACTTATTTTGTCTAGTATTAAATCTATTTTCTTCTGATGGTTAAACTCCTTAAATTCGTCTTTGGTATAACCTGCCACTTTACGCTTTTTTTTATGGACTGTTTTTAAAGGTGACTTCTTTGATGCTTTAAATAAACTAACAATAGAGTCCATGACTCGTTCAAACCCTTTACCAATGTTATTGCCTTTGAGCAATTGTTTAGCATAAACATATCCCAATAATGCACCTCCTAAATGGGCCAGATTGCCTCCAGCATTCATGCCAAACAAACCAATAACATCAAGTACAATAATAGCAGCTCCAATGTACCAAAGCTTTAAGTTAAATGTAAAAAAACGAAGCTCCATATTAGGCATATATGCGCACAGAAAAATTAAAAGTGCTCTAACTGCAGCAGAAGCACCAACTAGTCTATTACCTGAAGTAAAAAAATCTGGAAAAACGCTATAACCAAATAAGAACAACAAGCCTCCAACGATAGCGCCTAGAAAATATACGTTCAATCCTTGTTTTGGATTGAATAGATTTAAGAACATTCTTCCTATAACATACAACCAAAGCATATTAAAAAGTATATGCCAAAAATCGTAATGTGCAAAGGCATAGGTAATAATTGACCAAGGTTTTATAATGAAATCAAAAAAATCACTAGGTATTTCTAACCAACTTAAACTTTTGTATTTGTTCAATCCACCTTGAAGTGGTTTTAATAATAATCCAATAAAATAAATAATAACATTAATAACTATTATTTTTTCGAAGACATTAAGTCTAGCCAACTTGTATTTGATGTCTTGTGTCAAACTCATAAATCCCAACGATTCTTATTGAATTGTGATTTTTTCCAATACCACATAATTAAAAACCCTGTTAATGCACCTCCTACGTGAGCCATATATGCTGTATTACTTGGGCTAAAAAATGATTGTCCACTAAAAGCAGAAATTAAATCCAAAATAATTATCCCTGGTATAAAGTATTTGGCTTTAATCGGAATGGGTAAGAAAATCATCATCAATCTTGCATCAGGATTCATCATCCCGAAAGCTACCAAAATTCCCATAATACAACCAGAGGCTCCAACCATCGTGCTTCTTGCTATGGCATTCATATTAAAAAGAGCACTAAAATTATTTGAGCTTATTAAACTAGGATCAAAATTAAATTCAGCTAGAATAGGTAACATCTGTCTATGCAATATTTCGCCTTTCAAAAAATCTCCATCACTAGCATCAATAGAAACTATTTGATTTACCAATTCACTGCTCATATTTAAATCTGCGATACCTTGTGCTGCAGAATAAAAATCAAAATAGTAATATCCTAATTGTAAAGCAACAGCACCAAGTCCTGCAGAAATATAAAGGAATAAGAATTTTTTACCACCCAAAAACTGTTCTACTGGAGTACCAAACATCCAAAGCGCAAACATATTAAAGCCAATATGCATCAATCCACCATGCATAAACATATGTGTTATAATTTGCCAAGGTTGAAATGTTTCATTCTTTGGAAAATGCATGGCAAACCAATCATAAAATAATTGCCCACCTCCTATTGCCATGGTTCCAATAAACATGATAACATTAATGATTATCAAATGCTTAACAGTATCCGTTATCCTCATCATATTACATAAACTTTTTTTCTAATTCGTCAACAGTCATGGTGACAAACGTCACTTTATTATTTGGTGAAACATTAGGTTCTTTACAGGCAAACAAACTATTTACTAAATGTTCTTGCTCCATTTGAGTTAGTTCCTGCCCTGTTTTAATGGCCAAACTTTTTGCCATAGATTTTGCCAACAAATCGGTCGCACTAAAATTGGCATCAGGCACTTCATTTTGAACATCGCTTATCAATTGTTCTAGGATAACAGACACTTCACTTTCTGGGACATTTGTTGGTATTCCAGAAATTTCAACCATAGAATCATTAAAGTTAGAAAACACAAAACCTGTATGTTCCAAGTCTTCTTTTAATTGATTTATAATTTCTAATTCTTGTGCAGAAAAATATAACTTTAAAGGAAACAATAACTGTTGGCTCACAGCTTCTTTAACCGTTAAATACTGAAGAAAATCTTCATACAAAATACGTTGATGCGCTTTGTGTTGGTCTATAATTAACATTCCAGATTTAATAGTATTTACCACATATTTACGATGAATCTGAAATATTTTAGACGACACGTTTACGGTTTTATCGGCTTCAAATATTTGAGTGTTTTCTTCATCACTTTCAAATTGTACTTCACTAAAATCATGCTGTGTTTTAGTGCTTTTAGACTCTAAACCTACATACAAACTCTCCCAACCGGAAGTAGTTTCTTTTTTAAACGAAGTTCTAACTTGTTGTGCTTTGTCTTCTCTAAATGGATTAAAGTCTTTATCAACTTCAACGGAAGGGGCAACTGCTTTTTTGTCTTTATATTTATATGGAGTATCTAAATTTGCATCTCGATCAAAGTTTAACACAGGTGCAATATTGAATTGTCCTAAACTATGTTTTACCGAAGAACGTAATATGGCATACAAGGCATGCTCGTCATCAAACTTAATTTCGGTTTTCGTTGGATGAATATTAATATCTATTGACTTCGGAGCAACTTCTAGATTCAAAAAATAGCTTGGATGCATACCTTCTTTCAACAAACCTTCGAAAGCAGAAGACACTGCATGGTTTAAATAAGCGCTTTTAATAAAACGATTATTCACAAAAAAGAACTGTTCTCCTCTAGTTTTTTTAGCAAACATAGGTTTACAAACAAAACCCGAAATTCCAACAACTGCTGTAGTCTCTTTTATTGGCACTAACTTTTCGTTGGTCTTACTACCAAATATATTGACAATACGTTGTCTATAATTGCTTTTAGGAAGGTTAAAATGTTCACTTCCATTCTGGAACATCACAAATTTAATATCTGGATGTGTTAAAGCCACACGATGAAACTCGTCAATAATATGACGCATTTCTACCGAATTTGACTTTAAAAAATTACGTCTCGCAGGTATATTATAAAATAAATTCTTAACTGAAATCGAGGTTCCTTTTAGAGTTACTATCACTTCTTGAGACACAACTTTGCTACCTTCGATGATAAGGTGAGTTCCAACATCATCTTGTTCTGGTTTCGTTTTTAACTCTACATGAGAAATTGCTGCAATACTTGCTAAAGCCTCACCACGAAAGCCTTTGGTATGCAGATTGAACAGATCATCTGCAGTTCTAATTTTTGAAGTTGCATGGCGTTCAAAACTTAACCGAGCATCTGTAACACTCATGCCAATTCCGTCATCTATAACCTGAATAAGGGTTTTACCAGCATCTTTAACAATTAATTTTATGGCAGCAGCTTTGGCATCAATGGCATTTTCAAGTAGCTCCTTTACAACTGATGCAGGACGTTGTACCACTTCCCCTGCTGCAATTTGATTAGCTACATGATCTGGTAATAATTGAATGATGTCTGCCATGTATTATCTCGAAAAGAAAATAGATAAATCAAAATCTATGATGAACAAAAACAACAAAACTAAAATAGCAACAATAATTAATATGCGCCTATTTGCATCTCTATCTGGATTTTCCTTAAGTTCTTCAATTGCTGTTTTAAATTTAGTTTTAAGACCTCCAGGGCTGGTAGCAGTTTTACGATAATCGTCAAATTTGCGTTTTATCTGAAAAGGACTTCCTTCTCCATTATCATCATAAAAACGTGGTGTATAACTGTATTTTTTATTTTTTCTGGTTTTAAAAATTCCCATAATATAATTCAATCTATTCGTAACGCCCTAAAATATATATCAATACTAATATAGCTATCAAAAATACTACCAAAAGCACTGGAGATAATAAAATACTAGATTTTCTTTTCCTAGATTTTTTTAATTCATCCCATTTGTTCTGAAAACTATCGTCAGTAGTATTTCCTTCCTTAAATTTTGGTTTATAACTAAATTGCCTGTGTTTGCGTTGCTTAAAAATCACTTTTACGCTTACATATGTTATACTCCAAATGTACTTAAAATACCAAGAAATACAGTTGGTTTAATGCTAAAATTTGTTAACAGGATAGCAATAAATCCGTATTGAAAAAGAAAATATTTTTTAAGAATCTTTGCGTAAGGAAGCCATTTTAATAGCAGCTATAGCAGCTTCAGTTCCTTTATTACCATGCTTCCCTCCAGAACGATCTATGGCTTGTTGTGAAGTATCATCTGTAAGAACGCAAAAAATCACTGGTGTATCTTGTAATACATTTAAGTCCTTAATGCCTTGTGAAACAGCTTCGCAAACAAAATCGAAATGTTTGGTTTCGCCTTGTATAACACTACCTATGGCAACAACGGCATCTACAGATTGTTCTTGCATTTTTTTACAACCATAAATTAGCTCGAAGCTTCCTGGAACATTCCAACGAATAATGTTTTTCTGGTCAACACCATGCTCCAAAAGTGTCTCATGAGCACCTTGAAACAAGCGTTCTGTAATAGTGTCGTTCCACTCTGAAACAACAATCCCAAACCGAAAGTTCTTCGCGTTTGGGATTGTGGCTTTATCGTAGTGTGATAAATTTTTATTCTCGGTTGCCATGTTATTTACTAGCTTGAGCCTTTCCTATAAATACATCGATAGTTGCAGCTTCGGTAGAATTTGGATAATCGTCTTTTATACTGTTAAAATAGGTTAGTGCTTTATCAACCTGACCTAATTCTAACGCGATTGTACCAGCTTTAAACAAAAACATTGGTGTCGTAAAATCGTTAGTCTTTAATTTAGCTGCTTGTTCGTAATAAGACAATGCGTCTTCTTGTTGATTCAGTTGAACAAAAGCATCACCAATACCTCCTTTTGCCAAAGGTCCAAGAACCTCATCATCACTAGAAAAATTGCTTAAATATTCTACAGCGTTTTTGTAATCTTTAAGGTTCAAATAAGCCATTCCGGCATAATAGTTCGCAAGGTTTGCAGCTTGTGTACCACTATGTTCGCTAATAATATCTAACATCCCGTATTTACCTTCGCCACCATTTAAAGAAAGTGTGTACAATGAATCTTTTTCCGTAGCATTTACAGCCTCATTAAAATATTTTTGAGCTTGGAACATATCGTTCATAGCTTCACTTTGTGCTGGTTTAGCAATATACTCTCTATAACCCAAAAACCCAAGTACAACTACAGCTACTACACCAATGATTATGAAGATATATTTTTGATTCTTTATTACCCAATCTTCTGTCTTTGAGGCTGTTTGATCTAATGTATCAAATACCTCTGCCGTTGTAGATCCAGCACCTAAACTTTGCTCTTTATCAATTTTATCTTTTGGTTTCCCTCCTCTTTTCTTGTACGTTGCCATATATATAATATTAATGCGCCGCAAAAATATAATTTTTCTTCATAACTAAAAGCCTATTTATTTGTTATTTTTCAATAATTTGCACATCCTTTTTAAAGTAACCTAATTCATAAAAAAGCATTACTGTTATAGTAGATATGATTTTAAAATCGCTTTCATTACTTAATTACAAAAACTTTGATAGCAAAACGTTTGTGTTTAACAACAAAATAAACTGTATTGTTGGCAACAATGGTATTGGTAAAACCAATGTTCTCGATGCCATTTATCATTTATCGTTTGGAAAAAGTTATTTCAATCCTGTTGCGACGCAAAATATTAAGCATGATGAAGATTTTTTTGTCATAAATGGCAACTATATCAAAGATGATAACGAAGAAAAAATTGTGGTTAGCCTAAAACGTGGGCAGAAAAAAATTATAAAACGAAATGCCAAAATTTATGAAAAATTTAGCGATCATATTGGTTTTTTACCATTAGTTATCATTTCTCCCGCAGATAGGGATCTGATTACAGAAGGAAGTGATATTCGTAGAAAATTTGTTGATAATGTTATTTCACAAAGCAATAAAAACTACCTCACTGCCTTAATAAACTACAATAAAGTGCTCATGCAACGTAATGCATTGTTAAAGTATTTTGCCTTGAATCATACGTTTAATAAGGATACTTTAGAAGTTTATAATAATCAGTTAAGCGATTATGGAACAAAAATATTTACGGAACGAAAAGCCTTTTTAGATAAATTTATTCCTATCTTCAAGACACGCTATTTAGCAATTAGTAATGGGAACGAAGAAGTCAATTTAATTTACAAAAGTGACTTATTTGAGGATAGTTTAAACATACTTTTACAAAATAGTCTTTATAAAGACAAAGCATTACAATACACAAGCGTTGGCATACATAAAGACGATTTAGTATTTAATATTGAAGATTATCCCATTAAAAAATTTGGTAGCCAAGGACAGCAAAAATCGTTCTTAATAGCTTTAAAATTAGCTCAATTTGATTTTTTAAAAGCTCAAAGCGGTGTGAATCCTATTTTATTGCTAGATGATATTTTTGATAAATTAGACGAAAATCGTGTAGCACAAATAATTAAATTGGTAGACGATGAAAATTTCGGTCAACTTTTTATAAGTGATACTCATGCCGAACGTACAGAGCAGGTTGTAAAACAAGTACATCAGTCTTATGAGATTTTTAAATTATAAAAATGCCCAAACGCAATAACGATCATATAAGCATAAGTGAGGCCTTAAAAGAGTTTGTTGAAACCAACAAGCTGGAACATGGTCTGGATAAAGTTAATGTTCAAAAAGCTTGGGAAAAGATGATGGGCAATGGTGTAAATAATTATACTACAGCCATTAATTTGCAGCGTGATACTTTGCACGTACAATTGAGCTCAAGTGTTCTGCGTGAAGAATTAAGTTATGGTAAAGAAAAAATAATCAACATGCTCAATGAAGAACTTGGTAAACCTCTAATAAAAAAAATTATATTAAGATAAATCCTTAAATATATTTGCCGTGAAAAAAAACTTATCAATCCTTTGTGTTTTTCTGTTTACAATATCAATTACTGCACAGAATTTTGAAGTTCCAAAAAATTATTCTTTTGAAAAAGCTGAAGATTATGCTAACCAACGCAGCAATATTATAAAAGCTGTAGATTGGTTAGAAAACACGGCGATGAATCAAGAAACAGAAAAAAGAAAGGAAGTCAATACCTACTTAACGCAATGGCTTACTGGAACTCCAGACGTAACCATTAATTTGAATCCAGAGGTTATAACCTTTATGGATTGTAGTGATTGTCTTTTGGTTTTTATGGGAAGTTGGGCTAAATACGCTTTAGTAAATAAAGATTACAACAACGAATTAAAAGGAAGTATAGCAGGGATAGAGAGTGTAATTCGATTATATGAGAGCAATAAAAATAGCATTAAAAAAAATAAAGCCATAGAAAAATATATAAAGCTTCAAGAAAAAGGCAAACTAGAAAATGACATAAAATCTAAAATATAAATTACAAAATATGAACTAGTTAGATTTTATATGGTATATTTGTGCCTTAATAAATAATTTAATACTTAAATAATGAGTAAAGGTACAGTAAAATTTTTCAATGATTCTAAAGGTTTTGGATTTATCGTTGAAGAAGGAAACAACAAAGAACATTTTGTACACATTTCTGGATTAATCGACGAGATTCGTGAAGGTGATGAGGTAGAATTTGATTTAACAGAAGGTAAAAAAGGATTGAACGCAGTAAATGTAAAAGTAATTTAATATATACGCTTTAATTTTTTAAAACAAAAGCCTATCGAATTCGATAGGCTTTTTTTATTACCTTTAAAACGAAAACATAATCAACTTAAAACATGAAACCGTATTTATATCTTCTGTCTTTACTAGTTATATTATCTTGTAAAAAAGAAACAGCAAAAACAGATTATTTAGGCGTCTTAAACATTACCGTAACTGGAAAGGACAAAGCAATTCCTCATTTTGAAAAAGGTCTTCTCTTATTACATAGCTTTGAATATAATGATGCTCGAGAATCTTTCATCATGGCTCAAGAAATAGATCCAGAAATGGCAATGGCATATTGGGGAGAAGCTATGACCTACAATCATAGTTTATGGAGTGAGCAAGATTATGAAGTTGCTGTTTCAGTTTTACAAAAATTAGATACTGTTAATCTTGATAACATTTCTGAACTTGAAAAAGACTTCATTGAAAGCTGCAGATTACTTTATAAATCAGAAACACCAAAAATAGAAAGAGACAAGATCTATGCAGAATACATGAAAAAGCTTTACGAAAAATACCCAGACAATCATGAAGTTGCCGCTTTTTACGCATTATCATTATTGGGATCTGTTCCTGACGGTCGAGATGAAATCATTTATGGACAAGGTGCCAAAATAGCTCAAAGTATATTAGACAAAAACCCTAATCATCCAGGAGCACTGCATTACTTAATTCATTCTTACGATGATCCTGGACACGCAGAACTAGCATTAAGTGCTGCCAATTCATATTCAAAAGTAGCACCAGATGCCAGCCATGCGCTTCATATGCCATCACATATTTATTCGGCTTTAGGCATGTGGGATGAAGTGGTGTCTTCTAATATCGCATCGTATCAAGCCAGTTTAAATAGAATGGAACGCAAAAAATTAGGTAATGATGATCGTGGCTATCATGCTTTTCATTGGTTAGAATATGGTTATTTACAAAAAGGCAACTTTGAAGAAGCCAAAAAAATGGTTTTAGAAATGGAAAAGTTTGCCAACGAAACTCCTTCTATTCGTGCGCGTGTGCATTTAATCTTTCTTAAAGGCAATTATTTAGTTGATACTAATGATTGGGATAGTGCAATAGCAGATATTCCTATAGATGTAGCCGACCTAAATATTTCAGTAAAATCTCAATATAATTTTTTGGAAGGTATGAAAGCTTTTAAAAAAGGAAATAAGGTTTTATTGGATTCAATAATCTCTGATATGCAAAAAGATTATGATGAGCAATCATTATTGGTGGCTTTAGATGGTGTTAAGGTTTGCGCTAGTGTCTCGAGAGGTGATGTTTCCCAATCGGATGTAGATGAATCTCAAATTATGCAAATGCAATTAAAAGCATTAAGAGCTTGGCTGGATGACGACAAAGAAACAGCCGAAGATTGGTTGAAAAAATCAGTAGCATTGCAAGACAGCATGAGCTTTAGTTACGGTCCTCCATTTATTCAAAAACCATCACATGAACTCTATGCAGATTGGTTGGTGGCACATAACAGATTTGATGAAGCTATAGAGCATTACGACCTAACATTGAAACGAGCAAAAAACCGTAGGCTGACATTAGAAAGTAAAGAAAAACTCTTGGTAGAAAATAAAATTTAACCTAAAACAAAAAGCCTCTCAAAAATGAGAGGCTTTTTTAAGTATATATCTTAATTAACTCTTCTAAAAGGTTGCTTTTTCATATAAGACAAGCTTCTCCATAACCATTCCGCAGGTCCATATCTAAAGTATTTTAACCAAATCGGACTGTAGATAAGTTGAATAATCCATATTGAAATTACTACATAATACAATTCATATCTTTGCAATTTTCCAAACATACCAAAACCATAACCCAAGAAAAATGTAGTGCAGATAATGGTATGCATCAAATAATTGGTCAATGCCATTTTACCTACTGCTGCCAAAGCATTTTGTAAGAACCTTAAAATACCCGATTTTATGAAAAGCATAAACAATCCTATATGTCCCAAGGTTGTAAAAAGCCTTCCAAGCTGATAGGTCTGATCTGCTTTACTCATTTCAACCAAATCAAAATTACTGTTCAAGTGAAGCATAGTTTCATAATAATTAACACTCAAACCAACGACATAGCCAATTACCATTAAAATAGCATAAAATTTAATCGTGCGCTCTCCTTGAAAAATGCGCCATTTAAAAAAGGCTATACCCAATAACATAAAACTTAAAATATCCCAAATCCAAAGTTCATATACCAAATTTGCTTGCATAAACCCGTTTCGGTTTAACCTACTCTTACTCATCACAATGCTCCAATAACCTTGTAAATTCTCTTCTATGGCCTCATTAACTTGCTCTTCAGTTTTCTTATTCTTTTTAAAGTCTTCCCAACTGGCAAGTGCAGTTTCATGTGCTTCAGTTAGTTTTACATCTTGATTTTGTTCTTTAAGTAGCTCTACCGCAACACCTTCAGTTTTGGTTTTTAAATCTTCGTGATAATGCTTTACCGAAATTAAACTTCCAATGGTAAGTAAAATTAATCCAGCCATCACTAGATGTTTGGCTTTTACATTTCGCAAGGGAAAAATCATCAAACCAAAAAGAGCATAAGGATATAGTATATCGCCATACCATAACATAAAATACACATGTATGATTCCGAAAAGTAAAAGCCACAAAATACGCCGGTAATATAAATCGGCTACAGCAATGCCTCCTCCTTTCTCAATTCCTCGTGTAGTTAACAGAATAAACCCAGCGCCAAAGAGCATGGTAAATAAGCCTCTCATGGTGCCTTCAAAAAACATATTGTCCATGATCCAGACTTTTAAATTCCAGCCAGCTGCTCCTCCAGAATTGGTTGGATCACCATAGGCATATGCCAGACCAAAGCCTGTAATGTTCATTAATAAGATGCCTAGAAGGGCAATTCCTCGAATGATATCAAGGGAGTTGATTCGATCACCTCGTTCAACAGGACGAAGATCGACATTTGGTTGGTTGGTCATAATTTAAAAGTTAGTTAGTTGGTCTAAAGGTAAACCATTTTATAATACTTTTCTGAATAATTTTTTGAACAAAAAAACCTGCAACTTATGTTGCAGGTTTTTATTTCAATCATGTTCTTTCAACCTAAAACATCTCTCTACCAGAAAAATGAAAAGCACTTTCTATGGCTGCGTTTTCATCACTATCACTACCATGTACAGCATTTTCTCCCATAGAAGTAGCATATAATTTACGTATAGTTCCTTCTGCTGCTTCAGCAGGGTTGGTTGCTCCTATTAATCTTCTAAAGTCTTCTACAGCATTGTCTTTTTCTAAAACTGCAGCTACAATTGGTCCACGAGTCATATACTCAACGAGTTCTCCAAAAAACGGACGCTCACTGTGTATAGCATAAAACTCTTTTGCATCTGCAACCGTCATTTGAGTTAATTTCATTGCTACAATTCTGAATCCTGAAGCTGTTATTTTTTCTAATATTGCGCCAATATTCCCTTTTTCAACAGAATCTGGCTTAAGCATTGTAAATGTTCTATTTGTTACCATGTTGTTCTTTAATTTGCGTGCAAAAGTAAGTCTTTTCTATTTAAAAACAAGTTTTAGTAAGATTGCTTTAAGACCTGTTGGATCTCAATATTATCACCCATCATTTTCATAGCGACTTCCTTCGTTTTAAAATTAAATTGCAATAGTCCAAAACTCTTATCAAAAACAACATCACCTACTCTGTAAGGATTATATTCTCCGCTAAAATCTGTATATGAATGTGTTAATCCGCTTGAAGTAAAATCTATTAAAGGATAATCCATATTGGGGATCTATAATTTTGAAAATTCTGAAATGTGTCTACCACCAGATAAGATTATAACACCTTTGGCTTTTGAAGAAGTTATTAGTGCTTTCAGTCCATCAACTTCATGAGGAAAATTAGCCCAACATTCAAAGCCACGTTGGTCTGATAAAAACTGAATACTACTAACCTGAATATTAAAATCTGCATAGATGAATTCAATTCATTTTTAAGCCATTGCCATTGTATATTTCCTAAAAGTGTTCCGTTACCATATATGTTAGGTTGGTAATGTTTATTTTTATCTTCAGACTCTGTCAAATCGCTTCTAAAATATTTTGTATCCAAAATCAATATTTAAACCGAAAAGTTACGAACCTCGAAGGTTTCCGAATGGTAGATACCTTCTTGTTGTCGTCTTTCATCATTTTTAGAAACACCAATAAAATCAAGAAATAATTGCTGGCTTCCCTTTTTAGCTTTAAAATGCACTTCAGCATCATTATCGCCATAATCATGATCATCCCAAGTACCCAATACTTTAGTATGTTTGACAAGATTACTATAATCTGGATTCTTTAATTGTTTCTTATACTTTCGTTCTAACCTACTCATATTATAAGTATCCGCATAGATATTATCTCCTCCCCAAATCCATACATTAGGTTGTTGGTTTAAAACATCATCCCACAAAGTGTTTTTTGAATTATGTTTGTTGCATGAACCAAAAGCAATAGTGAAATAAGAATCCCTTTCAACACCTTCATCATTTTGTGAAAAAAAAGGAGTTACAACAAAACATAAAATTATAAAAGTTAAAACGGGTTTTATGCACCTACTTTTACACAAAAGTATATCTTTATTTTTAAAGAATATGTTATTAAATTGTATCTTCGCCCAATATGACAGAAACAGATATTCTACATATAAAACAATTGCTTCTACAACCAAAGCAAATTGTTATAGTGCCGCATAAAAACCCGGATGGAGATGCTATAGGGGCTTCGTTAGGGCTTTACCATTATCTTCAAAAAGGCAATCATAAAGTTCACATAATTGCCCCTAATGATTATCCTGAATTTTTAAAATGGATGCCAGGTGAAAACACAATCTTAAAATACGATAATGAATCAAATAAATGTGATAAGTTGATAGAAAAATCTGATGTTATATTCACATTAGATTTTAATGACTTATCAAGAACTGGAGACATGGAAAATGTTTTGGTAGAAAGCAAGGCCATAAAAATAATGATAGACCATCATCAGCAACCAGAGGATTATGCAACCTATGTCTATTCTGATATTACAATGAGTTCTACTGCAGAGATGGTATACCATTTTATTGATATGCTGAATGATTTAAGTCAAGTAAATGATGATATGGCAACTTGCTTGTATACAGGCATTATGACTGATACAGGTTCTTTCAAGTTTGCTTCTACTACAAGTACAACACATAGAGTTATTGCAGACCTTATCGAAAAAGGTGCAAATAATGCTGAAATTCACAATGCTATTTACGACACAAATTCATACGAAAGAATGCAGCTTTTAGGTTGTGCACTCAATAATCTGAAAGTTATTCCAGAAGCCAGAGCTGCTTATATTACCTTATCTAAAGATGAATTAAATAAATACAATTTTAAAAAAGGTGATACAGAAGGGTTTGTAAACTATGCGTTATCTCTTGAAAACATTATTCTCGCTGCAATTTTCATTGAAGATTTTAAAGAAAATATTATTAAAATTTCTTTACGCTCTAAAGACAACTTTTCTGTGAATGAGTTATCAAGATTACACTTTAACGGAGGTGGCCATACCAATGCTGCAGGAGGCAGAAGTGAGCTGTCTTTAAATGAAACCGTTGATAAATTTATTAGTATATTGCCATCCTATTACAAAGCCCTAAATAATGAATAAGTTACTAGTTCTAGGAATCATTAGCCTAACTTTTTTTAATTGTAAATCTCCAGAAGCAAGACGACCAATAACTGTGACATCAGGTTCTTTTATTGATGTTTCTGTTGAGCGAAATAAAAAATTAAACGAAAAGGAAGAATCTCTTATTGAAAGTATTATTTCTAAAGATACGACGAATGAATATATAGCTTCGGAAAACGGATTCTGGTATTATTATAATACTAAAATTGAAAATGATAGCCTGACAACACCAGATTTTGGAGACATAGTAAATTTTGACTACAGTACAAAACGGCTTGATGGTAGTCTAATATATTCTATAGAAGAAAATAAAACCCATAATTATGCTATGGATCAACAAGAACTTTTCACTGGCTTAAGAGAAGGACTAAAACTTATGAAAACTGGAGAAACGGTTACTTTTTTATTTCCATCGCAAATGGCCTTCGGGTATTATGGCGACAACAATAAAATTGGAAGCAATGTTCCATTAATTTGTGAGGTTACAATAAATTCAATAACAGAAAATCAATAAACATGAATATTTTTAAAAACGTAATGAAAAGTATTGCTCTAATTCTATTAATGACATTGTCTTCCTGTCAGGAAAAATATGCTGATCTAGACGATGGAATATATGCTGAAATTGTTACCAATAAAGGAACTATGGTAGCAAAACTATTTTATGACAAAACGCCTGTAACAGTTGCCAATTTTGTGTCACTTGCCGAAGGCACAAATACCATGGTAGATAGCGTTTATAAAGGAAAAAACTTTTATGAAGGTATTATTTTTCACAGAGTGATAGATAGCTTTATGATTCAAGGTGGAGACCCAACAGGAACAGGTTCTGGCAGCCCAGGATATAGATTTATGGATGAATTTAGTCCTGATTTAAAACATGATAAACCTGGTATTCTATCTATGGCAAATTCAGGACCTGCGACCAATGGTAGTCAATTTTTTGTTACAGAAGTTCCTACGCCACATTTGAACAACAGACATAGTGTATTTGGCGAATTGGTTTTAGGACTTGATGTTTTAGACACTATTTCCAATGTCGAAACTTCACAACCGGGTAATAAACCTGTAGAAGATATCACAATTAATCAACTAAATATTATAAGAAAAGGAAGTGATGCCAAAGCATTTGATGCAGCAAATACTTTTAAAAATCATTTTGCTGAAGCTGAACGTCGCGAAAAAGAAAGAAAAGAAAAAGAAGAAGCTATCATTAAAATGAATAAAGAGAAATTTAATGAGCAAGAACAAAATGCCACAACGCTTCCTTCTGGATTACAATTTACCATAACGGAAAAAGGAAGCGGAGAAAAATTACCTTCTTCAGCTAAAGTATTAACACATTATGCCGTTTATTTTGATAATGGCAAATTATTAGAAACAAGCAAACTTGATGTGGCTGAAGCCAATGATGTTGTAAACCAGGCGAGAAAAGATGCAGGTCAATATCAACCTATACCGGCCGATATTAGTCCAGATGCCCAAATGATACCAGGATTTAAAGAAGGATTACAGCAATTAAGTGTTGGTGATAAAGCCACTCTTTTTGTGCCATACCATTTGGCTTATGGAGAAGCTGGGAATAGAGGTATTCCTCCAAAATCTGATTTAATTTTTGAAGTTGAAATTGTTGAGCTTGTTAAATAGAATACTGAAATTTAATAAACAAAAAAGCCACTATGAAGTGGCTTTTTTTTATTCATCTTTTTCTGGTACACGTTTTAATATCTCTTGAACAAACTTCCAATATTTTTGAACTGAAGAAATCTGAACGCGTTCATCTGGTGAATGTGCGCCGCGAATATTTGGTCCAAAGCTTATCATTTCCATTTCAGGGTAATTTTGTCCTAAAATTCCACACTCCAAACCAGCATGACAAGCTGCAACATGTGGTTCTTCATTATTCATCTCTCTATAGAGTTCGGTCATTAATTTTAAAATAGAAGAATTCATGTTTGGTGTCCAGCCTGGATAACTTCCAGAAAATTCAACTTCACAACCTGTTAATTCAAAAGTAGCTCGAAGCATATTAGCCAAATCCCATTTAGAACTTTCAACCGAAGATCGTGTCAAACAAGCCACTTTAATGTTACCATCCTTTACTAAAACCCTTGCAATATTATTTGAGGTTTCTACCAATTCTGGAATGTCTGCACTCATTCTATACACACCGTTGCAAGCTGCATAAATAGCTCTTGTTAGACCTTCCTGCACACCTAAATCCATAATGTTTTTTGGTGTTTCAACTTTAGTAAATTCGATAACCAAATCTGGTTCCATGATGTTCAATTCTGTTTTGATTTCATTAGCCAGTTCTTCCATTTCTGTATTAAAAGCTTCTTCATGAATACTATCAATTGCAACAATAGTATTGCTTTCTCTTGGAATAGCATTACGAAGTCCTCCTCCATCAATTTCAGAAATTCGTAAACCAAAATTTTCAAAACCATCAAAAAGCAATCTGTTCATAATCTTATTTGCATTGCCTAACCCTTCATGAATTTGCATCCCTGAATGTCCGCCTTGTAATCCTTTAACAGTAATTTTAAATCCTATTTTGAATTCTGGAGTTTCTTCCATCTTGTACGTTCTAGTTGCTGTAATATCTACACCGCCAGCACATCCAACGCCTATTTCATTATCTTCTTCTGTATCCAAATTCAAAAGAATATCTCCTGAAAGCAAGCCTCCTTTGAGTCCCATTGCCCCAGTCATTCCTGTTTCTTCATCTATAGTAAACAAGGCTTCAAGCGGTGGATGAACAACATCTTTACTCTCCAGAACGGCCATAATGGTAGCCACACCTAAACCATTATCTGCACCAAGTGTTGTGCCTTTAGCTTTTACCCAATCGCCATCAACCATCATGTTAATGCCTTGAGTATCAAAATCAAAATTCGTGTCATTATTCTTTTGGTGAACCATGTCTAAATGTGATTGTATCACAACAGTTTTCCTGTTTTCCATACCAGCAGTTGCTGGCTTTTTTATAATCACGTTCCCAACTTCATCCTCAATGGTTTCTAAACCAAGTTTAGCTCCAAAATCTTTCATGAACTTTATGACTCGTCCTTCTTTTTTAGAAGCTCTTGGTACTGCATTCAAGTCAGCAAATTTGTTCCAAATTGTTTTTGGCTGTAGTTCTCTTATTTCAGAATTCATATTTATTTTTTAAAGTTTTACAAAGGTAATGATAAGCACAAGTTTTATAAAACTATTTTCTATTTTTGATTCATGCGTAAAACCACCAAACAGTTAATAGCGATTTCTATAATTCCACAATATTTTATTATTAAATGGTTGTCTCTCTACCCAGATGTTATAGAAAAATATTACAGTAATGGTTTTTACCAATACAGCTCAAAATTCTTCCGATTTGTATTTGGTTGGTTTCCGTTTTCCATAGGTGATTTTCTTTATTTGTTCGCCATTATTTTTGGTTTAAGATGGTTGTATAAAAATAGAAGACGAATTATACAAGATACTAAATCGTGGCTCACAGATGTGCTTTCAGTAGTTTCAATTTTATACTTTGCTTTTCATCTGCTTTGGGCAATGAACTATTACCGATTACCTCTTCATAAAAATTTAGGTCTTGAAGCTGACTATACTACAGAACAATTGGTGTCTACAACTAAAAAGTTGATTGAAAAATCTAACGAAATCCATTCCAATATTGCGAGAAATGATAGCCTTAAAGTAACCATACCCTACGATGAAAATAACATTTTAAATATGATTGCGGATGGATATGACAATCTTAAAAAAGATTTTCCGGATTTAAAATACAACACAAAAAGCTTAAAGAAATCTTTGTTTAGCTATCCATTAACGTATATGGGTTTTAGTGGCTATTTAAATCCGTTGACCAATGAATCTCAAATTGACGGTCTTATACCAACTTACAGATTCCCAACTACGGCTTCACACGAAATTGCACATCAGTTAGGATATGCAGCAGAAAATGAAGCCAATTTTATTGGTTTCTTGGCAGCTACAAATCACGACAATATATATTTTAAATATTCAGGATACACTTTTGGTTTGCGCCATTGCTTGAATGAAATTTATATGAGAGATGAAGCACTTTACGAAGAACTTGTTGAAACCGTAAATCCTGGAATATTAAAAAATTACAAAGAAGTTAGAGATTTTTGGGAAGCACATCAAAATCCGTTTGAGCCTTTTTTTAAAATTTTCTATAATGGTTTCTTGAAGGCAAACAATCAAGATAAAGGCATGGAAAGTTATAGTTATGTAGTGGCGTTGCTTGTTAATTATTTTGAAAACACAAACCTTTGACATCAGTTTTTAAAGTATCTTTGCTGTTTATGACAAAACAAATTTTCAGCACGCAAAATTCCTATATCAAACAGCTCGTTCAGCTCAAGGAAAAATCGAGAGAACGAAAAAAATCTGGATTGTTTTTAATTGAAGGTAAACGTGAGGTTTCATTAGCTATTAAAAGCAATTACAAAATAGAAACCATCTTGTTTTACCCAGAGTTATTTTCAATAAGTGAGGCTGAATCCTTACAGCATCATGGTATTGAGATTATAGAAATATCTCATGACGTATTCAAGAAATTAGCACATCGTGAAACTACAGAAGGTGTTTTGGCAGTTGCAAAAAGTAAAGATCATTCTCTTAAAGATTTAAAACTTACAGATAAGAAGCCTCTCATTTTAGTTGCCGAAGCTCCTGAAAAACCTGGAAATATTGGCGCATTGCTTCGTACTGCAGATGCTGCCAATTTGGATGCTGTCATTATAGCTAATCCAAAAACTGATTTGTATAATCCCAACATTATTCGCTCAAGTGTTGGTTGTGTGTTTACAAATACTGTTGCAATGGGAAGCACAACTGAAATCATTCAGTTTTTAAAAACCAATAACATCAATATTTATTGTGCTGCATTACAGGCTTCTGTAACATATGATTTTCAAGATTTCAAAAAACCATCAGCTATTGTTGTTGGAACTGAAGCTACAGGATTAAGTAATGAATGGCTCCAAAATTCAACTCAAAATATTATAATACCCATGCAAGGTGAAATAGATTCGATGAATGTTTCAGTTGCTGCAGGAATTCTTATTTTTGAAGCCGTTCGTCAGAGACAAAATAACTAGGAATTAAATTACATGACTTCAAATACACTTTTTTATATCATCATTGGCATTTTATTAGTCAATTTTATTGTTGACAAAACTTTAGATTGGCTTAACGCCAAACATTTTAATGACGAATTGCCAAAAGAATTACAAGACGTTTATGATGAAAACGAATACAAAAAATCGCAAGCATATAAAAAGACCAATCAGCAGTTTTCTAACTATACATCAGCATTTTCATTGGTCTTAACTTTAGCTTTTTTGTTCTTTGACGGATTTGAATTTGTAGATAATATCGCTCGAAGTTACAGTGACAATTCAATAATTATTGCTTTGATATTTTTCGGTATCATTATGTTAGGTAGTGATATATTATCAACACCATTCGCCTATTACAAGAATTTTGTGATTGAAGAAAAATTTGGTTTTAACAAGATGACAATGAAAACCTTTATTCTCGATAAGATAAAAGGTTGGTTTATGTTGGCCATTATTGGCGGTGGTATATTAGCATTGATCATTTGGTTTTATAACATTACAGGTTCAAACTTCTGGTTATATGCTTGGGCAACAGTTGCTGTATTCACATTATTCATGAATATGTTCTACTCACGTCTTATTGTACCTCTATTTAACAAGCAAACACCTTTGGAAGAGAACACACTTCGAGAAAAAATATCTGCTTATGCCAAAACGGTTGGCTTTAAATTAGATAAGATCTTTGTAATTGATGGCTCCAAACGAAGTACAAAAGCCAATGCCTATTTTTCTGGTTTTGGTAGTGAAAAACGTGTCACCCTTTTTGATACATTGATTAATGATCTGGATGACGAAGAAATTGTTGCTGTTTTAGCTCACGAAGTTGGGCACTATAAGAAGAAGCATATCATTTTCAATCTGTTTGTATCTATTATCTTAACTGGTTTTATGCTGTATTTACTTTCGGTTTTTATTTCAAATCCTGTGTTGTCGCATGCTTTAGGAGTAGAAATTCCAAGTTTTCATATTGGTTTAATTGCCTTTGGTTTGTTGTACAGCCCAATTAGTGAAATCACTGGTTTGATTATGAATTATTTCTCCCGAAAATTCGAATACCAAGCAGATGATTATGCCAAAAGTACCTACAAAGCAAAACCATTAATTACTTCATTAAAGAAACTCTCTAAAAATAGCTTGAGCAATCTAACACCGCATCCAGCTTATGTATTTATGCATTATTCGCATCCTACACTATTGCAACGTATTAAGAATTTAAAACTTTAATTTTATAAAAAATCGGCAATTATTATAATATCAAATTTTAATGACAAATAATAATTACCGATAATACTATTATAAATTATATTATATAAGCTTAATACGTGATTTCACCATAAGCAGTGTGAGATTCATGACCAGTTAAAAGGTCTACAGTCATGTTTTCAAATACAAACCAACCAGTAGCACCTGCAAACCGTCCTGTGCCTCCTGTTATAATAGAACCACCTTCAATTGTCGCGATATTAGAACCATCTGTTGGGAAGGTTATTTCTATAGTTCCAATAGACCACATTTCGTCACCATTTGCAGCAATTGTAACTTCACTTCCAGTACTAATTAAAGTTCCGTATTCGGTAAAGTAACATGTTGAATCATAGGTATAGCCAGTAACTTTACCCATATGTGACATAATACCATAGTATAATGCTTCACCGCATTCATTGGTGGCGTTTGGGTCAGGATCACTCGCTAAAGAATTTGTTATTTTTTTAGTTACTCGTTCTGCATTTGCACTTTTGTTGGCTGAATCTAGACTATCATTTAAAGATTCATTACTACAAGAAAATGATACCATAATAGCAATGAGCATTGCCGTTTTAAAAATTGTTTTCATAATGTGTTAGTTTTAGTTATTAAATATTATTTTGCTATTAATTAAATAACCAGAGAGTGTAGATTAGAATTCTAAAGTGGCAATAGAAAACAGATATCAAAAACTAAATAGGTGATCTTGGTTTGAAGTATATCTAATATACAAATAAATATGATAATTCTTTCATTTTTAGAGCTTTAATCGTTTAAAGTCTACTTTACAAGTTTAAATACTCTTTTATCTATTTTAGCAATTAAAAACCAAAGCAAACTATTGCTCATTAATTTTCTTTATGTTACTTTAGTTTTATGACAGAAGTTGAGATTGAAAAGGAAAATGCTGCAATTGCTAAAGAGTATAAAGAACTTCTAAAAGTTAGCTACAGAACGCTTACTAAAGACGACAAAAAGATGATTCGTTCAGCCTTTGATGTCGCTTTAGATGCGCATAAAAACCAACGTAGAAAATCTGGCGAAGCCTATATTTTTCATCCTCTTGCAGTTGCCAAAATTGTTGCTTCAGAAATTGGTCTGGACGCAACCTCAATTGCTGCTGCCTTAATTCATGATGTTGTAGAAGATAACGACGATTACAATTTGGCAGATATCGAACAAATGTTTGGTGAAACTGTGGCCAGAATTGTTGATGGTCTCACAAAAATATCCTCACTTAAAAAAGATATGGATGTTTCTACCCAAGCCGAGAACTTCAGAAAAATGTTGTTAACGCTAAATGATGATGTTCGCGTAATCATTATAAAAATTGCAGACCGACTACACAATATGCAAACTATGGATGTGATGCGTGCGGATAAGCAAGTAAAAATAGCTTCGGAAACACTCTATATTTATGCTCCACTCGCGCACAGAATTGGGCTATACAACATTAAAACAGAGCTTGAAGACCTTGGTCTAAAATATACAGAACCCGAAGTATACAGCGATATTTTACTTAAAATTAAAGAAAGTAAAGAAGAACAGGATCTTTACATTAAAGAGTTTAGTAAGGTTATTAGCAATTCGTTGAATAAGGAAAATTTAAATTATACAATAAAAGGAAGACCTAAATCAATTTTCTCCATTAGAAAAAAAATGCAGAAGCAAGGTGTATCTTTTGATGAAGTGTACGATAAATTTGCGATTAGAATAATTTATAAAAGTGATATTGATAACGAAAAGTTCTTGGCATGGAAAATTTACTCTATCGTAACAGACCATTTTAGACCAAATCCAACACGACTTCGAGATTGGATTTCGTCTCCAAAAACTACAGGTTATGAAGCACTTCATATTACAGTAATGGGTCCTAAAGGTCGTTGGGTTGAGGTGCAAATTAGAAGTGATCGTATGAACGAGATAGCTGAAAAAGGCTATGCAGCTCACTACAAATACAAAAATGTAGACGAACAAGAAGATAGCCTTGAAGATTGGATAAACAAGTTACAGGAAGCTCTTGAAAACCCTGAAACCAATGCCGTAGATTTTGTTGAGCAGTTTAAGCTTAATTTATATTCAAAAGAAATATTTGTTTTTACACCAAAAGGAGATTTAAAATCTTTACCTAAAGGAGCGACACCACTAGATTTTGCTTTTAGTATCCATACCGAAGTTGGTATGAAAACTCGCGGTGCTAAAGTAAATGGTAAATTGGTGCCTTTAAGTCATGAATTACAAAGTGGTGATCAGGTAGAAATTCTAACATCAGAATCGGCAAAACCAAATCCTAACTGGTTGGACTATTCTACTACCGCTAGAGCCAGAAGTAAAATTAAATCCGTTTTAAAAGAAGATAAAAAACGAGTAGCCGAAGATGGTAAAGAATTGTTACGAAGAAAATTAAAGCAGCTTAAAATTACCTTAGATGAAAAATCTATTAACGAGTTGGTTAATTTCTTTAAGCTTAAAACGAGCCTAGATTTATTTTATCGTGTCGGTATTGGCACCATAGATAATTCTATGCTAAAAGATTATGCTTCATCAAGAAGTAATGCTCTAATGAGTTTTATAAAAAACAAAATTTCTCGTAAAACCTCTATTTCTAAAGAAGAAATTGAAAAAGAAGAAATTACTTCAAAATATGATTTACTGGTCTTTGGGAAAGATGAAGAAAAATTAGATTATAAACTGGCAAGCTGCTGCAACCCAATTCCAGGAGATCCCGTTTTTGGTTTCCTAACTGTATCTGAAGGATTAAAAGTGCATAAAAAAAATTGCCCAAATGCAGTAAGTCTACAATCCAACTACGCATATAGAATCATGTCTGCCAAATGGATAGATTCTTCACAACAAGAATTTTCTGCTCAAATAAAATTATCTGGCATAGATAACCTTGGATTGGTCAATGAGATTACCAAAGTTATTTCTTCAAACATGCACGTTAATATGAAAAGCTTAAGCTTTGATAGTGACGATGGTGTATTTTCAGGAAAAATAAATCTTATTGTAAAAAATAATACGATGCTCAAAAAACTTATTGATAAGCTTAAAACTATTAATGGTATAGATAAAGTAACAAGAGTTTAAAAATAAGTGTAAATTTGCAGAGAAATTATGAGTGTAAAATCAGATTCAAAACATCAGGAAATTGTAAAGAATGTCTTTACCTTATTTTTAGAAGACAATGGACATCGAAAAACTCCTGAACGCTATGCTATACTTCAAGAAATTTATAATAGCGAAGAGCATTTCGATATAGAATCTCTTTATCTGACCATGAAAAACAAAAAGTATCGTGTAAGTAGAGCTACGCTTTACAATACCATCGAATTACTTTTAGAATGTGGTTTAGTAAGAAAACATCAGTTTGGTCAAAAT
Organism: Gilvirhabdus luticola; assembly: GCF_040117515.1. Taxonomy (NCBI): domain Bacteria; kingdom Pseudomonadati; phylum Bacteroidota; class Flavobacteriia; order Flavobacteriales; family Flavobacteriaceae; genus Gilvirhabdus; species Gilvirhabdus luticola. Next base: position 228,667 of record NZ_JBEEEN010000005.1, read on the forward strand.
CAGGCACATTACGAAAAATCATATTTCGATAGGCAGCACGACCACATCATTCTTACAGATACTGGAGAAGTTATTGAGTTTTGCGACCCTAGAATTCAATCCATAAAAAAAACAATTGAAGAGGTTTTTGATATCGAAATTAAAAATCACTCACTCTACTTTTACGGAAACAAAAAAACAACCAAAAATTAATTTTTTATAATGGCAGTAGATTTACTACTAGGTTTACAATGGGGAGACGAAGGCAAAGGAAAAATTGTTGACGTTCTTACCTCTAACTACAATATTATTGCGCGTTTTCAAGGTGGTCCAAATGCAGGACATACTCTGGTCTTTAATGGCAAGAAACATGTATTACATACTATTCCTTCCGGTATTTTTCATGACAATGCTACAAACCTCGTAGGTAATGGCGTTGTAATAGATCCTGTTATTTTCAAGAAAGAATTGGATAACCTGACTGAACAACATGTAGATTATAAAAAATCATTGTTTATATCTCGAAAAGCTCATATCATTCTTCCTACTCATCGCTTGTTGGATGCAGCTAGCGAAGCCTCCAAAGGAAAAGCAAAAATAGGATCTACTCTGAAAGGTATTGGCCCAACTTATATGGACAAAACAGGAAGAAATGGAATTCGCGTTGGAGATTTAGAGTTGAGCGATTGGAAAACAAAATATAGAAATCTAGCTAACAAGCACGAAGCAATGATAGATTTCTATGATGTGGACATTCAATACGATTTAAAAGAATTGGAGAATGAGTTTTTTAATGCTGTCGATGTTTTAAAATCACTAAAGTTTATTGACTCTGAAGAGTATATATTTCAGGCTCAAAAAGAAGGAAAAAGTATTCTTGCTGAAGGTGCTCAAGGCTCTCTGCTCGACATAGATTTTGGAACGTATCCTTTTGTGACATCAAGCAATACAACAGCAGCAGGAGCCTGTACTGGTCTTGGTGTTGCACCAAACCAGATTGGTGACGTTTTTGGAATCTTTAAAGCTTATACTACTAGAGTTGGTTCTGGGCCTTTCCCAACAGAGTTATTTGATGAGGCTGGTGAAACTATGGGGCGTGTTGGCAAGGAATTTGGTGCTACTACTGGACGGGCAAGACGCTGTGGTTGGTTAGATTTGGTAGCTTTAAAATATGCATGTCAAATAAACGGGGTTACAAAATTAATGATGATGAAAGGCGACGTCCTTTCTGGGTTTAAAACCTTAAAAGTATGTACTTCCTATATGTATCAAAATAAGGAAATAAATCACTTACCTTATAATATCGAACCTGAAAATGTGACTCCTGTTTATACAGAATTAAAAGGTTGGAAAGAAGATCTAACCAAACTATTGGACAATTCTCAATTACCAAAAGAACTGAATGAATACATAGACTTTTTAGAAAGAGAATTGGAAATACCAATTACCATTGTCTCTGTTGGACCCGATAGAAAACAGACTATTTTTAGACAGTAACAATAAATGGGTTAAATTTTAACATATTTAATATCCTCATTATCTCTGGAGTTGTTCATGGAATAATTTTCAGTGGTATTGTATTTACCCAAAAAAAATATATTACAAACAATACTGTTTATTTAGGTCTGGTTGTTCTTTTTTTATCATTAAATAACTTTCAAAACTGGTTACTTGATACACAGATCGTTGCTGATGATTCAATTTTCAAGCTTGCTTATCTACCTTGGCAATGGTTAATATTACCTATGTTCTATTTTTATGTTTTCAAATTTTTGGGTAAACAAAAAATGGAATTTAAAACGAAGATTTTATTAATCTTACCATTCTGTGTTCTTTTTATAATCCACACATCATTAGTCTTGCACAACTACTCCATTAATCAGAATTTTAGTGAACCTTCACATTTTAAACGAGGGTTTTATATGTATTCAGATTATCTTTCCTTTGCTTTCAATTTATTAGTCATGTATTTTACCTACAAACTGATAATATTGTATGAAAAAGATAATACATATGACATAAAATGGGTAAAATCTGAAACCAATTGGTTAAAAAATTTAATATATCTAGGTGTGCTTGCTTGTATCTGCTGGATATTTGCAGTTGCAAAGACAACAATTTATGATTTGAATGATATACAATTATTCTATCCTTTATGGATCGGTATATCTATTTTAATTTATTTAATAGGATATGCTGGTTTAAATAAGTCAAAAGAATTGCGAAACCGAATTGAATTAAGAGAAAAACGAATAGAACATCTTAAGGTAAAACAGAACAGGCCTAATCGAAATTCAGAAAGTTTTGACAGAATAAAGGATTATATACAGGAAGAAAAATCATACTTGAATCCTAACTTAAGTCTAAAATATTTATCTGATAAATTTAATTTGAGTGAAGGGTATATATCTCAACTTATCAATAAAAACTTATCAATAAACTTCTCTGATTATATTAATTCATTAAGAGTTGAGGAAGCAAAAAAAATGCTGGCAGATTCTGAATATGAAAGGTACACCGTTTTATCTATTGGATTAGAATCTGGATTCAATTCAAAATCTAGTTTTTACACTATCTTCAAAAAAGTTACCGGACAAACACCTCTAGAGCACAAGAAAAGTGTCCAATATATTAAACAATATTAATATATAATACTCATTTTATAAATTATAGCTTAATATTATCCTAAAGTTGGATCTTAATTCCTTTATCATGAAGCAATCACGGAAAATTTCAACATTAATCTTGTGGATCGCTAGAATTTGGGGAGGACTGATTTTAGCCTTCATTCTCTTCATGGTTATAGCCCACATTATTGAATCAATAACTGGTGAAGCTCCTAAAGGAGAAGGGTTTAGAAACGTTTGGGAAATTATAGCATTTGGTTGTTTTTTTGTAATAGTGCTAGGTTTAGCTATTGCCTACAAATGGGAAGGGCTAGGTGGACTCATTGCTTGTTTAGGTTTAGTAATTATGTTTACTGCTTTACAAATTTCTGCCCCAGATGTAAAAATGTCATTGTTAGATTTTGTTAAACAAGCCTCAATTTTTATATTTTTTATTTTCCCTCCTGGATTCTTGTATCTTTTATATTGGTATACCTCAAAAAGAAAATCTAAAACATTAAATTAATAATAATGAAACATTTAATATTTACTTTAATATTTATAAGCTTATCCTTATTAGTAAAAGCCCAAGACATTAGTATCATTGGAAAATGGAGCGTCATTGAATTTACAATGGTTAAAGGCGAAAAAACAAACACAACATCCGAAAGCACTTTAAAAGAAGATAAGTCTGCCTGGGATTTATACTTTTTTAATGATGGCACATTAAAACAATCCAGTAACATGAGAAATGGAAGTTTGGAATCTCAAGAAGGTACATGGACAATCGAAAATGATAATTTATTTCTTTCACTAATATTTAATGGTCGCAAAATAAAACTTGAATATAAGTACCAACAACAAGAAGATCTTTTGATTTTAAAACGCAGTAATCCAACGGGTACAATGAAAATTATAACCAAATTCAAAAAAGAAAAAAAAGTATAAAATACCTTCAATTTAATTCAATAAAATTCAATGCCTAACTATATTTTAGGCATTTTTTCTAACTACACAATGTTACTTCATTATTATCGTTATTTTTGTTGCAAATTATTCAATTTTGAAATTATTCAAATTCAAATATATCTTTTTGTGTTTCCTGTTATTTGCAGTTGCAACAATAAATGCCCAACAACGAAAAATTCAAATTGAATATTCTGGATTTTTAACCTTTGATGAAGCCAATTATCCTGGTGCAAAAATCTTAACCAGAGATGATTCTGGACAAGTACATATCATCCATGATGGTGTAAATATGTGGTGTGACCAAGCCATTCATTATAGTGACGAAAACTTTATTGAAGCTTACGGAAATGTGAATATGAAACAAGGCGATACCATAAATATGGGCGCCAAATATGTTGAATACAGTGGCAAAACACAACTAGCTTTTGCCAGCGGTGATGTGGTCTTAACAGAGCCATCTTCTGTACTTACAACAGACACGCTTTATTTTGACAGAGAAAAACAACAATCATTTTACAAATCTGGAGGAACAGTAGTTAGAGATTCATCAGGAACTATCACAAGTCGTATCGGTAGATATTATATGAATATAAAAAAATATCAATTTATTGATAGCGTAAAATTGGTAAACCCAGATTATATTTTAAGGACTCAAAGATTAGATTATTTTACAGAAAATGGTCATGCCTATATGTACGGGCCAAGCACAATTACAGGAGACTCTAGTAAAATTTATTGTGAACGTGGTTATTATGACACAGAAAATGATATCGGTTATTTTATAAAAAAATCCAGAATTGATTATGACAATCGGATTTTTGAAGGAGACAGCATGTATTTTGATCGAAACAGTAGTTTTGCTTCGGCTACTAATAATATTAAGGTTACAGATACTTTAAATAATAGCGTTGTGAAAGGACATTATGCCGAAGTGTTTAGAGAAAAAGACTCCGTTTTTATAACTAAACGCGCTTTAGCAATAACCGTTCAGGAAAAAGATTCTATTTACATGCATGGCGATACACTTATGGTAACTGGTGATCCAGAACATCGCATTACAAGAGCTTTTAGAAATGTAAAAATGTATAAATCTGATATGAGCGGAAAAGCAGATTCTGTACATGTGAACCATGAAAAAGGATTAACACAATTAATTAACATTTCTAAAGTAGATCCTTCAGATGCATTTGCAAAGAAAATTCGCCCTATACTTTGGAATCTTAAAAACCAAATGACTGGAGATACTATACACTTAATATCCAATACAGAAACCGAAAAATTAGATACTTTACTTGTTTTTAATAACGCATTTCTAATAAGTAAAGACACGCTTGATGCTGGATACAATCAAATATCAGGACAGCGTTTAATTGGTTTGTTCAATGAAGAAAATCAGCTACATCAGGTTGATATTATAAAAAATGCTGAATCAATTTATTACTTTAGAAACGATGAAAACGAACTTGTTGGAATTGACAAATCTAAATCAGGCAGAATTAGAATTTTCATTAAAGATAATGCTGTAGAGGAAGTAAGAAAAATTAATCAAATTGATGGAAATATTTATCCTGAATCACAATTCCCTGAAAATGCTAAAATACTTAAAGGTTTTGTTTGGAGAGAAGACGAAAGACCTAATAGCGTAGAAGATTTGTTTAAGGATGACCCTCCTTTAAATTTGCCAAAAATAAAAGGGTTGAGTGATTATATAGAGGCTGAAGATTTCTTTGATGATAATTTATTAGAGCGTATAAAAAAAGCTGATGAAGCGGATCCAAGCATTAACCCAAATGAACCAAAAAAAGCATCACGACATTTACCAGAAGACTTAAAGTCTGATTCTCTTACTATAGAGAAACCCTTACCAAAAAAGAAGCCCAATTCTCAATGACGGAAGATTTCTTTAAATATCAAGCGCAAACATCACTAAACCCTTTAGCTCTAGAAATTTCACATGCCAAAGGGTCATACATTTATGATAAAAACCAAAAATCATATCTTGATTTTGTTGCTGGTGTTTCAGCATGTACTTTAGGGCATAATCATCCAAAAGTCATTTCAGCAATAAAAGGGCAAATAGATAAGTATTTGCATGTTATGGTTTATGGAGAATACATTCAAGAACCAGCTGTTGAACTCGCTAAATTATTGTCAAAATTTTTACCAAAATCTCTTGATAAAACATATTTGACAAATTCTGGTACAGAAGCCATAGAAGGTGCATTAAAGCTTGCTAAACGAGCTACAGGTCGCAGTGAAATGATTGCAGCAAAAAAAGCTTATCATGGCAATACAATGGGATCTATGAGTATTATGGGCTACGAAAAACGTAAGCGAGCTTTCAGACCATTACTACCAGATGTTAGGTTTATAGAATTTAATGATGAACAAGATTTACAACACATTTCTACTAAAACAGCTTGTGTTATTCTTGAAACCATTCAAGGTGGTGCTGGATTTATAGAACCTAATAAGGATTATTTAGAAAAGGTTAGGAAACGTTGCGATCAAGTTGGAGCACTTTTAATTTTAGATGAAATTCAATCAGGTATTGGAAGAACTGGAAAACTCTTTGGGTTTGAACATTACAATTGTGTACCAGACATCTTGGTCATGGGAAAAGGTTTAGGTGGCGGCATGCCTATTGGCGCTTTCACATCATCTTCAAGTTTAATGGATTTATTTATGGACAATCCAAGATTAGGACACATAACAACTTTTGGTGGTCATCCAGTTATAGCTGCTTCTGCTCTTGCAACTCTTAAAGAAATTACTAAAAGTGATTTAATGCACCAAACTCTTAAAAAAGAAAAACTTTTCAGAGAGCATTTAAAACATCCATTAATAACAGAAATAAGAGGTCGAGGTTTAATGTTGGCTGCCTTTACACCATCTGCAGAAATTACAAATCAAGTCATTTTAAAATGCCAGGATGAAGGATTAGTACTGTTTTGGTTACTATTTGAACCCAAAGCAATCCGAATTACACCGTCGCTTACAATATCAAATGAAGAAATTATTAAAGGTTGCGGCATCATAATTGATGTTTTAAACACAATAACACATTATGAATAAGTTTTCAACTTTTTGAAAATCAAAAGCAAAAGTCCTAAAACCAGTGAAATTATGCTGTTGATTACTTTGTTAAAAACATTTAAGTCTTCAACAGATAAAAATAGAATAGAACGTTAAATTTATTGAAACCTAATAGTACGAAGTGCCTATGGAGTTTAGTCCCGACGACAACAACAACAATTTATCACTTACAAAATTTGAATCAATGTTAAAAACAAACCATGTTTTGTTTTTTGATTCAGAGGAATTCGAAAACATCATCCACCACTATCTTAATCAAGGTAAAGTTGCTCTAGCTAAAAAAGCAATAAAATTGGGATTGGATCAACATCCGACTTCAATAAATCTAAAGCTATTTAAAGTTGAGGTCTATGTTTTTGAAAACAAGTTGGATATTGCCGATAGTTTGCTTAATGAGCTTTATAATTTAGAGCCATTGAATGAAGAAATTTATATCCAGAAGGCTAATATACTGTCTAAAAAAGATCTTCATCAAGAAGCTGTAGATGTGTTGAAAAACGCGCTTAAATTAACGGATGACCCAATAGATATATACTCACTTATAGGTATGGAATATTTGTTTCTTGACAAATTTGAAGAAGCAAAAATTTATTTCATGAAATGCGTGGAAGAAGACCAGTTTGATTATTCTGCATTGTATAACATGATTTATTGTTTTGATTTTCTAGACCAAAATCTAGAAGCTATTGAGTTTTTAAATGTGTTTTTAGACAAAAACCCATACAGCGAAGTAGCATGGCATCAGTTAGGGAAACAATATTTTACAATAAAAGATTATAAAAAAGCTTTGGCTGCTTTTGATTTTGCTATAATTTCTGATGATGCTTTTATTGGAGCTTATTTAGAAAAAGGCAAAGTGCTTGAAAAATTAAAATGCTATAACGAAGCCATCGAGAGTTATAATACGACTTTAAAACTAGACGACCCAACTTCTTTTGCATTGTTACGTATTGGTAATTGTTATGAAAAATTAGGTCAGGACGATCTTGCAGTTCAATATTATTATAAAACTGTTCACGAAGATCCTCTTTTGGATAAAGGTTGGATTTCAATCACTAAATTTTACAGAAAAAAGCATAATTTTCAAAAAGCATTATACTATATCAACAAAGCCATCAATATTGATAGTGAAAACGTAGTTTACTGGAAATACTATGCTCAAATAAATCTACAGTTAAATTTTCTGGAGGAAGCTGAAAATGGTTTTAAAAAAGCACTAGACTTGGGCAATTACGAATTAAACACTTGGATATCAAGAAGTGATATCTTAATTAAATTAGGTGAAATAGATTCTGCAATAATAAACTTAATAGAAGCAAGCGAATTTTACCCAAACAATGCTGAAATAGAATATAGGCTAGCTGGATGTTATTTCTTTTTAGGTGAAAATGATAAAGGTGAATATCATTTAAAGAATGCATTACAAAACAATAAAGAATATACTTTTATAATAGAAGAACTCTTCCCAAAAATTTACAAGAAAGTAAAAATAAAAAACTTGATAAAAACAAATCAATAACAAGAGCTTGTTATCAAAATTGAATATCTTTGGTTTTCTCATATAAAAACTGAAAATGCAAAGACGGCTTATTGATTATTTTATAATATCTCTTAAAGGAATAGCCATGGGAGCAGCCGATGCTGTTCCTGGTGTTTCTGGTGGTACTATTGCTTTTATATCAGGTATTTACGAAGAATTGATTACAACCATAAGTAATGTTAATGTTGCTCTTTTTAAGACTCTTTTCAAAGAAGGTTTTACAGTATTTTGGAAACAGTTAAATGGTAATTTTTTATTAGCTCTTTTAACTGGAATAATTATCAGTTTTGTTTCCTTTATGCGTTTGGCAAAATATTTAATAGAAAATCATCCTATTTTAATATGGTCATTTTTCTTTGGACTCATAATTGCGAGTATCTATTTTGTAGGCAAACAAATTACAAAATGGAATTTTGTGACAATAGTTGTTCTAATCATTGGTGCATTTATCGCTTACTACATATCCACATTACCATCATTAAATGACAATGAGAATTCTATATTTCTAATTTTTGCAGGAGCATTGGCTATTTGTGCCATGATTTTACCAGGTATTTCTGGATCATTTATTCTAGTCATTCTTGGTGCATATAAAACTTTAAGCACTGCAATTCATGATTTTGATTTTAAAAAAATTGCTCTTTTTGTTATTGGAGCCATAATTGGGTTATTAAGTTTTAGTCGTGTTTTAAAATGGCTATTTAAACATTATCACAATGCCACATTGGCATTGCTTACTGGCTTCATTTTTGGATCTTTAAATAAAGTTTGGCCTTGGAAAGAAACATTAACCTGGCGATTAAATTCTAAAGGTGTAGAAGTTCCTCTTTTGGAAAAAAGTGTGTCTCCATTTTTATATGAAGGTGATAATCAATTATTGTTCACCATAGTATTAATGATTATTGGTTTCTTAACCATATATATCCTAGAAAAAGTCGGATCTAAAAAAGTGTAATGGAAAGTACAAGAACACTAGCAGATAAGATTTTCCTTGTTTTAAAGGGTATAGGTATGGGAGCTGCAAACAAAGTTCCTGGTGTTTCTGGTGGTGTAGTGGCTTTTGTTGCAGGGTTTTATGAAGAATTTATCTATTCATTACAAAAAGTGAATAGAAAAGCTTTAAAGCTACTTTTCAATGGTAGATTTAAAAGCTTTTTTCAGTATATCAATGGTCGTTTTTTAGGCCTCCTTTTTTTGGGAATGGTCATTAGTTATTTTAGTGTGTCAAAAATACTAGACTATTTTATAAAACATTACGAGCTTTATGTATGGAGTGTGTTTTTCGGAATGATTATTGGCTCTATATATTACATCGGTAAAGACTTTAAAGATTGGAATTATAAGACCTGTATTGCTATAATTATAGGGATTGTGATTGGTATTGGCATTAGTTTTTTAGATCCTGCAACAGAAAATGATAACCTTTGGTTTGTTTTTTTCTGTGGCATAATTAGCGTAACTGGAATGACATTGCCCGGTTTTTCAGGCTCATTCATTCTTATTTTATTAGGTAATTATGTACTGCTTTTAGTTGATTCTGTAAATGCACTTTATGATACTCTATTTGAAATAATTAAAGGTAATTTCAGCTTTATATACAATGTTGCAAGAATAAGAATGCTTAAGGTTCTTGCAGTCTTTACGTTGGGTTCTGTTACTGGTTTAGTCACTTTTTCTCATTTGTTAAGCTACATTTTAAAACGGTATAAAAGAATTACTATTTCTGTTATCATTGGATTTATTATTGGTTCTCTTGGTGTTGTATGGCCCTGGAAAAAAACCATATATAAGTTACTCGAAGATGGAAGTATTCAAATTGATTCTCAAGGAGCAAAAGTTATAGAAAATTATAGTCGTTACATTCCAGAACTCAATGCACAAACTTGGACTGCCATTTTATTTATAGTTATTGGAATTTTAATTGTTTTAGCTTTGGAAGTATACGGACAAAAAACAAAACCTAAAAAACAAGATGCGTAGATTTGGTCTATTAGGCAAAAATATTTCATATTCATTTTCTGAATCTTATTTTAAAAAGAAGTTTGAAAATGAACAAATAAATGATGCCAACTACCAAAATTTTGACATTCAGAATATTACTGAATTTTCAAATATCATATCAAAAACAGTTAACTTAAAAGGATTGAATGTTACAATTCCGTATAAAGAAGAAGTCATCCCTTTTCTGGATAAACTCAATAAAAAAGCAAAAAAAATAGGCGCCGTAAACACAATAAAGATTAATGCAAACGGCAAATTAATTGGTTATAACACAGATTGTTATGGCTTTAAAAAATCATTACAACCGTTTTTAAAACCTAACCATAAAAAAGCAATTATTTTAGGCACAGGTGGTGCAAGCAAAGCTGTTGCCTTTACTTTAAACGAACTTGGAATAGACTATATTTATATTTCAAGAAAACCATCAGAATTTACTAAAATTACTTATCGCAATTTAACAGAAGACCTTATAAAAACTCATCCAATAATTATTAATTGCTCTCCTGTTGGAACATTTCCAAATGTAGACCAGTGTCCTAATATTCCATATAAATTCATCACACAAAATCATATATTATACGATTTAATATATAATCCAGAAGAAACTAAATTTCTTAAGCTTGGCAAACAATATGGAGCCACAACCATTAATGGCTCAAATATGTTAATATTGCAAGCAGAGAAAGCCTGGAACATCTGGAATAAAGATTAAAAACAGTACTTTTAATACATTAAAATAGTATCAACCTTTTGTAAATACTTGAGTTGTTATTATCTTTAAGGTGTTATGAAATTGTAAAAACTTAAAACATTTTAAGAAATGTCAGAGCAAGATAACCTGCCAAAAGCAGATGGAATAGAAGAATCAGAGTCTAAAAAGATAGACCTCATAGAGGAGAATCATAAAGATCAAAAAGAATCTTCTTCTCAGTCATCAGTCATAGATGAGCCCAATAACGGAGAAGATACGCTTGACAAAAAGGAATCTACTTCAAAATCGAGTAATAAAGAGCCAAAAAAAGAGGAAGATGCCATTGATGAAATAGACTCTTCTAATGCTGAAGATGCCGAAGATGAAGGGAACAAAGAACGACATGTTATCGAATTTAAGGAATATGATAAAATGTCCATGGATGCTTTGGTCATTGAGTTGGATAAACTCGTAAAAAATGAAAAAGCACAGGCTATAAAAGCCCATGTAGAAGGTATTAGATCAGAATTTAAATCAAAATTCAATGCGCTTTTAGAAGAGAAAAAAGAAGAGTTTTTAAACGAAGGCGGCCATGAAATTGACTTTTATTACTCTAGTCCACTACAAAAGCGTTTTAAAAGTGTTTATAAAGAATACAGGAATAAACTACATCTTCATTATAAAAACATAGAAAATAGTCTCAAGGACAATCTAGCTAATAGGTTAGAAATTATTGAGGAAATTAAAGGCTTGATTAATGTTGAAGAGAACATAAATACAACTTACAAACATTTTAAAGAATTACAAGAACGGTGGAAACATGCCGGTCCGATTCCTAGAGATAAATATAATAATGCATGGAACAGCTATCATCACCATGTTGAAATCTTTTACGATTTCCTCCATCTTAATCGAGATTTAAGAGATTTAGACTTTAAATACAACCTAGAAAAAAAGTTAAAAATTATTGAACAAGCTGAAGAACTAGCAAAAGATGACAATATTACAAGGTCTTTTCGTGAGCTTCAAGCTTTGCATAAAATGTGGAAAGAAGAATTAGGGCCTGTTGCAAAAGAGCATAGAAATGATATTTGGAAACGTTTTAAAGATGCCACAAAAATAATTCATGATAAACGCCAGGCACACTTTGCAGAACTTGAAGTAGTTTATGAAAAAAATCTTGATGAAAAATTAAAGATAATAGATGCTATTAAAACCATAACCGAAGAAGGAGCTACCTCTCACAGTTTATGGCAAAAAAAGATAAAGGAAATTGAAGCATTAAGAGAATCTTTCTTTAATGCTGGTAAAGTCCCAATAAAAGCAAACGAAGAGACTTGGGCAAAGTTCAAAAATGCTGTTAGAGTTTTTAATAAAAAGAAAAATTCATTTTACAAAGATTTAAAGAAAAACCAATACGAAAACCTTCAAAAAAAATTAGCCTTAATTAAAGTTGCTGAAGACAATAAGGATAGTGAAGATTTTGAAACTATAACTCCTCTCATGAAAAAAATTCAAAGTGAGTGGAAAAGTATTGGACATGTGCCAAGAAAAGACAGTGATAAGATTTGGAAACAATTTAAAGCGGCATGTAATAGCTATTTTGATAAACTTCACGCTAATAGAAATTCACAAAACAAAGAGCAATTAGAAACCTATAATAAAAAAGTAGAACTGCTTCAGGAACTAAAAGGTCTTAAACTCAAGGGGGAAAAAGAAGAAGATATTCAGTTAATAAAAGATTACATTGTTAAATGGAAAGACATTGGTTTTGTGCCAAATAATAAACGCTATATTGAAGGTAAATTCTATAAAGCTTTAGACCATTTATTCGAAAAAACTGGTATAAGTAAGAATGAAATTGAGCTCATTAAGTATGACAACAAATTAGAAGTCCTCAACAATAATGAAGACTCTAAAGTTCTTAATAATGAACTATCATTCATTAGAAAGAAAATTGATGAAGTGAAAGGTGAAATCAATCAACTTGAAAATAATTTACAATTTTTTACAAATGTAGAAAATGATAATCCTTTAGTTCAAGAGGTGAATAACAACATAAAGAAACATAAAGACACTTTAAAACTTTGGAAATCAAAACTAAAGAAAATTAAAGCGCTTTATTAAATAGACCTAAAAACTAAATCCTACCCAAATTAAACTTTCCTGTTCAAAATAAGTAGGATTTTAGTCCCTAACTAAACTAACTACGGTTATTTTAACCCATAAAATAACCTATTTTTTAATGACACTTTTTTGAGAATGATTATGCTATTAACCTATATAAGTAGAAATTGGTGTCACTTGTTTTTATATACGTGACAAAAGATATTTTGGATGTCTTATTTTTAAAAAAGTAAATTATTTTTTAATTCTTCCCTTTTTTGCATTTGAAAATCAGAGATTTTCCAATTCCCTATTTGGCAATCGCTTTGCTTCTTCCATTTTTTTCATTTGAAAATCA